>CAYTYU010000014.1:25473-27279 GCA_964440815.1 uncultured Chitinophaga sp.
GCTCGCGGCCCTCCAGGCGCGTGCGCACCGAGTCGCGCATGACCATCTGGTTGACGCTGAAGTGCTTTCCGACGTCGCGCAGCACCTCGATGTAGCCCAGCCCGCGCAGCCAGTCGCCGTTGTCGACGACCGTGGCGGCGCGGTCGCCGGTCGCGGAGAAGTCGATCACGCGCGCGAAGATCTCGCGCTGGCGCGAGACGTTGTGCCGCACCGCCTCCTCGTCGAGGAGCTGCCGCTCGGCACTCTTGCCGCTGGGGTCCCCGATCAGGCCGGTGCCGCCCCCCATCAGGACGACGGGGCGGTGCCCGGCGCGCTGCCAGTGCGCGAGCAGCTTCATGGGCACGTAGTTGCCGACGGTCAGGCTGTCTGCGGTCGGGTCGAAGCCTGCGTACCCGACGCGCCCCGGCGTCGAGAGGTACGCCGGCAGCGACTCCGACGTCGTCTGGTGGAGCAGCCCGCGCCAGGAAAGCTCGTCGAGGAAGCCCTGCATCCAGGTCACTATCGGGCCGCCAGCGTCCCGCTCTTCGCTCGGATGTCCTTGAGCAGGTCGTTCCAGCTCTGGACGAAGCTCTTGGCGCCCTGCGCCTGCAGCTCGGCCGCCGCCGCGTCGAGGTCGATGCCCGCGGCGGATGCTTCCGCGAGCGCGCGGCGCAGCGGCCCGCCGTCGGTGGGCAGCACCCCCGTCACGGGCGGGCCCGCGTGGATCGCCCTGAGCGTGGCCTCCGGCATGGTGTCCACCGTGCGCGGCGCCGCGAGTCCCGCGGCGTACAGCGTCGCCGGGAGCGCCGGGTCCTTGGTGCTGGTGCTCGCGAAGAGGAGCCGCTGCGGGCGCGCGCCCTTCGACTCCAGGGCCAGCCACCGCGGCGTGGCATGCATGGCCACGTACTCCGCGTAGCAGTCGGCGCCGATCCCGAGGCCGATCCGGTTCTTCAGGGTGGCCGGCAGCTTCGGGTCGAGCAACGTGTCCCACCGCGAGACGAAGAGGCTCGCCACGCTGCAGACATCGAGGGACTTGCCCTCCGCAGCGCGGCGCTCCAGGCCCCGGAGGTACGCCTCGGCCGCGGCACGCCAGTGCGCCGTCGAGAAGAGGAGCGTCACGTTGACGGGGATGCCGCGCCACGTGAGCTCCTCGATCGCCGGCACGCCCTCCGCGGTGCCGGGCACCTTGATGAAGAGGTTCGGCCGGCCGGCGCGTGCATGCAGCGCCACCGCCTGCTCCACCGTGCTCCGCGCGTCGTCGGCAAGCAGCGGGCTCACCTCGAGCGAGCACCAGCCGTCGACGCCGCCCGTGCGCGCGAAGGTCGGGAGGAACATTTCGCACGCGCGCCCAAGGTCGGAGAGCGCCAGCTCGAAGAAGATCGCCTCCTCGTCCATCCCGCGGGCGGCGAGCTCGGCCACCTGCGCGTCGTAGTCGCGGCTGCCGGCGATCGCCTTGGCGAAGATGGTCGGGTTCGAGGTCAGGCCGACCACGGACCAGCGCGCGATGTACTCCTGCAGCTGTCCGCGCAGCATGTCGCGCGTGATGTTGTCCACCCAGATGGACTGGCCGGTCATCGCCAGCACGGCGGTCGGGACGGTGTCGGGCATGCTCCTATCCTACGGCCCGACATGGCCGACACCCCGCCGCTCGACGCGCTGCCCGCCCACCGCCTCCTCGTCGCGCACGCCGCGCGCCTCGGGCGGGCGCACCTGCGCGAGCTCTTCGACATCGAACCGGCCCGCGCGGAGTCGATGCGCGCCGAGGCGCACGACGTCCACCTCGACTTCAGCAAGCAGCGCATCGACCGCGCCGCGCTCGCGGACCTC
>CAYTYU010000015.1:0-13966 GCA_964440815.1 uncultured Chitinophaga sp.
GGGAATGGCGCCCCGTCGCGCCGACCGTCCGTGAGGGTCCGAGCGCCGGATGATGGCCAACCCCCCTGCCGGGGCCTCCAGTTCCGGCGTATGCCCGAGCGCGTCCAAGGTCTCGCATCGGACATCGGGCCGCAGCGCGCGCAGGGTGTGGACGTTCTGTGGCGGGTGCGACCCGTCCGCGCTGCCCCAGATCGAGAGCATCGGCTGTGCCGGCACCGGCGTGTCGCCGGTCTCCGACATGTAGCCCTGATAGGCGCTCGCCAGCGACCACGCGGCGCCGTGGCCGAACGAGCGTTCGGCGCAGCGGCAGAAACCGTCGATCTTCTCGCGGCGGCCGACCGACACCGAGTACCACGCGGACATGCGCTTCGGTGCGAGCTTGCGCATGACGAACTGGCCGATGACGGGTCGCCCGAGCACGCCGCGCGGATCGCGGCCCGCCTTCCAACGCGCGAACGCGGCGAAGTCGCCGCCCTGCAGCAGGCACAGCCGCGAGGCGAGCTCCGGCATGCGCGCGGCGATGTCGTGCGCGGCGAGGCTCGCGACACACGAGAAGGCGAAGACGCTGCCCTCGCCGCAGACCTCCCGCAGGAAGCGCGCCAGCAGGTCGTTGGTCTCGCGGAAGCCGAAGCCGAAGGCGGTGCCGGCGGCCGAGAAACCCATCGCCGGCAGTTCCACCACGATGACGCGGTACGCGGGCGAGAAGGTCGCGATGAGCTCGTCGTAGTTCTCGAGCGTCATCGGCGGGTCCGCGGTGAACACGATCGTGCGCCCGGCGCCGGCTTCGCGGTAGCGGAACTGCACCGGGCCGACGCGATGGAACTTCACGCCGGGCGAACTCGTCGCCGGCCAGCCCTCGCGGAAGCGGCGCATCCGGCGCTCGCCGCCCACGGTGTCGACCAGGATCCCCATCCGGCGCAGCGATCTCGTCATACGGACTCCATCGTGCCATCCAGTGGCCCGAAAATCATCACGCCCACACGCGTATCGCTGGACCTGTCGTGCGCGCGGTGCAAGAATATAACGCGTTATATAAATGGCCCAGCAGGTGTCTGATGGATGTCCTCCGCGAGCTCGGCCCCGCCTTCCTCGGCAGCCGGCTGAAGCGCCTCAGTGAACGGCTGCAGTCCGGTGCGGCGCGAATCGCTGCCGATGCCGGTTTACAGGCCCAGCCGTCCCACATGTCGATCCTGGCGGCGTTGGAAGCGGCGCCGCTCACCATCGGGCAGCTGGTCCAGGCCATCGGCATCAGTCAGCCTGGCATCACCCGCTCGGTCGGGCAGTTGGTCAGGCTCGGTCTTTTGAAGTCCCGGCATGGCGCCGACCAGCGGCAAAGGACCATCTCGCTGACCACGGAAGGGGAGCGCGTGCTGGCACAGGCGAAACTCGACGTCTGGCCGAAGGCGGAAGCGGCGGTGCGTGCGCTCTTGGGTGAGGAACTCGACCGATTCATCGGCGTCGTCGGCGCGATGGAGGCGACGCTCGCCGTTGCACCGCTCGACGCTTGGTCGGAGCGCGCCGGCAGCGCGTTGACGATCCGCGAGTACTCGGATGACCTCGCCGTGCACTTCCGCGACATCAACGCCGAGTGGATCAACGCCATGTTCCGCATGGAGCCCACCGACCAGGATGTCCTCGACCATCCGCGCGAGCGGATCATCGATGCGGGCGGCACGATCCTGTTCGTCGAGGCGCGCGGTTTGGGCATCGTCGGCGCGGGCGCCTTGATGCCGGCCAAGGACGGTGGGCTGGAACTCACGAAGATGGGCGTCCGAGAGAGCGCCCGCGGGCTCAAGGCGGGTGAGTATCTGCTGGCGGCGCTCATCGCGCGTGCGCAGACTATGGATGGCGATCCTTTTTTCCTCTTGACCAACACGCGCTGTGCCGCAGCCATCCACCTCTATGAAAAGAACGGCTTCTGTCACGACGCCGAGATCATGGCCCGGTACGGCGCCCGGTACGAGCGATGCGATGTGGCGATGCGGTACCGACGGGCATGAGTCATCGGATCGAGCGCTACACGGGCGGACGGGATGACGAGATCACCGCGATGGTGCTCGCGATCCAGAACGGGGAATACGGTCTCGACCTGACCGTCGCGGATCAACCCGATCTCGCGGACATCCCGCGCGCCTATGCTGAGGGCGGGTTCTGGGTCGCGATCGGCGCGGACGATGTCGTGATCGGCAGCATCGGACTGCTGCGCTATGGTGCTCGTCAGGGCGTACTCAAGAAATTCTTCGTCCCGGCGCTGCATCGGGGCGCGAGCGGACCGGCCTCCGCGCTCTATGGACAGCTGATCGGGTTCGCGCGCGAGCAGGGCATCGAGGAGATCTTCCTCGATACACCGGCTGCGGCGGCGCGCTCCCACGGCTTCTATCGCAGGGCGGGCTTCGAAGTGATCGACCGCAGCGGGTTGCCGGAGGGCTACCGGTTCCCGGACCGTGATAGCCTCATTTTCCGCCTGAAGATGTAAAACATCCGACACGCGGCGCATCGCAGCCCCCTGAGAGGTCATCAGATGAACGCTTGGACATACCTCGGTTTCGCCATCGCCCTCGAGATCGCGGGCACCTTCCTGCTGAAGCTCTCGCACGGCTTCGAGCGCTGGCACTGGGGCGCGTTGTCGATCGCCTGCTACTCGGGCTGTTTCATGATGATGGCGCCCGCCATGAAGGTGCTGCCCGTCGGGGTCGTCTATGCGATCTGGTCCGGGATCGGCATCGTCGCCGCCGCGGCGATCGGCGTGGTGGCGTTCGGCGAGAAGCTCGGCGCCATGCAGTATCTCTGCATCGCACTCGTGCTGGTCGGCGCCGTGGGGCTGAGGGTGACGGCGAAGGGCGCGTAGGGCGGGCATCGGCGGAAGCGCGCTTGTCGAGACGGCCGTTCCCGCTGCATCGCTATTGGAAGCAGAGATAGGCCCACACGCCGTTGGTGTCGAACAGCGGCTTGCCGTCCGCGTCGACGGGGGTCAGTGCATCGACCACGGTGACCCCGTGGTTGCGCAGCACGGTCGATACGCCGGCGCTCGCAGGGTTGGGCGGCAGGGCGGTGCGCAGTTGCTGCGATCCCGCGAACGGCGGCGTGCCGCCGTCGACCAGCAGCGGACCTGACGCCGGGCGCGACAGGCCGAAGGCATCCCAGTGCGCCGACGCGCGGGCGTTCGGGACCAACGTGTCGCTGTCGGAGCCGAAGCCGTATTGGCGCGCGGCGGGTGTCGCGTTCGGCTTGCTTGCGGTCCAGACGTCGGGCCGGTCGGTGGTCTCGTTCCAGTCCGCCGGCGAGGAGAAGTAACAGGCGCGGCTGAGCGCGAACGACTTGGCGAGCACGCCGGCATGGCCGCCGCCCTGCGAATGGCCCGAGACCACCACCTTGCTCCAATCGACGCTGCCGTCGGCGAGCAGGTATTGGCCCCAGTTCTCGGCGGGCTGGTTGCTGCGCAGCCAAGCGAGGATTTTCGCGAGCCGGTTGACCACCGAGTCGGCGCGCGCGACCGGGGTCTGCCCCGGCACCGTCGTCCCGGTGCCGAGCACGACGGCGCTGCGCGCCTTCCAGTAACACTCGGGGTCGGCGCTCGTCCCGCAGAGCGTGCCCATCGCGGTCGGGTTGGGATAGTTGAGCCCGATGGCATGGAAGCCGCGCGTGGCCGCGGCGCGCAGGATGTGCACAGTCTGGGTGGTCCGCCCTTGCGTGCCCGGCAGGAAGACGAACAACTTCCCGCGCGGGTTGACCGACGGCGAGGGGTTGATCGCGACGTGTGGCACTTCGCCCGCGGCGGGTTCCGCAGTGATCGCGGGATCGGTGGCCGTGGCGTTGATCTGCCGCTCCGACGAAGGGACCGTCGCGCCTGACAGTCGCTCGTTGAAGAACGCCCACGTCACTTCGGCGAACTCGATGTCGCGGTTCTGGATACCGGTGGTCGCGTTCGGCGGCACCAGCACCATGCGGCTCGCAACCGTATGGCCGGCGCCGTCGAGGCGCCACCAGCGCAGCGGCGTGCTGCCTGCATAGTCGAGGCGGTTCGCGGGGCCACCGTCGCTCCCGTCGAGGTCCACCACCTGCTGCGTGGGCGTCACGCCGGCGAGTCCGTTGACTTGCAGCCACCGGTCGCGCGTCGCCTGCGCGGAGATCACCTGTCCGCGATTGCAGTTGCCGCCGAGGTTGGCGACGCAGCCGCCGTCATAGGGCATCTGGGTGTCGGCGGTGCCGTGCGCGAGCAGGATGGGCTTGGGCGTCGTCGGCCCCGCGGCGCAGGCGCCGGCACGCGGGTTGGTGGCGAGGCTGCCGCCCGAGCTCGTGACCGCCGCCACAAGGTCCGGCCGCGCGATCGCGAAGGCCTGGGTCATCATCGCGCCGTTGGAACCGCCCGCCATGAACACCCGGGTCGTCGCGAGGCTGTACTGGCCGCGCACGCGCTCGATGAGGGCGGCGAGGAACCCGATGTCGTCCGCGCCGCTCGACACGCCGTTGTCGGCGCGGCAGTCGACCCAGCCGTCCTGGCCGTCGGTGGCCGGCAGCCCACCGGGGTAGACCACGACGAAGCCCTCGCGGTCGGCCACGGTGCGGAACACCGACAGCGGATGCGCGCCCGTGTCCGCGACGCCGAGTCCCGTGCCACCGCCGCCGTGCAGCACGAACACCAGCGCTTTAGGTGCTCCGGAGAGTGTGGCGGGCACATGCACGCGGAACTGGCGCGCGGTGCCGCCGACCGCGAGGCTCTGGTCGCTGAGGCCGGCGGGGTAGGGCCCCGCCGCTGGGGGTGGAGGGGGCGGAGGAGGCGGCGGAGGGGGCGTGACCGGTGGTGTCACCGGTCCGGATGTCGCCCCGCCGCCGCCGCCGCAGGCGGTGAGCGCGATGAGCAGGGCCAGGATCGCGGCGCGCGGGGGTATCCGGTGCATGGCCCACGCTAGGGTATCTTCGGCAGCGCATCAATGGCAGATCGCGCAAATTCCCCCGTCCTGCAGGCAAAGATTTGACAAGACGGCACCCGATCCCGCATCCGCCGACGTGATGAGTGCACCCGCCGCGGCGCGGAG
Organism: uncultured Chitinophaga sp.; assembly: GCA_964440815.1. Lineage (GTDB taxonomy): Bacteria > Planctomycetota > Phycisphaerae > Phycisphaerales > SM1A02 > UBA966. The sequence continues at coordinate 5,037 of CAYTYU010000015.1, forward strand.
CGCGTAGGGGCGAGGGCCATGGATGGCCCGAGTCGATCTCACCCTCTCCGCCAGTCACCGCTAGCCGCCGACCCTCGATATTTCGTCAGTCCTCCCGCTCACGCCCGTTGCGATGGCAGCGGGCACAGTTGCGCAGGTCGGTGATGCCTTCTTTTGCATGTTTGCGCGCGAGCCGGTCCGGCGCATGCTCGTGGCAGTTCGTGCAGGTGTAGCGTGTGTAGTCGCTGGCCACATGGCAGGTGGTGCAGGCGGCGTCATGGGGCGGGGTTAGCGGGAACCACACGCTGTGGTCGAAGGTCGTCGCCGAGGTCTTGTCGCGGGTCAGATGCCCCGTGTGGCAATTCGTGCAAGCGCGTCCCGAGGCATCGCGGTGCAGCGCGAAGAAGGGTGAGCCCGGCGTGATCTTGCCGTTGGCGGGCACGGACCGTATCCCGTCGACGACACCATCGTGATCGAAGGCGTGACAGGCGGTGCAGCGCTCGACCGGCGTGCCGCGGAACGGCTGGTGGCAGGCGAAGCAGTCGCCCGCGATCGCCTGATGCCCGGGCGTCGGATGGCCGGGCGCCACCCAAAGATCCGCAGCGGTGAACGTCAGTCCGCCGATCAGGACCAGCCCGGTGATCACGACCAGGAGCGTGCGGCGGTTCATCGCCAGTTCCAGAACAGCAGGATGCTGACGATGTGCCCGAGCGCGGTCACCGCGAAGGTGAGGAAGATCGGGATGTGGACCGTGCGCCAATGATTGATGAGGCGCATGGCCGCGAGGTCATCGTGCAACCGGTCCTCGATCTCGGCGGCTGAGCGCCCCTCGGCGACGAGCGTGCGACGCCGCTCGCCGATGTCTTCACGGGTGCGGGAGAGCAAGAACTTGCCGGTGAGCCCGCTCAGCACATTGATGCACATCGCCGCCGTCGCGACCCACGGCAGGATCGCCTCGAAGTGCAGGCCTGCGTGCACCAACACGAGCGACGCCCCGGCCCAGCCCGCCCACTGGTGGAAGGCGAGCAGCGTCCGTGGACTACCTCGGTGGATCCTGCCTCGCTTACGCAGCGAGTAGCTGAGCGACAGCAGGATCAACAGCGAGCCCGGGATGCCGAGGTAGCGCCCGACCCATGCGAGACCGGCGGCGTGCAAAGCTGCATCGATCGCGACCGTGGCCGCTGCGAAACCGACGCAGTAACCGAGGAAGGGGAGGATGAGGGTCGACAGCAGACGCCAGGGCATCCCGGGGATGGTGACAGCGTGCTGACGCGCCTTCTCTAGGGGTTTTCCGCAGCCGGTGTCCGTCCATCCCGAGAGTGGCCGCCCTCTAGGACCTCCAGCGTCAGCGCAGAAGGGTGCGAGCCGCCGTGGAAGACGGTCTGGCGGTTGAGGGGGATCCAGACCTCGCCGCCCGAGAGGGCGCTGGTACCGCCGAGGACGTCGGCGTGCTCGCAGACGACCACATCGAGTCCGAGCGCGGCCGCGGTCAGGGCGGTCGACAGTCCTGCGGCACCCGATCCGACGACCAACACATCACATTCTTCCGGGGCGCTGCGCATCGCCGAAGCACTGTATTAATCTTGTCTACATCGTGTCAACATGAATTCGGCGCAGTTTCGCGCCGTGGAGTCCGCAGCGCACGGAGATGGTCGATGGTGAAGGTCGTCTGGTTCCTGAAGAAAGCCGATCATCTCTCCATGGAGGAGTTCCGCCGCTGGCGGTTGGACGGGCACGCGCCGATGATCCGCGAGAAGCTCGGCGATATGCTCCACCGCTACATCGTCGACATCCGCACCGACCACGACGATCTGCCGGCCGCCGCGGGCACCCCTTGCGAGTGGGACGGCATCGCGGAGGAGTGGTTCGAGAGCGAGGAGATCGCGCGTAGTGCGCTGTCCTTGCCGTCGGCGCCCGAGACCCGCGCGGATGTGATGGCCCATGTGAGCCGCATGGCGCGGATGGTGGTCACCGAGCATCCCATCGTCGATCGCGGCTGACCTCGGCGACAGGCTCGATGTCCGGTCCGACGTCGGAGATCAACGCGCGCGCCAGCCGTCCCCGATGACGACATCGATGTAGCCGGCGACCTCCGACAGATAGACATCCGTGGCCTCGTCGCCGCTTCCCTCCAGCAGAACGGTCGCCGGGAACAGCTTGAGCGTGCTGCCGGTCTGCCCCTTCTCGGCGAGGAGCGCCACCGGCGTGAGCTCGAGTCCCGTGACGAGCGTCCGGCGCATGCCGCCGAGCATCCCGGTCGACAGCCGCAGATGGGCGACCAGGCTGGCGACGTTCGACGGATGCGAGATCAGCGAGGTGAGATTGCCGAGGCTGTAGAGGATCGGCACCGTGCGTGAGGGGTCGCTCTCAGGCCGGTAGATCTCCACCGGCTGTGCGACATGCGGATGATGGCCGATCACGGCGTCCGCGCCGGCTTCGGCGAAGCGGTGCGCCCAGCGCAGCTGGTCGGGATGAGGGTAGAGCTCGAACTCGAGCCCCCAATGCAGCGAGACGAACACGAGGTCGCAGCCCGCCTCGCGGCAGGCGCGCACCTGCGCCTCGATGCCGGAGACATCCGGGTCCGGCATCAGATGCATCGGCGTCATGTTGACGATCCACGGCTTGTCCGCCGGGAAAGGCTTGAAGTTGACGCTGAAGGTGTGGGCGACCCAGCCGATCCGCAGCCCCGCGATCTCGGTGATGCGCGGCCGCATCGCGTCGGTCTCGGTCTCGTTCACTCCGACCTGTTCGACCCCGTCGGCACGCAACTGCGCGATCGTGGTGCGGATGCCTTCTTCGCCGCAATCCAGGATGTGGTTGTTGGCGAGCTGCACGACATCGAAGCGCCGACCGCGATGGCCGATGATCGTCTGGTACTGCCGCGGCGTGAGGTTGATCTTCGGCGTCTCGTCCTCGGTGAATGTGGTCGCCGCGATCTCACCCGCGGTGAGCGTCGACTCGAGGTTCGCGTATGCGATGTCGATACCGAAGATCAACTCGGCCACCTCTTCGTAGAAGCGGTCCTTGGCGTCGTCGAGGCCTTTGGTGCACATCAGGTCGCCGGACAGGCTCATGCTGCGCTCCGACATCGGCTCGAAGCCGTCGGGTGTGAGGTCGAAGCGGGTGCGACGGAACGGTTCGAGACGCTCTTCGATGTCGCTGCCGGGCATGGCGCGGACGATCGGGTTCCAGGACTTGTAGGTCCAGTAGGCGAGCGGCAGCGCAGCTTTCGTGATGTGGATGTCCTCCGGCGTGCGCCAACGACCGGCTGCGACCGCTTCCTCGGTGATGCGCTCGATCTCGGCGCCGAGTTCACCTCCGAAGGCGATGAACGACCGCGGATCCGGCGGCAGGGGTGCACGAGCGAGGGTGCGCGGGCGGGGGGCGTTCATCGGAATACCTCGCGCGTCCGCGTAACGAACCCCATCAGCCGATCGACGACGGCCTGTTTCCATGCCGGGTCGTCGACGTAGAAGACATCTTTGAGCCGCTGCTTGATGCGGGCGGCCTCGAGCGAGTCCGTCCGACCGCGTGCTACGAGCCAGGTCTCCGCGCGCAGTGCTTCCAGCGTTTCGGGGATGGGGTAGGTGCCGTACTCGAGCCCGATCATCGTCAGCTTCCCCGGGCCGAGCTCCGCGTGCGCCGCGTGCACCAGCGTGCCGCCGATCTGCGCCGAGACGGAGGTCCCTGCGCCGGTCCACTTGATCTGGTCTCCGAACATCGAGACCGCCCGACGGTGCTCGTCCTCCGAGGCGACGCACAGCGCCTCGCCGACGCCCCACGGACCGAGTCCGGTGTGCAGGTCGATGGCGACGATCTCTTCCGCGCGTGCGCAATGCTCGCGCAGGATTCGTCGCCAGGTGAGGTTGGACCAGGCGGGTGCCTGACCACCGTAGAACAGGCCGTCAGGGTGGTTGTACTGTCCGCCGGTCATGGCTTCCTGGAACGCGCGCATGCCGCGTTCCTGCTGGTAGCGCGTGATCTCGCGGTCCGCTTCCTCGCGTGCCGGACCGTCCCAGGAATCGGGCACGAGCCAGCCGTGGATCTCGTCATAGCCGGGATTCGCAGGCGCCCGGCTGTGATCGATGAAATTGCGGTTGAGGTCGATGTTGTCCTCGTTGGTCCGCCGCAGGTGGGCGAAGCCGTAGGGGTTCACGGCATGCACGAGCAGCACCGCGGCGTCCGCCGGCATCCCGTCGAGCGCCCCGGAGGCGAGCAGGGCGGCCTGCGCGCCCGAGCCGCAGAACCCCTCCACACCGTGCGTGCCGGAGCTGATGATCAGCAATCGGGACGCTGCGGCCGGACCCGACCATGCGACATCGCAGGCCAGTTCGCCACCGTCCGGTGCCCGGTGCGCCGGGTGTACAAAGGAGGTGGTGGAGAAGCCGGCGGCTTGCGTGAGCGCGAGGAATCGGGCGCGCCCGTCGCCGTAGTCGCGCGGGAAAAACTCGTCGACTCGTTGCATACAGTAAGGCTAGCGACCGGCGGGCGTTCCGTCAAACGGGCGGCGACCCACGAGTCGACATAGTGTACAAAGCAAGTATACTGAAGGGGTCGTGTGGGCCTCGGCTCGCGCTCTGGCGGCCGAGGATGATGGGGACCCGACACAGCATCGCAGCGGAGGAGCGGCCCGGCACCGATACGTTCCTGTCGGGTCTCGCGCCGTTGCTGGACGGTCACGGCTTGCTGACCGAACCCGCTTTGCTCGAGCGTCATAGCCGCGATTGGGCCGGCAAGGAGCGTTGCCCACCGATCGCGGTCGCCAGGCCCCGTACCACCGCCGAGGTGGCTGCGGTGCTCAGGTATTGTCACGCCCGAGCATGGCCTGTGGTCGTGCAGGGCGGGCTGACCGGCCTCGTGGGCGGTGCGACGCCGCGGCCGGGCGAACTCGCCTTGTCCCTCGAACGGATGACCGGCGTCGAAGAGTTCGACGCCACCGCATCGGTCATGGTAGTCGCCGCCGGGACGACGCTTGCGACGGTGCAGGACACGGCGCTCAGCGAGGGGCTCTGTTTCGCGCTCGACCTGCCGTCGCGCGGCAGCTGCACCATCGGCGGCAACATCGCCACCAACGCGGGCGGCAACCGGGTGATGCGCTACGGGATGACCCGGAACCTCGTCCTCGGTCTCGAGGCGGTGCTCGCCGACGGCACCGTGCTCACTTCGCTCAACACGGTCCTGAAGGACAACGCCGGCTACGACCTCAAGCAGCTCTTCATCGGCACCGAAGGGACTCTCGGTGTGGTGACGCGCGCTTCGCTGCGCCTCCACCCGGAGCCGCGCGAACGCATGACGGCGTTGGTGGCGACCGCGGACTACGCCGACCTGCTGGCGTTGCTCGGCTCGCTGCGGAGGCGCCTCGGGCCGCGCCTGTCGGCCTTCGAGGCGATGTGGGACAGCTATCTCGAGTGCGCGCTGTCGGTGATGGATCTGCCGCGACCGTTCGGCCTCCGTCATCCCTACTACGCGCTCATCGAGGTCGAACTGCTCGACGAGCGGTCCGATCGGGAGGCGACAGAGGCCGTGCTCGCCGAGGCGCTGTCGAACGGCGGCGTCGCCGACGCCATCGTCGCGTCCTCGGGGTGCGAGGCTGCGCGGCTCTGGTACATCCGGGAATCGGCGGGCGAGATGCTCGGCAAGCTGGCGCCCACCACTGCACATGATGTCTCGTTGCCGATCGGGCTGATGGAGTCCTACGCCGCGACGGTGCGCGATCGTTGCAAGGCCGAGCTCGGCGTCCGCGCGTTCGGCGTCTTCGGCCATCTGGGCGACGGCAACCTGCACTTCTTCACGGCGTTGCGCTCGGCGGATGATGCCGAGGCGCTGGACGCCATCGTCTACGGTGAGCTGCCGCAGGGCGGGTCGGTCTCCGCGGAGCACGGCATCGGCACGGGCAAGAAAAGGTGGTTGGGGGTGACGCGTTCCGACGCCGAGATCCTCACGATGCGCGCCCTGAAACAACATCTCGATCCGCGGGGCATCTTGAACCCCGGTCGGGTCATCTGAACACGGTTCATCTAAGGGTCTGAAAATGCAGGAACACGACAAACTGCCGTTGATGGATTACCGCGAACTGCCGCAGCCGGATATGGTGCGGCGTGCCCAGGAGTTCTACGCGGAGATCCGCCAGCGGCATACGGTCCGCCAGTTCTCGGACCGTCCGGTGCCGCGCGAGGTCATCGAGAGCTGTCTGCTCGCAGCGGGCACGGCGCCGAGCGGCGCCAACCATCAGCCGTGGTTCTTCTCCGTGATCGGTTCGCCGGAGGCCAAGACCCGCGTGCGCGAGGCGGCCGAACGAGAGGAACAGGCGTTCTATGCCGGCAAGGCGGGCGAAGAGTGGTTGGACGCCCTCAAGCCGATCGGCACCGACGCCAGCAAGCCCTATCTCGAGACCGCGCCTTGGCTGATCGCCATCTTCGCGCAGCGGCAGGGCGGCGTGCGCGCCGGCATCCAGCGCCAGAACTACTATGTGACGGAGTCGGTCGGCATCGCCACGGGCTTCCTGATCGCGGCGCTGCACCACGCGGGACTGGCGACGCTCACCCATACGCCCAAGCCGATGAACTTCCTCAACGGCATCTGCGAGCGACCGGACACCGAGCGCCCGTACCTGCTGTTGGTGGTCGGTTATCCGGCGACCGACGCGACCGTCCCGGTGCATGCGACCATCAAGAAGCCGCTCACCGAGATCGCCCAGTTCATCTAGGAGCACGCGATGACCTATGCGGTGACGGATCAGTGCATCCGTTGCAAGTACCAGGACTGCGTCGATGTCTGCCCGGTGGATGCCTTCCGCGAGGGGCGGAACATGCTGGTCATCGATCCCGAGGCCTGCATCGACTGCGGCGTCTGCGAGGCGGAGTGCCCGGCCGGCGCGATCCTGCCCGATTCTTTGGTCGAGCCGCGCTGGGTGGCCCTGAACGCGAAGTATGCGCCCGCGTGGCCGGTGATCCGCTCGCGGGGTCGGCCGTTCGCGGATGCCGATGCGTGGTCGGGCGTGTCGGGCAAGTTCGAGGCGCATTTCTCCGAGGAACCGGGCGCTGGCGGCTGAGACCCGACGCGGACCGGACCGGCAGGTGATGGACAAGATCCAGCGGGTCCGCAGCGCGATAGCGGGTCGTGAGGTCGACCGGATCCCCGCCGGCTTCTGGACGCATTTCCCGCCCGCTGCCAGCACCGGTCGGGCCATGGCGGATGCCCACCTCGATTTCTACCGCCGTTCCGGGGTCGACTTCGTCAAGGTGATGAACGACAACCCCTACCGCTTGGTCGGATCGGATCGGACCGGATCGATCGACCGTCCGATTGGCGTCGATTACGCCCCGAGCCGCGCGACTCGAGCGGCCGGTTCGCGTACCTCGATGGCGTGAAGGCGATCCTCGATGCGGTCGGCCACGAGGCATTGGTGATCGTCACGGTGTTCAACCCCTTCGCGACCGCGAACGACAACCGCAGCGGATCGTTGGATTTCAGCGACCTGACCTTCGGCGGCATCAGCGCGCATCTGAAGGAAGATCCGGAGGCCACCGCGGCGGCGTGAACGTCGGCGCTCCCGCTGTCAGCCCTCAGTTGCCCACCGGCAGCACGTTGTCGTCGCTGTCGCGGTCGATGCGCTTGTTGTAGGGGTCGACGCCCGCGTAGGCAGGCTTCGCCGCCGTCTGCAGCACGATCCTCTGCTCGCCGTCGCGCAACCGGTGCCGCTCGAAGGCGAGCACGCTCTGCCGCGTGAACCCCTTCTTGCCGGGCTCGGCCGTGAACAGGCCGATCTCGAAGGCCTCGTCGAGCGCGACCGGTGTCTCCTTGCCCAGACCGTCGGCGTAGAGCTTGCGCGCCTTCACCGTGAGCGTGGTCTCCCAGCGGCCGCCGGCGACCTGCCTTGTCTTGGCCGACTCCGCCTTGAGGTCGTAGAGCGTGATGCGCTCGAAGAGGTCGGCGATGAGCTGTTCGTGGCCGGGGCCGGCCTCCTCGCGGAGCGCCCGCAGGAAGTCGCTGGCGTTGGGGTAGGGCGCGGGCTTGAAGGCGTACTGCGCGAGCAGCCGTCGCAGCGTGCGGTCCACGACCTCGACGCCGAGCTCCTCCTTGAGCAGATACATCGCGAGTCCGCCCTTCTGGTAGTGGATGTAGCCCTGGTTCTCGACGCGGGCGAGCGGCAGTTCCTCCAGCCGCTCGCTGCCGCGCGCGCGCAGGTAGCGGTCGAGCTCGTACTTCAGGAACTTCCGGATCTGCTCGGGTCCGTAGACCTCTTCCATCACCCGCAGCGCCGAGTACTGCGCCATGGCTTCGATGAGCAGCGTCGCGCCCTGCTGGTAGGACGGCACCAGTTGATGTCCCCACCACTGGTGGCCGATCTCGTGCGCGGTGATGTAGGTCACCATGTCGATGTCCTCCGGTTCCTTGCGGTGCTGGATGAACCCGATGGCCTCGGAGTACGGCACCGTGTTGGCGAAGGACTGCGCGAAAGACGCATAGGCCGGGAACTCGAGGATGCGCAGCTGCTTGAACTGGTACGGGCTGAAGGCCTCCGAGAGGAGCTGCAGCGAGGTCTTCATGGCCTCGAGCATGGTCCGCACGTTCGTGTCGTGGGGCGGATGGTGGTAGACCGCGAGCTCGACATCGTTCCAGCGGTCGCGGGCCACGGCGTAACGCGCCGACTGGATAGAGCAGAAGTTGTTGATCGGTGCGTCCGACCGGTAGCGGACCGTGCGCCGACCGCCCTCGACCGTCTCCGAGACCCGGTAGCCGGGCGCGATGGCGAGCTGGTCGGCGTCCGTGGACACCGTGATGTCCGCGTCCACCCAGTCGCTGTCGCGGCGCAGCGCGCTGTAGGCGCGCGCGCTGTCGTCCTCCAGTTTCGGCGGTCGCGACTCGGGCGCGAGGCCGCGTTTGCGCCGCTCGACGCGGTCCTGGAGATAGTTGCCCTGTTCGGGTCCGAGCGTCGGCGCGATCTCCGA
>CAYTYU010000015.1:13976-14475 GCA_964440815.1 uncultured Chitinophaga sp.
TCAATCCTGCCTATTCGCACTCGCGCACTTCCCTGAAGCGCCGTTTTACCGCGTTGTGTATGGGATATTTCGGGTATCCGAAAATCACCGCCAGGCCCGGTTGGATCTTGTTCGGCAGGCCGTACTTGCGGCGCTTGGCGCGATCCTGCAGCAGCCCGTCGCGGCTCATGCCGAGCAGCGGCGCGATCTCGGTGTTGTCGAGGAAGGTGCCGTTCTCCACGAGCCGCGTGTCGATCGCCCGGTGCCGGAATCCGTGCCGGGCACGGCGCAGCCCGAAATCGAGCGTCGCACGGGCGCCTGGCGCGAGCGGTTGCGCGAATCGGTAGATGCGGTAGTTGAAGCGCGGCAGCTCGCGGGCGAGCGTCGCGCCCGATACGCCGATGTTCTGCACCTCCATGTCGCGCGGCAGGCTGACATGCACCTCGTCGAGCGGGATGCCGCTGCGGTTCTCCAGCGCCTAGCGGCCCCCGGTGTCGCCGCGCCCTTCCCTCGGGAAGAG
>CAYTYU010000015.1:14485-26570 GCA_964440815.1 uncultured Chitinophaga sp.
CACCGCGGTGATGCGCGGCTGAGGCAGGGCCTCGTGGACGGCGAGCGTCCTCTCGTAGTCGGACGCCCAATCGCGGTTTTGGTCGGCGGTGCGGTATTCATTGAGGACGTTGGTGTTGTACCAGATCCAGATGCCGATCCCGGCCATCGCGAGCACCGCCAGGCCGGCGAGCGCGCCCGATGGGCCGACGAGGCGTTTCGGCAGCCGCGAGAGGCGCGTGCGCAGCGTATCGACCGTACCGCGACGCCACAGCGCCGCCGCCAGCACCCCGAGCAGCAGCGCGCAGGCCGCCCAGTAGGCCCGGAACCACGCGGCGACGGCGGCGAAGATCCCCTGACCGTTCATGTCCGACAGCGGCTCCGGCGGCGAGGCACCGTAGAGATAGAGCGGGTGCTCGAAGCCGAGGTTGCTGAGCGTCGCGCGCGCTACGATGAACAACATCATCACCAGCCAGCCCATCGCCTTCGACGGCACCACCGTCTGCACGAACACCGCGAGGATCGCGAACAGCGTGACATCGAGGGTCCAGGGCAGGACGTACCACAGCAGGTAGTGGCCGATCTGGAGGTCGGTGTGGCCCTTGAGAAGCTGCACGACCATGGCCATCAGCGCACCGCCCAGGATGGTGGTGAAGAGCACCAGCGCGATCGCGAGCATCTTCGGCAGCGCGAAGGCCCAGTCGGGCGCAGGCGTGGCGTCGATGATCTCGTGCATGCGCCGGTCGCGGCTGCTCCATACGAGTTCGCCCGCGTAGTAGATGGCGATCAGCAGCGGGATGAGGTTGAAGCTGCCCGTCAGCGCCTCGATCATCACGCGGGTCACCGGCAGCGTCGAGGTGCCGTAGCCCTCGTCGGCGAACCAGAGCGCGCTGAACGCGTTCGCGCAGCCGATCAACACCAGCACGATATAACCGGGATGGCGGAAGGCGGCGGCCGTGTCGTGGCGTACGAGCGCGGCGAGCGCCGCGAGGTCGCGGCGTCGGGGCGGCGGCGTCGCTGCAGGCGGCACGATGCGCGCGGTGGGCGTCGGCGCTGTCGACTTCGCCGCTGCTGCCGTCGCTGCTGCTGCTGCGGGCGTGGATGCCCCGCCCGGCGCCGCCTTCGCGGAGCGGTCGCCGATGCGGTAGAGGCGCATCGCGGTCGCGAGCATCGCCGCGGTCAGGCCGATCCACAGCAGGCGGTTCCAGAGCAGCGGCCCCTCGAGCGCGGGCATCAAGGTGTTACGTTCGGCCGCGGTCCAATACTTGGTGAGGATGTCGAGCGCCGCGAGGCCGAACGGATCGATCAGCGTGATGACCGGCTCGTGACGCGGATCGCTCAGCAGGCCGAGCGTGACGAGATAGCCGATCAGCAGCACCATGGCGCCCACATAGGTGAGCGACAGCGAGCGCGTGATGAGCGCCACCGAGTAGAGCAGCGCCGAGGTGATGAGCAGCGTGGGTCCGCAGAGCGCCAGCCAGGCGTAGAGATACCAGCTGGCGCGGAAGGGGCCGACGGTCTCCAGGTCGACCCAGGGCATCGCCGCGCCTAGCGCGTTGCCGATGGGTACGGCGGAGAGCGCGAGCATGCCGGCGAGCCAGGCGCCCGCGAAGCGGCCGAGCAGGTAATCGCGCACCTCTAGACGGGAACTGTGAAGGATGCCGCCGAAGCGCGTCTCGTCGTCGCGCACCACCGCGTTCGCGACGAACGCGGCGGCCACGAACAGCCCGAACAAGGTCAGGATCAGCGTGGTCTGCGCGATCACGAACGGCGCGTTGACATGCACATTGCCGCCCTTGCCGCCGATCGTCAGCTGGTCCGAGGCCGCAGCCGCGAACGCCATCAGGAAGAAGACGAGGAAGGTGACCCAGAACCCGGGCGAGCGCAGTTGATAGCGCAGCTCGAAGGCGGCGACATGGCGCAGCATGGCGGCGGCCTCAGGCGGCCCGCCGCCCGGCGGCGAGCGTCGCGAAGTAGACGTCCTCGAGGCCTGCGGCCGCTGGCACGAAGCCCTCGCCCGGCGAGGAATCGGCCAGCACATGCACCACCGTCTTTCCGCCGGCGAGGCGGGTCGCGATGACGTTCCGCGCGGCCCGCAGCGGCTCCAGTTCGTCGCGCGCGATGACCTTGCGCCAGACGCGGCCCTGCAGCGCGTCGATGAGGTCGGCCGGCGCGCCGTCGGCGACGATGCGTCCGCCGGCGAGGATCGCCATGCGCGGGCAGAGCTCCGCGACATCCTCCACGATGTGCGTGGAGAGGATCACCACCACGCTCTGGCCGATCTCGGCGAGCAGGTTCAGGAAGCGGTTGCGCTCCTCGGGGTCCAGGCCCGCGGTCGGTTCGTCCACGATGATGAGCCGCGGGTCGCCGAGCAGCGCCTGCGCGATGCCGAAGCGTTGGCGCATGCCTCCCGAGAAGCCGGCCACCGCCTTGCGCCGCACGTCCCAAAGATTGACCTGACGCAGCAGTCGCTCGACCGCATCCTTGCGCTCGCCCCGCGCGGCGTAGCCCTTGAGCACGGCGAGGTGGTCGAGCATGTCCCAGGCCGACACCCGCGGATAGACGCCGAAATCCTGCGGCAGGTAGCCGAGCACCCGGCGCAGCGCGGTGGGGTCGGCGAGCACGTCGATGCCGTCGAAACGGATGCTGCCCGACTGTGGCGTCTGCAAGGTGGCGATGCAGCGCATCAGCGTGCTCTTGCCGGCGCCGTTGGGTCCCAACAGCCCGAACATGCCGGCGGGCAGTTCGAGGGTGACGCCGCCGAGCGCGCGCGTGCCGTTGGGGTAGAGGTAGGCGAGGTCGCGGATCGAGAGCATGACGAGCCTCCGACTTATGGTGTATTAGTTGTATAAAACACCAATACTCTTGTCAAGTCGGGGTCTGCGCAACCTCGATGGGTGCGCCCGACGGGACGGTTGGAAGGTCAGTCCCGCCCGACCGGCGGCAACCGGACATCGAAGCGCAGCGCGAGGGCGCGCAGACCGATCGTGACGACGGCGCAGGCTGCCATCGCCACCCACGCCTCGGCCCCCAGGCCCGCCGCGATCACATAGATGAGTGCACCCGCCGCGGCGCAGAGCGCGTAGGGCCGGTGGTCGCTGAAGAGTTCGGGGACCTCGTTGCACACGAGGTCGCGCAGCACGCCGCCGAAGGTGCCGGTGATCACGCCCATCATCACTGCGACGATGGGCGGCTGATCGAGCAGGAAGGAGAGGTGCGTGCCGGTGGCGCAGAAGAGGCCGAGGCCGATCGCATCGGGCGCCTGTAGCCAGCGCTGGCCCCGCTCGAGTCGCTTGCGGCTCACCAAGGTCGCGCCCGCGACGCTGATCGCCAGCACCCCGAGGAGCACGTACTGGTGCTCCACCCAGAAGAAGGGCCTGCGATCGAGGAGGACATCGCGCAGCGTGCCGCCGCCGAACGCGGCGAGGAAGCCGCAGGCACAGATGCCGACGATGTCCATGCGCTTGCGCAGCGCGCCGATCACGCCCGACAGCGCAAAGGCCATCGTCGCCACGAATTCGAGGACGACGATGGCTTCACGACCGAAGCCCGCGACAGGGTTCACGGCGAGCTCCACGCGTCGGTCAGGGCGCAGTGACCGCCGGCGTGTACTCGTAGGTCGAGCCGATGCCGAGCGGATGGCCGAAGTGCCAATAGGTCAGCAGGAAGATCGTCCAGCCGATGAGGAAAGTGATCGAGTACGGCAACATCAGCGCGACCAAGGTGCCGATGCCGGCACGCTGCACGTAGCGGCGGCAGAACACGACGATCAGCGGGAAGTAGGGCAGCAGCGGCGTGATGATGTTGGTGGAGCTGTCGCCGACACGGTAGGCCGCCTGCGTGAGGTCGGGCGAGACGCCGAGCTGCATCAGCATCGGCACCATGATGGCGCCGATCAGCGCCCATTTGGCCGACGCGGAGCCGATCAGCAGGTTCACGGTGGCGGTGAGCAGGATGATGCCCGTCAGCGTGACGCCGAGCGGCAGGGCCGCATCGCGCAGTGCGTTGGCGCCCTTGAGCGCCAGCAGCGCACCGAGGTTCGACTGCCCGAACGCGTAGATGAACTGCGCGCAGAAGAACGCCATGACGATGTAGTAGCCCATGCCCGACATGGCCTTGGTCATGCCGGCGACGACGTCGCGGTGGGTCTTGATGCTGCCGGCGGCGATGCCGTAGGCGATGCCGGGCAACAGGAAGCCGACGAAGATGATCGGCACGATCGACTGCATCAGCGGCGCGCCGGAGACCAGCAGCTTGCGGACGCCCTCGGCGTCCGGCGCAGCCGCCCAAGGCGTATCGCCGCTGAGCGACCAAGCGAAGAATGCGCCTGCAACGAGGGCGGTGGCGAGCGCGACCCACAACCCGCGGCGTTCGGCGGGCTGCAGCGGTTCCTGGGTGGGCAGTTCCTTCGGGTCGCCGTCCACGACCGTGGCCTTGAGGCGCGGCTCGATCACGAGGTCGGTGAGCGCCCAGCCGAGCAGCACGATCACCACCGACGAAGCGGTGGTGAAGTAGAAATTGTTGAGGGGGTTGATGACGACCGCCGGGTCGACCAGCTGCGCCGCGGTCTGGGTGAGGCCCGCGAGCAGCGGGTCGAGGCTGGACGGCACGCCCATCGTGGCGCTGAAGCCGCCGGAGACGCCCGCAAAAGCGGCGGCGATGCCGGCGAGCGGATGGCGTCCCGCGGCGTAGAAGATCACGGCGCCGAGCGGGATGACGAGCACATAGCCGGCGTCCACCGCGACGTGGCTCAGGATGCCGACGGCGATCAGCGCGGGGGTGAGCAGGAAGCGCGGTGTCACCGCCATCGCCGCGCGCAATCCGGCGTTGATGAACCCCGTGTGCTCGGCGACGCCGAGGCCGAGCATCGCGACCAGCACCACGCCGAGCGGCGGGAAACTCGTGAAGGTCGAGACCATGGTCGCCATGAAGGCGGTGAGCGATCCGCCGGCGAGCATGTTGCGGATCTCGATGGGCTTGCCGCTGCGCGGGTCGATCTCGCTGAAGCTGACTTGAGACAGCAGCGCGCTGACCACCCAGGCGAGCACCATGAGCAGCAGGAACAGCACTGCAGGATCGGGCAGGCGGTTGCCGACCCGCTCCACGACATCGAGGCTGCGGGCGAGCCAGCCGCGCCGCTCGCGGGAGGTCGCTGCGGGGCCGGTGGGCGAGGGGGTGTTCGTCATGGTCGGTTCCTCAGTCGGATTCGGGTCGTGGCGACCGGACGTCCCAGGCCACCAGCAGCCCGGCGGCGAGCACGATCGCACAGCCTGTGAGCATAACGGTATCGAGCCGCTCATCGAAGAACAGCACGCCGGCGCCGACGCCAAAGAAGATGCGGGTGTAGCGGAATGGTGCGACGGCGGTGATCTCCCCGGTCCGCAACGCGCGCATCAGGGCCGCATACGCCAGCGCGCCGATCAGGATCGCGGCCGCCAAGACCGCGAGGGTCGGTCGGTCGGGGACGACGAAGGCGCCCCCGCCCAGGACGAGCCGGTCCCAGAGCATATAAAGGCCCCCAGCGACGGCGATCGCGAGGAAGCCGAAGAATCCGAGCCGCCGGGTGCCGAAGGACGGCGGCGCCGCGCGGCTTGCGAGGTCCCGGCCGGCGAAGCCGATCATGCCGGCTACCGCCAACCAGGACAGCGGGGAGAAATCTTCCGCGGTGGGCCGCAGCACGACGAGCACGCCGAGGAGCCCTGTCGCGACGGCGATCCAGCGGCGCCAGCCGACCCTTTCACCGAACCAGAGGCTCGCGCCGACCACCACCAGCACGGGCGTCGCCTGCATGATCGCGGTGGCCGTCGAGAGCGGCGTCAGCGCCACCGCCAGGAAATAGAACAGGCGGGCGATGACCTCGAAGATCGCGCGCACCCGCATGGTGGGCGAGAGCACATCGGCACCGAACAGCGCGATGCGGTCCCGCCGGGCGAGACCCGCGAACAGCAGGGCTCCCCCGAGCCCGAGCAGCAGCAGCACCTCTCCCGGAGGCAGGCTGCGCGCCGCGATCTTCACGAGCGAATCCTCGAGTGCGAACCCCGCCATCGCCGCCACCATCAGCAAGATGCCCTGCAGGTTGGCATCGCCCGCGGATGCCCCCGGCGTCCTCGCTCCCGACGGGGACACCACGCGCCCGGTCAGCTGGCGACGGTCGGGACGCTCGGAACGGCCTCGGCGCCGGTGACCACGGTGCCGGCGATGAAGTCGTGCAAGGTGCGCCGTTGGTCGTTGACGAACAGCGCGATGAGCGAGGCGATGTACCAGATCCCCGACAGCGTCATGACATGGCTTGACCACGCGGGCGTGTAGACCTGGAGGTTGGAATTTTGCTGGACCATGTCGAGCACGGCGAACTCGGCCGCGGGAATCGCGGCGAGGGCGATGAGTTGGGCGCTGAGCGTCAGGCCCGTGAACAGCATCTCGACCGAGCTGCGAAGCAAAGATTCACGCCAACCGATGGCTTCGCCGGAGAGGCGTACCACGCGAAGCTTGACGACGCGCTTGCCGACGGTCTGACCCCAGATGGCGTGACAGTAGACCCGGTAGCCGATGAAGACGACGCTGACGAGCACCGTGGACAGGATGGCCGTGCTGATGTGGCCGCTCGCCCAGTACTGCAGCGCGAACAGCGGCGAGAGCAGCAGAAAGTCGATCAGATAGGCGCCGAGGCGTCGGCCAAAACTTGAATAGGTCATAGAGCCCCCAAGGAATGGATGTGGTCAGTATAGGGAAGGCCGCTCGCCGAGGGTGCGCTCTTGATGGCTCACGGGCTTGGACGAGCTGGCTGACGGCCCGGAGGCAGCCACGCGAGGCTCGCCAAGACGGCGCCCGCCAGCGCGACCCGCAATCCGCCGGAGAGCTCGCTGCCGAACCATTCGGGCAACAGCGCGAACGCCAGCGCAGTCGCGACGATCCGTGCTTGTTCGAACCGGTGCGCGAACGACCGCTCCTCCAAAGCCCAGCCGATGCCCAGCGTCGTCGCCGTGATGACGAGCGCATAGGCGATGCCCGGCATCCAGGACAGCGTCTGCACCGTGACCAGGAAATGCAACACCATTGCCGCGAGCAGCAGGTATTGCACGAGCGCATGGCGCCGGACCTCGGGCCGTGTGCCGGTGTCGAAACGCCGCACGCCTTGAAGGTCGAGGTGCGGGACGGGTTCGCCGCGACCGCCGGGCGCGTCGAACCAGATGCGTAGCGCGTCCCGCAGCGTCGGCGCCATCCGAGTGCGTTGCAGCAGATCGGCGAACACATGCAGGTTGCCCCACACCGGGTTGTAGCTTGAGAGGGGTTTGCGGATGCCGTAAGCGATGCGTTCGTCGTCGCGCTCCTCGGTGAAGGTGCCGAACAGCCGGTCCCAGAGGATGAGGATGCCGCCGTAGTTGCGATCGATGCAGTAGTCGTTCTGGCCGTGGTGGACGCGGTGGTTCGAGGGCGTGACGAACACCCGATCGATCCAGCCGAGTTTGCGGACGAGTTCGGTGTGCACCCAGTATTGATAGAGCAGGTCGATCAGGCCGACCACCGCGAACACCAAGGGCGGCACGCCGCAGAGCGCCATCACCACGTAGAAAGGCCAACTGGTGAAGGCCCCGGTCGCGGTCTGGCGCAGGGCGGTCGAGAGGTTGTAGTACTCCGAAGAGTGGTGGACTTGGTGCGAAGCCCAGAACAGATTCACCTCATGTCCCGCGCGGTGCGCCCAGTAGTAACAGAAGTCATAGAACAGCAGCGCGCCCACCCACACCCAGGGGCTCTCGAGCGGCAGCGTGAACAGCCGCAGGTGATCGTATACGAGGACATACATGCCGAAGGAGAGCAGGGCGGTGAACGCGCCCCACACCTGGCTCAGCACGCCAAAGTGCAGGCTGGTGAGCGCGTCCGGGATGGCATAAACCGCCATCCCCCGCCGGTGGGCGATCCACGCTTCGAGCAGGATGGTCGACATGAAGACCGGGATGGCGACGAGCATCGGATTCATCTTCGGCATTCGACCACAGACGCTGACGGATTGTCTAAAATCACCGCATGCGTCAGGCCATGCAACCCGCGATCATCCCGCTCGGACGACCGTGGCCGCTGATGGGCGAGCGGTGAGGGCGCCAGGCCTCCTGCGCCGGCGCCGGCCCTTTCTGGCGCCGTTCTGGTTGGCGGGGTTCGTCGTACTCGCGAGCCTGGCCCTGCTCTACGGCGTCTTGCGGGCCACGATCGCGTTCGCCGGCGAGACCACGACCGTGATCGTACTGCGCCATGCCGAGAAGGCCTTGGTGCCCGCCGACGATCCATCCTTGACGCCCGCCGGCGAGGCGCGCGCGCAGCGGTTGCGGACGCTCCTCGGCAGCAACGCCGTACGCGCGGTCTACGCGAGCGAGGCCCGTCGCACCCAAGACACTGCGCGACCGTTGGCATCAGCCTTGTCTTTGCCCGTGACCGTGCACCCGGCGCGCGATCCCCAGGGTCTGCTCGACGCGATCGGTGCGCGCCACATCGGCGGCACGGTGGTGGTGGTGGGTCACTCGAACACGGTGCCTGACATCGTCTCGCGGCTGACCCGCGGCAAAACGCGGGTCGTGTTGCGGGACGATGAGTTCGACCGCATCTTCGTCGTCACGGTGACCCGGTTCGGGCCGCCGAGTGTCGTCGCCCTCCAGTACTGAGACTGGCTTTCCATACAGCATCGACCGAGAGGTCTTCCGGATCGTTCTCACGGTGATAGAATCCCGGCCCTCGTGTGGGGCGGTAGCTCAGCTGGGAGAGCGTCGCGTTCGCAATGCGAAGGTCGAGGGTTCGATCCCCTTCCGCTCCACCATTTTTCCGGTCCGCGCCGGCCGTTGACGATCACCCCGGGCGTGCCCCCGTAGCTCAGTGGATAGAGCGACCGCCTCCTAAGCGGTAGGTCGTCGGTTCAACTCCGGCCGGGGGCGCCAGATCCCGGAACCGTGCGCCGTCTGGCACTCCAGTGCCCCCCCTTTCCGTTAGACTACGCGCCCTTCAAAACGGTATCGGGGGACGTCTCTTTCATGGGTGCCACGCGCGGCGACCAGATCGCCACATCGGCTCTTTACGGCGGTAACGCCGACTATGTCGAATCCCTCTACGAACAGTACCTCGCCGACCCGGCGAGCGTAGAACCCCACTGGCGCGGCTATTTCGCCGCGCTGCCCCGGCCGGCAGCGCCGGAAGCGTCCCACCGCGCCATCCAGTCGGCCATCGCCTCGCGCGCCCGAGCCGCCCGGGACGCCGGCGCCGTGGTCGCCGCTGCGGGCGTCGATGAGGAGAGCGCTCGCCAGGGTGCGGTGTCGCGCCTCGTCCAGATCTACGCCAATCGTGGCCACTTGATCGCGAAACTCGATCCGCTCGGTCTCTCGCGCCGCGATCGGCCGCGGGTCCTTGAACTCTCCTACTTCGGTCTCGATGAAGCGGACCTCGATCGCAGCTTCTTCACCGGCAGCCGGGTCGCCGACGTCCCGCAGCGCAGCACGCTGCGCGACATCGTCGCGATGCTGGAGCGCACCTACTGCGGCACGGTGGGCGCCGAGTTCGCGCATGTCTCGGACACCGACGAGCGGTTGTGGCTGCAGGACGAGTTCCAATCGGGGCGGCTCAACCATCGATTCTCGGCGGAAGAGCGCCGTAACATCCTCTGGCAGCTCACCGCTGCCGAAGGTCTCGAGCGTTACCTGCACACGAAGTACGTCGGCCAGAAGCGCTTTTCGCTCGAAGGCGGCGATGCACTGATCCCGTTGCTCGACGATGTGATCCAGACCGGTGGTGCGCTCGGAGCCGAGGAGTTCGTCATCGGCATGGCGCACCGCGGTCGCCTTAATGTGCTCGTCAATGTGCTCGGCAAGGCGCCGTCCGTGCTGTTCTCGGAGTTCGAGGGCAAGTACGACACCGCGCACCTCACCGGTTCCGGCGACGTCAAATATCACAAGGGTTTCTCCGCCGACCTTCGCACGCAGGGCGGCAATGTGCATGTGGCGCTCGCCTTCAACCCCTCGCATCTCGAGGTGGTGAACGCGGTGGTCGAGGGTTCGGTGCGCGCCCGGCAAGAACGCCGCGATGACACCCTCGGCGAACGCGTGGTGCCCATCCTCATCCACGGCGATGCGGCTTTCGCCGGTCAGGGCGTGGTCATGGAAACGCTGCAGCTCTCGCAGGCCCGCGGGTACAGCACCGGCGGCACGCTGCACCTCGTGATCAACAACCAAGTGGGCTTCACCACCTCGCGTCCGGATGACGCGCGTTCGACGATGTACTGCTCCGATGTCGCCAAGATGCTCGAGGCGCCGATCTTCCATGTGAACGCCGACGATCCCGAGGCCGTGGTGTTCGTGACCCGCCTCGCGATGCGCTACCGGATGCGCTTCCACAAAGATGTCGTGATCGACCTCGTCTGCTATCGCCGGCTCGGACACAACGAGGCCGACGAGCCCTCCGCCACGCAGCCGGTCATGTACAACGCGATCCGCAAGCATCCGACCGCCCGCAAACTCTATGCGGACCGACTGGTCGCCGATGGCGTGCTGACCTCCTTCGAGGCCGACGGCCTTGTAGAGGAATACCGCGCTGGGCTCGACGAAGGTCGCCCGCAGGCGCGGGCGTCGCTCGGCATGATCGGCAACAAATACACCGTCGATTGGAGCCCCTACCTCGAGATCGACTGGGCCGCAAAGCTGAGCACCGGTCTCTCACCGAAGCGGATCGCTGCGCTCGGCGCGCGCATCACTGCGGTGCCCGAGGGCTTCCCACTCCACCCGCGCGTCCAGCAGGTCGTCACCAACCGCCAGAAGATGCTGGCGGGCGAATTGCCGCTCGATTGGGGCTGCGCGGAGACGCTCGCCTATGCCGGCCTGCTCGAGGACGGCTATGCCGTGCGGCTCTCCGGCCAGGATTGTGGTCGTGGCACCTTCTTCCACCGGCATGCGGTGTGGCATCACCAAGAGACCGGTGAGACTTTCGTACCGCTGCAGCACATCGCGGAGCGCCAGCCGCGCTTCCAGGTGATCGACTCGGTGCTCTCGGAAGAGGCCGTGATGGGTTTCGAGTACGGCTACTCGACCACCGATCCGGGCGTGCTCGTGGTCTGGGAGGGCCAGTTCGGCGACTTCGCGAACGGCGCGCAGGTCATCATCGACCAGTTCATCGTCTCGGGCGAATCGAAGTGGGGCCGGTACTCCGGTCTCACGCTGTTCCTGCCGCATGGCTACGAGGGACAGGGTCCTGAGCATTCCTCCGCGCGTCTCGAGCGCTTCCTGCAACTCTGCGCCGAGCTCAACATGTCGGTGTGCGTGCCCTCGACGCCCGCGCAGATGTTCCACATGCTCCGTCGCCAGATGCTGCGCAGTTTCCGCAAGCCGCTCGTCGTCATGACGCCGAAGAGCCTGCTGCGGCACGAATTGTCGGTCTCGAGCCTGGCAGACCTGCAGAGCGGTGCCTTCCAGAACCTCATCGACGAGATCGACCCGGTCGATCCGGCGACGGTGCGTCGCCTCGTGCTCTCGAGCGGCAAGGTCTACTTCGACCTGCTCAAGGCGCGGCGCGCGGCGGGACAGACGGATGTCGCCTTGGTCCGCCTCGAGCAGCTCTACCCGTTCCCCATCGACGAGTACGAGGCGCTGCTGGCGCGTTACCCGAAGGCGCGCGAAGTGGTGTGGTGCCAAGAGGAGCCGCAGAACCAGGGCGCGTGGTACCAGATCCGCCACCAGCTGGAGCGGCCCATCGCGGGTAAGCGCGAGCTGCTCTATTCCGGCCGTGCACCGGCTGCAGCGCCGGCGACCGGTATCGCCAAAGTACATGATTCCGAGCAGGCGGCGATCGTCCGGGCCGCCCTCAGCGCTACGGTGCGCGAGGTCGGCCAGCGCGAGACGGCGCGGCTCTCGAACGCCTGACCCCATCCCGTTTGGATCCAGCTTCTAGGAACGACCCACGATGACCATTGAAATCAGAGTCCCTCAATTGCCCGAGTCGGTCGCCGATGCGGTGTTGGTCGCATGGCGCAAGCAGCCGGGCGAAGCGGTGAGCCGCGACGAAAGCCTCGCCGACCTCGAGACCGACAAGGTGGTGCTCGAGGTGCCGGCGCCCGCCGCCGGCGTTATCAAAGAATTCAA
>CAYTYU010000016.1:0-26392 GCA_964440815.1 uncultured Chitinophaga sp.
ACGTGGTAGCGGTCGCCGACGCCCGTGGAGCCGAGCTCGTCGGTCTCGCCCACGCTGACGCCGCCCTTCACGCCGCCGCCGGCCATCCACATCGTGAAGCCGAAGGAGTTGTGGTCGCGCCCGGTGCCCTCGGCGTACTCGGCGGTCGGCTGGCGGCCGAACTCGCCGCCCCAGACCACGATGGTCTCGTCGAGCAGCCCGCGGCGCTTCAAGTCCTTCAGCAGTCCCGCGATCGGCAGGTCGGTGCGGCCGGCGTGGTAGTCGTGGTTCTTCTTCAGGTCGCCATGCGCGTCCCAGTTGGCGTCGTTGTGCGCGCCGCCGGAATAGACCTGCACGAAGCGCACGCCGCGCTCCACCAGCCGCCGCGCGAGCAGGCACTTGCGCCCGAAGTCCTCGGTCTCGGGCCGGTCGATGCCGTACAGCTCCTTGGTCTCGGCCGACTCGCCCTCGAGCTCGACCGCCTCGGGCGCGGTCGACTGCATGCGGTAGGCCAGCTCGTAGCTCTCGATGCGGCTCTCGAGCTCCGAGTTGCCCGTGCGCGCCAGCGCGTGTCGGGTGTTCCAGAGCTTCAGGCGGTCGAGCATCCGCCGCTGCAGGTCGTCCGAGCGCTGCGGCGGGTTCGCCAGGTCCAGGATCGGCGGCCCGTCGCCGCGCAGCACCGTCCCCTGGTAGATCGCGGGCATGTAGCCCGACGACCAGTTCTTGGCGCCGCTGATCGGCCCACCGGTCGAGTCGAGCATCACCACGAAGCCCGGGAGGTTCTGGTTCACGGTCCCCAGTCCGTAGTTCACCCAGCTGCCGAGCGCCGGCGCGCCGCCGAGCAGCTTGCCGCTGTTCATCATGAGCATGGCGCTGCCGTGGATCGGGCTCTCCGCGTACATGCTCTTCACGAACGCGATGTCGTCGACGCAGGTGGCCAGGTGCGGGAACAGGTCGCTCACCCACGCGCCGCACTGGCCGTGCCGGCGGAAGTTCCACTTCGGCCCGACCACGCGTCCCTCGTTGCGGTCCCCGCCGCGGCCCTTGGTCTTCACCGTGATCGTCTGGCCGTCGAACTTGCAGAGCTCGGGCTTGTAGTCGAACGTGTCGACGTGGCTCGGGCCGCCGTACATGAAGAGGAATATGACGCTCTTGGCCTTGCCGCCGACGAGCGGCGGCTTCGGCGCAAGCGGGTTGGGCGAGGGCGGCAGCGGCGTGGTGCCGTCGAAGGCCACCGCCTGGCGCGCGAGGAACCCGTCCTTCGCCAGCATGCCGGCGAGCGCGACGCTCGTGAACGCGCCGCCCGCCTGCCAGAGGAACTCCCGGCGCGTGTTCCCGCAGAAGGTGCTGCGGGGCAGGTGGAGGTGGTCGTGCATGGGCGTTCTCCGGTCAGTCGACGGTCAGGAAGTCGTTCAGGTTGAAGAGCACCAGGCAGTAGGCCTGCATCGCGCGCGCGTGGTCCATGCCGTCGCGTTCCCGAAGCTCGCGCACGAACGCCTCGGCCTCGTCGAAGTCCTGCGCGGGCGGAACGGCGCCCGAGGTGAGCGCCCGCGCCCGCGCCAGCTGCGCGCGGACGTCGCCGGGGTGCTCGCGCATCACGCGCGCGGCCAGGTCCTGCGCCATGGAGTTCGTGAGCGCGCCGTTGAACATGCTCAGCGCCTGCGTGGGCTGCACCGTGGCGAAGCGCACGGGGCAGGGGCCGTCGACGTCGGCCATGTCGAAGACCGCAAGCAGCGGGTGCTGCAGCGAACGCTTCAGGTGGATGTAGAGCGTGCGCCGGGTCCATGTCTCGGGGGGCGTGAGCGGCCACACCTCCTCCGGGCGCGAACTGGTGGCGAGCGCCTCCTCGGGCATCGGCGGCCGCACGCCCGGTCCGCCGCGGTCGGCGCTCAGCGTGCCGGCTGCGGCCAGCATCGAGTCGCGCAGCTCCTCGGCCGAGAGGCGTCGCGCGCGGAACCGCGAGAGCAGGGCATTCGGTGCGTCCTTGGCGAGCGCGTCCTCGCCCGGGACGCTCGACATCCGGTACGCGGCGCTCGTCATCAGCAGCCGGTGCATCGCCTTCATGCTCCAGCCGTTCGCCGCCACCTGGCGCGCCAGCCAGTCGAGGAGCTCCGGGTGCGTCGGCTCCTCGCCGAGCTTCCCCAGGTCGTTGGTGGTCGGGCAGATTCCCTGGCCGAAGTGGCGTTGCCAGAGGCGGTTCGCCACGGTGCGCAGCGTGAGCGCGTTGCGCTCGTCGGCGATCCAGCGGGCGAGCGCCAGCCGCCGGCCGCTCGACTCGCCGTGCGGCCGCGCCTCCGGCGCTTCTGGCGCAAACCGTGCCGCGATGATCGGGACGCCGGGTTCGACGCGCTCGCCGGGGGCGTGCGGGCTGCCGCGGGCCAGGACATGCATCTCGCGCGGTGCCTCGTGCTCGCGGACCGCCAGCACCGTCTCGCCCTTCCAGTCGGGCGGGCGCATCGCGCCCAGCTGCGTCCGCATCGCCGCCCAACGCGCGCGTTCTTCGGCGGGCCGGCCCGCCAGCACGCGGTCCGCCTCCGACGCCGGCGCGAGCCCCGTGGCCATGGCGCCGATCTCCTCGCGCGAGAGCACCCGGTCGTAGAAGCGCACCTCGTCGATCGTGCCCGAGAAGGGGTGGGCGTCGGGCCGCATCGAGCCGATCGCGATCGTTTCCGGCGCGTCGAGCGCCTCCTTCGAGCCGCGCGCCGTGTCCACGTCCACGCCGTCCACCCAGAGCGCGATGTCGCCGCTGGCGCGGTCGCGCGTGAAGGCCACGTGGTGCCACCGGCCGTCGTTGTGCCCGGGCCCGCTCGAGACGAAGGTCTCGGGATCACCCGTGCCGGCGGCCAGGTAGCCGTTGGCCACCAGGCTGACGCCCCAGTCGCGCACGATGCCCGGGATCTCGCCGTCCACGAGCCCCTTGCCGAGGAACCACCGCCGGTCGGACTCGCTGCCCCCGCCGACGTCCGTGGTGCGGAACCAGAAGCTCACGGTGAAGCTGTCGGCGGCGGGCCGCGCGATCTCCACCCGGTCGTCCCCGCCGTCGAAGCGGAACGCGCGCCCGATCCGTCCCTCGGCGCCGAAGCCCGCGTCGCGCACCATCGCGTCGGGCACGGTCGACCCGGGTGCGGAGTTCCGCGCGGTCGCGCTGCGTTCGTCCTCGAAGGCAAGGTGCGCGACGAGCCCCGCGCCCGGCGCGCGTTCCACGAATCCGCCCGAGGGCGCGTCCGCCCCGGCCGCGGCCCCGCGCTCGATGTCGGCGATGGCGGCCAGCAGCTCCGCGCGCTTTGCCTCGTAGTCGCGGCGCTCGGCCTCGGGGTCCACCTCGCCGAAGTCACGCCGCACCATCCGCAGCACGCTCTCCGCGTCGATCGAGTTGAACGGACTCGACTTGTACGGCTTGACGCCCGCGAAGAATGCGGCGAAGCGGTAGTAGTCGCGCTGCGGGATCGGGTCGCCCTTGTGGTCATGGCAGCGCGCGCAGCCGAGGCCGATCCCGAGGAACGTACGTGCGGTGACGTCGACCACGCCGTCGAGGTCGTCGGCAAGCGCCTGCTTGAGGTCCGGCACCTCGTCGTCCCACATGCCGAGGCGGTAGTAGCCCGTGGCCACCAGGGTCCCATGGGTGCGGTCCGGCAGTTCGTCGCCGGCCAGCTGCTCGACGACGAACCGGTCGTACGGCATGTCGTCATTGATCGCCTGCACCACCCAGTCGCGGTACTTCCAGGCCGACTCCTTGTCGCCGTCGCGCTCGAAGCCGTTGGTGTCCGCGTAGCGGACGAGGTCCAGCCAGTGCCGCGCCCAGTGCACGCCGTGCTCGGGGCTCTCAAGCAGCCGGTCGATCAGCCGTTCGTACGCATCGGGCCGCGTGTCGGCCTCGAACGCCAGCACGTCTTCGGGCGTGGGGGGAAGTCCGGTCAGGTCGAGCGTCGCGCGGCGGATGAGCGCAGCCTTCGACGCCTCGGGCGCCGGGCGGATGCCGGCTGCCTCGAGCTTCGCGAGGATGAATCGGTCGACGTGGGTGCGGACCCACGATGCGTCGGCGACCTCGGGCGGGGCTGCGTCGGAGAGCGGTCGCCAGCTCCACCACGTGTCACGCGCCTTGCGCGCGCGCTGCTCGACGATGTCGGCGGCGGCGCCCTCGGGCCTGGCGCGTTCCGCCGCGGCACCGGTCCCGTGGTCGGCCGACGGTCCCGCGGGCACATCGGCCAGCAGGAGGGCGGCGGCCAGGATCGGTCCGGCGTGCATGACGCCCAAACATAGTGCCTCGCGGCCGCGGCGTTTCAGCCCCGACCGGAAGAAGCCCAACGGCGCACAGTTCCCTACGATCGCCGCACCATGGCGTCGACTCGTCGCACGGTTATTGCCATCCTTCTCCTCGTCGGCATCGTGGCCGCGCGTGACGCCTCCGCCGCGCGTGAACTGGTCGTCCACTGGACTCGGCTCGACCAGTCGTACGACGGCTGGAACGTCTGGGCGTGGACTCCCGGCAAGGACGGCCGGGCATATCCGTTGAGCGGCCGCGATGACTTCGGCCGAGTCGCCGTCGTGCCTGTTGACGACGGGACAGACCGCGTCGGCATCATCGTCCGGCGCGGCGAATGGCTCGAGAAGGACGGTGACGGCGACCGCTTCATCGACATCCCGGCCGTTGGGCGACGCGAGGTGTGGCTCGTTGCCGGCGACCCCGCCGTCCACGACGCGCCGCCGAAGGTCGACCGCGCGCCCCGCATCGAGGCCGCGTTCCTCGATGCCCGCGACCGCGTGCTGGTTGCCACCAACATCCCGTTCGCGCCCGCGGTGTCCAGCACGATCGGCCTCGAGTGCATCGATTGCACGAACGGACCGCGCATTCGGTCGGCGAAGGCGGTGACACCCGCCGGCGCCACCCGGCCGATGCTCGAGCTCGTGCTGTCACGCCCAGTGCGGCCGGACGAGATCGCGTCGCTCCGGCTTCGGCCACCGGGCGCGCCGCCGGTCACCGTCTACGCCCGCGGCGTGCTTGAGGACAACGCGTTCACCCCGACCGACGCGGTGCTGGGGGCGCGCTGCACGGCGGCGTCCACGGTGTTCCGCACCTGGTCACCGGTGTCGGCGTCGGTCGAGCTGCTGCTCTTCGACGCCCCGGCATCGCCCGAGCCGTCGCAGGTCGTCCCGCTCGGCCGGCGCCCGCGCGGCGAGTGGGAGGCCACCGTTCCGGGTGACCTCCATGGGCGCCCCTACGCCTACCGCTTCCGCCACTACGGCACGGAACGCATCGTTCCCGACATCCATTGCTACGCCGCCACCGCGGATTCGTCGCGCTCGGTGGTCGTGGACCTCACGCGCGCCGCGCCTCCGCGCTGGGGAGACACGCCGCTTCCGAGGCTCCCGCAGCCGACCGACGAGGTGATCTACGAGATCCACGTGCGCGACTTCTCGGTGGCGGATGCGTCATGCCCGGCGGCTGCACGCGGCACCTACCTCGGCCTCGTGCACGCGGGCACCGCGGCTGCGGGCGAGGCCACGGGCCTCGCGCACCTGAAGGAACTCGGCATCACCGCGGTGCACCTGATGCCGGTGCACGACTTCACCGCCGCGCCCGACGCCTACAACTGGGGCTACTGGACGGCGCTCTTCAACGTGCCGGAGGGCAACTACGCCGCCGACAAGGCCGACCCGCTCGCGCCGGTGCGTGAATTCCGCACTGCCATCCAGTCGCTGCACGCCGCGGGAATTCGCGTCATCCTCGACGTCGTCTACAACCACACGTCCTCGAGCGGCGCGTCGAGCCCGTTCGACGGCACCGTGCCGTACTGGTTCTTCCGCACCACGCCGGACGGCCGCTACACCAACGACGCCGGCTGCGGCAACAGCGTCGCCGACGAGCGCACGATGGTGCGCAAGTACGTCCTGGATTCGCTGGCCTTCTGGCTCGACGCCTACCGGGTGGACGGCTTCCGCTTCGACCTGCTGGGCACGCATGACCCCGCCACCGTGCGCGCCGCATGCGAGCTGATCCGCGCCCGCCGCCCCGACGCCACCGTCTACGGCGAGCCGTGGACGGGCGGCGGCCCGATCCGCTTCGGCAAGGGCGCGCAGAAGGGCATGCCGGTCGCGGTCTTCAACGACCACCTGCGCAACGCGATCCGCGGCGACCTCGACGGCACCGCGTCCGGGTTTGCCACCGGACCGGGCGGCGACCGCGACGCGGTGCGCCGCGGCGTGGCCGGCGCGATCGACGACTTCACGCGCGAACCCACCGAGACCGTCAACTACGCGTCGGCGCATGACAACCTTTCGCTCGTGGACAAGATCGCCAAGGCCGCACCCGCGGCCGACGGTGCCACGCGCCGCGCGATGCAGAAGCTCGCGCTCGGCATCGTGCTCGTGAGCCAGGGCATCCCATTCATCGAAGGCGGCAGCGAGATCTGCCGCACCAAGCAGGGAAACCACAACTCCTACGAGGCGGGCGACGCCATCAACCGCTTCGACTGGGAGGCGAAGGCCGGATGCCGAGACGTGTCCGACTACGTGGCGGGACTGATCGCGATGCGCCGCGCGCATCCTGCGTTCCGCATGGCCGACGATGCAGAGGTGCGCCGCGCCATCGAGTGGATCGATGCCGGCCCCGCCGTCGCGTGGACGATCGACGGCGCGCCGTCGAAGGATCCGGCAAAGCGGCTCTTCGTGGCGCTGAACGGCGAGCCGGTGCCGGTCACCGTGCGTCCGCCCGCGGGTCGATGGCAGGTGCTCGTCGATGCATCGACCGCCGGCGCCGCGCCTCGCGGGCCGCTTGGCGGCGCCGTCACGCTGCCGCCGTACTCGATGCTCGTCGCGGCGGAATGAGTGTGGCGCGCTCCGTACCATTTCCGGCATGCCCGACGCGTTCGACCCGACGCCCGCCGACCGCTTCACCTTCGGCCTGTGGACGGTCGGGAATCGCGGGGGCGACCCCTTTGGCCTGCCCGTCCGCCCGGCGCTGACGCCCGTGCAGCTTGTCGCCGGCCTGGCGAAGGCCGGTGCGTGGGGCGTCAACCTCCACGACAACGACCTCGTTCCCTTCGGTGCGTCCGCGGCCGAGCGTGACCGCATCGTGGGCGAGTTCCGCCGCGCGCTCGCCGACCACGGCCTGTGCGTGCCGATGGCCACCACCAACCTCTTCTCGCACCCGGTGTTCCGCGACGGCGCGTTCACGGCGAGCGACCCGCGCGTGCGCGCCTTCGCCGTGCAGAAGGCGATGCGCGGCATCGAGCTCGGCGTCGAGCTCGGCGCGTCGACCATCGTCTTCTGGGGCGGCCGCGAGGGCGCCGAGACCGACGCCTGCCGCGACCCGCGCGATGCGATCTGCTGGTACCGCGAGTGCATGAACGCGCTCACGCACTGGGTGCGCGGGCAGGGCTGGAACCTCCGATTCGCGATGGAGGCCAAGCCGAACGAGCCCCGCGGCGACATCTACCTTGCCACCACGGGGCACATGCTCCACTTCATCGAGACGCTCGACCACCCCGAGATGTGCGGCGTCAACCCGGAGGTGGCGCACGAGACCATGCCTGGCCTGAGCTTCCTCCACGCCGTCGCGCAGGCCATGGAGTGCGGCAAGCTGTTCCACGTGGACCTCAATGCACAAAGAAGCGGGAAGTTCGACCAGGACCTTCGCTTCGGCAGCGAGGACCTCAAGGGCGCGCTCTTCCTGGTGCGCATGCTCGAGGGGACGGGCGGCCGCCCGGCCTACGACGGTCCGCGCCACTTCGACGCGCACGCCTACCGCACCGAGGACGTCGACGGCGTCTGGGACTTCGCGCGCGGCTGCATGCGCACGTACCGAATCCTCGCCGCGAAGGCGCGCGCGTTCGATGCGGATCCTGAGGTGCGCGCCATCCTTGCCGCGAACGCCCATGCCGACGAGCCGCTCGGCTGCGCGTCGATCCTGCGGACGGGGGGTGCCTCAGCCGCCGCGCACCTGTCGCCGCTTGCCATCGACCCCGAGGCGATCGCCGCGCGGGGGCTGCGCTACGAACGGCTCGACCAGCTGCTGATGGAGCACCTGATGGGCGTGCGCGGGGGCGCGCACGCCTGATGGGTCCGGTCCTCGGCATCGACCTGGGCACGCAGGGCGCCAAGGCGCTGGTGCTCGATGCCGGTGCGGGCCGGGTGCTCGGGCGCGGCGCGGCACCGCTTGCGGTGGACACTCCGCGCCCCGGCGCGGCCGAGCAGGACCCGGACCGGTGGATCGAGGCGGTGACCCACGCGGTGCGCGGGGCGCTCGCCGGCGCCGGCATCGACCCTGCGTCCGTCGCCGCCATCGGCGTCTCCGGCCAGCAGCACGGCTGCGTGGCGCTCGACGCCGCGGACCGCCCGGTGCGTCCCGCGAAGCTCTGGTGCGACACCGAGTGCGCCGACGAGGCACGCGAGTTCGGCGCGCGAATCGGCCGACCCGTGCCGGCGGGGTTCACCGCCTCGAAGCTCATGTGGATGAAGTCGCGCGAACCCGCGAACTTCGCGCGCGTGCGCCGCGTCCTGCTGCCCCATGACTGGGTGAACCTGTTCCTGACCGGCGACGCCTTCACCGACTGCGGCGATGCGTCCGGCACCGGCTACTTCGATGCCGCGGCGCGCACCTACGACCGGCGCGCCATGGACACGATCGACCCCGGCCTGCACGCGATGGTTCCCCGCCTGGTCGAGGCCGACGCCGTCGGCGGCACGCTGCGCGCCGCGGCCGCGGAAGCACTCGGCCTGCGCGTGGGCATCCCCGTCTCCGTGGGCAGCGGCGACAACATGATGAGCGCCCTGGGTGCGGGCGCCGTCGACCATGGCACGCTGGTCGTCTCGCTTGGGACAAGCGGCACGCTGTTCGGGCCGTCCGACCGCGCGGTCGTCGATCCATCCGGCCTCATCGCGCCGTTCTGCGATGCCACCGGCCGCTGGCTTCCGCTCCTCTGCACGATGAACTGCACCGTGGTCACCGAGGAGGTGCGCGCCTGCTTCGGCCTGCCGCATGGCCAACTCACCGACCTCGCCGCCAGCGAGCCGATCGGTGCCGGCGGCGTGACATTCCTGCCGTATCTCCAGGGGGAGCGCGCGCCGGACTGGCCGCACGCCCGCGGCGTGCTCCACGGGCTGGAATCCGGGTCGATGCGCCCCGGCGTGCTCTACCGCGCCGCGCTCGAGGGTGCGACGCTCGCGCTGGTGCACGGCGCGTCGCGGCTCGCCGCGCTCGGGCTGCCCGCGCGCGAGCTGCGTGTCGTCGGCGGAGGCTCGCGCAACGCGCTCTGGCGTCGGATCCTGGCGGATGCGTTCGGCGTGCCGCTGCGTTTTCCGGCGGAACCGGAGTCGGCGGCGCTCGGCGCCGCGCTGCAGGCCGCGGCCGTCGCTACCCGCACGCCGGTCGCCGACTTCGTGCGCGCACACCGTCCGCCGATGTCGCCCGAAGTGGTTGACCCGATCGACGCGAACGTCCGCGCCTACCGCGACCTTGCCGCACGCTTCGACGCGCTCGGCGAGCGGCTGTTCGGCGCCGTCACTTCGCGGTGAACGCGTGCACCATGCGGTGCTCGTAGCGCTGCCCCGGGCGCAGTACCACGTTCGGCCATCCGGGCACGCCCTGCTTGTTCACGCTGTCGGGAAACGCCTGGGTCTCCAGGCAGAGCGCCGCGTGCTTGCCGTAGGTCGCGCCGGCCTTGCCGGGAATGCCGTCCAGGAAGTTCCCGGTGTAGAACTGGATCCCGGGCTGGTTGCTCGAGATGGTCATCGTGCGGCCGCTCTTCGGGTCGGTGAGCACCGCGCATGGGCGCATGGCCGTCGGTTCGCCGTCCACCACGAAGTTGTGGTCGTAGCCGCCCGGGTCGTCCTTCGTCGCCGGAAGCCGTCCGATGTCCTTCCCGATCGCCTTCGGCGCGCGGAAGTCGAGCGGGGTGCCCTCGACCGGGTCGATCTTCCCAGTGGTGATGAGCGACGCGTCGACCGGCGTGTAGCGGTCGGCCGGCAGCATCAGCACGTGGTCGAGGATGGTGCCGCTCGCGTGGCCCCCGAGGTTCCAGTACGAGTGGTGCGCCAGGTTCACCACGGTCGGCGCGTCGGTCTCGGCGCGCATGACGACTTCCAGCGTGTTCTGCATGGTGAGCGTGTAGGTCACCTCGGCGGTGCAGTTCCCGGGGAATCCCTCCTCGCCGTCCTTGCTCACGTAGGTGAAGGTCACCGACGGGCCGTTCGGCGTGAGCGTGCCTACGCCCTTCCAGACCACCTTGTCGAAGCCCTTGGCGCCGCCGTGCAGCGTGTTCTCGCCGTTGTTGGCGGTCACCTTGAACGCCTTGCCGTCGATGGTGAAGGCGCCCCTGGCGATGCGGTTCGCGCAGCGCCCGGCGGTGCAGCCGAAGTACTGGGTGCGCGCCACGTAGTCGGCCACGGTCGGGCGCCCGAGCACCACGTCGACGGCCTGTCCCTTCGCGTCCGGCACCCAGAGCTCGGTGACGATGGTGCCGTAGTCGGTCACCTTCATCGTCATGCCGTTGCCATTGCGCAGGGTCCACAGGTGGACGGGCATGCCGTCGACCATGCCCCAGTCGACCGACGAGAGGCTCGGTGCGTCGTCCTCTGCGAGATGGGCGTCTGCGGCCATGAGTGCTCCGGCGAGTGCGAGTGCGGCGGTCGGGATCATCGGTGCTCCTTCGGCGCGGCGTTCGTCAGTGGACGGTCATGCCGCCGTTCACGTGGATGGTCTGCCCGGTGACGAACCGCGCGGCATCGCTCGCGAGGTAGACGACGGCGCCGCCCACGTCCTCGGGCACCCCGAACTTCCCCAGCGGGATCAGGCGCTCGTAGGCGTCCTTGTCCTCCTGCGCGTCATTGGCGTGGCGCTCGACCGGGATCCACCCAGGCGCCACGGCGTTCACCGTGACCTGCCACGGCGCCACCTCGGTGGCCATGCTGCGGGTCCATCCCGTCTGCGCGCCCTTGGCGGCGACGTACGCGCTGAAGTTCCCGACGCCGCGCGCGAACACCTCGCTCGTGATGTTGATGAACCGCCCGCGCCGGATCGACTTCATGTGCGGCAGCGTGGCGCGCGCAAGCAGGAACGGGCTCTTCACGAAGAAGTCGAGCATCTCTTGGTAGAAGTCCCAGTCGTAGTGCTCGATCGGCTTCAGGGGCTGCGCGGGGGTCGCGTTCACCACGACGATGTCGATCGGCCCCAGTTGGTTGGCCACGTCGCGGCAGAGGTGGCGCACCTCGTCGGCATCGACCACGTTGGCCCGGAAGAGGCCGCCTTCGAGCCCGGCCGCCCGATGCTCCTCGAAGGCGCGTTCCGCGGCGGCCCGGTCGTTCTGGTAGTTGAAGGCCACCTTCGCGCCCGCGCGGCCGAGTGCGGTGGCCATCGCGCGCCCGAGTCCCTTGCTGCTGCCGGTGACCAGCGCCACGCGGCCGGAGAGGTCGAAGTCCGGCATCATGGCCGGCAAGGCTAGCGCGCGCGCGCGGGCGGGAACCAGTCCAGGTCGAAGACCGTCTCGAGCGGCGTCCACCACTGCCCCGGCGCGGCGAACGGCGCGGGCCGCTGGAACCGGCGCATGAGCTCGTCCCACGCGCGCGTGCGCGGGTCCTCGGCGTAGGCCTGGTAGTCGCGCGCCGGGTCGAAGCCCTCGTCCGCCTCGGCCACCATGAAGAGCCGCGTGCCGCCGCGGAAGATGTGCATGCGGCGGATGCCGATCCGGCGCAGCCCGTCGGTCACCTCGGGCCACGCCTCGCGGTGCATGCGCACGTACTCCACCGCCATCGCGGGGTCGTCCACCAGGTCCAGGGCTTGCGCAAAGAGCGGCATGCGCGCGAGGGTAACGCGCAGCGCGGAAGCGGGCGGCGGCACGCGGTGGCCCGGAGGCCCATCGGTACGATTCGCCGCATGATTCATGGCCTGATCTCCGCGATGCTCCTCGCCTCGGTCGCGGTGGGGGCTGCAGGCGTGCCGGGCCAGGACCTCGTCGCCTCGCAGCGGGCGCGCATCGCCGAGCGCGCGAAGTCGCCGCGCACCCCCGCGCACGTCGCCTTCGTCTCGAACGGCGTCGCCGACTTCTGGACCATCGCGAAGGCCGGCGCGCTGGCGGCCGGCAAGCAGCTTGGGTGCAAGGTCACGGTCGAGTTCCCGGGTGCCGGCCTGAGCGACCAGAAGCGCATGCTCGAGGACCTGGTCACGCGCGGGATTGACGGCATCTCGGTCAGTCCGATCGATCCCGCCAACCAGGGCGAGGTGCTGTCGCTCGTCGCCGAGCGCTCGTTCCTCATCACCAACGACTCCGACGCGCCGAAGTCGCCGCGGCTCTGCTACGTCGGCATGGACAACTACGCCGCCGGGCGCCTGTGCGGCGAGCTTGCGCGCGAAGGCCTGCCGAAGGGCGGCAAGGTCGCGATCTTCATCGGCCGGCTCGAGCAGGACAACGCGCGCCGCCGCTGGCAGGGATTCGTCGACGGCCTGCTCGGTCGCACGAACGATCCGTCGCGCGCCGACGACCCCACCAAGCCGATCAACGAGGCGGGCTGCTCGATCGTCGGCACGTGGACGGACTCGTTCGACCGCGCGAAGGCGAAGGCCAACATCGAGGACGTGATGATCCGCCACCCGGACCTGGCGCTCATGACCGGGCTCTTCGAATACAACTCGACGCTCGCCGTCGAGGTGATCCGCCAGTCGGGCAAGCAGGGCAAGGTGCTGCTCGCCGCCTTCGACGAGGGCGCCGACGTCATCGCCGGCATCCGCGAGGGCTACGTGCTCGGCACGGTGGTGCAGGACCCCTTCATGTACGGCTTCGAGAGCGTCCGCATCCTGCAGGCGCTGAACCGCGGCGACGCGGGCGTGCTGCCGAGGGACGGCATCCTGTCCATTCCCGCCCGCGTCATCCGCAAGGACACGGCCGAGGCGTTCTGGAAGGACCTGAAGGCGAAGCTCGAGGCCGGGAAGGCCGGCAAGGCACCCGCGTGATGCAGGCGCCCGCCGCATGAACGAGCCGCGCGCCGCGGTCCTCCGTGCCCGGGGGCTCACCAAGCGCCACGGCGGCGTCGAGGCGCTGTCGTCGGTCGACCTCGAGCTGCGTGCCGGCGAGGTGCACGCGGTGGTGGGGGAGAACGGCGCGGGCAAGAGCACGCTGCTCCGGATCCTCGGCGGCGTGCACGCGCCCGACGCCGGGTCAATCGAGATCGCGCGCGCGGGCGATGCGCCGAAGCCCGTCGCGCTGCGCGGCGTGCGCGCGGCGCAGCGGGTCGGCATCGCGCTCGTCCACCAGGAACTCAACCTCGCGGAGAACCTGGACCTCGCCGGGGCGATCTTCCTGGGCCGCGAGCCGGCGCGCTGGGGCATCCTCGACCGCGCACGGATGCGCCGCGAGGCGCGGCGGTGGCTCGACCTCGTCGGCCTTGCCGAGGACGCCGGCACGACGTGCGAGGAACTGCCGATCGCCAAGCGCCAGCTGGTCGAGATCGCCCGTGCGCTCGCCTGCGACGCGCGCGTGCTGGTGCTCGACGAGCCGACCTCGAGCCTCTCGGCGCACGAGGTGGAGCGCCTCGAGCGGATCATCGATGGGCTGCGGGCCCGCGGCACGGCGATCGCCTTCGTCTCGCACCATCTCGACGAGGTGCTGCGCCTCGCCGACCGCGTGACCGTGCTGCGCGACGGCCGGATGGCCGGCCATGCCGCGCGCGGCGCGTTCGACCGTGCATGGCTCGAGCGCACGATGGTCGGGCGCGCGATCGAGCCGCATGCCGACCGCCCGCCCGCCCAGCACGCCGCCGTGCGACTTCGCCTGCACGGCGTGGTGTCCGCCCATCGCCGTGCGCGGCCAGCGTCGCTCGAGGTGCGCGGCGGCGAGATCGTGGCGCTCGCCGGCCTCGTCGGCAGCGGCCGCACGGAACTCCTGGAGGCGATCGCGGGCCTCACGCCGCACCGCGGCGCGGTGGAGCTCGACGGCACGCCGCTCGTCGGGCCCGCGTCCGTGCGTGTCGCTCGCGGCGTCGGCATCGTTCCCGAGGACCGTGCGCGCGACGGGCTGTTCCTGCCGGACCCGGTGTCCACCAACGTCTCGGCCGCGTGGATCGGTCGTGGCAGGCTCGTGATCGACCGTCCCGCCGAGGGCGCCACCGTGCGCGGGGCGATCGCACGGGTCGGCCTGCGCACGGCGGATCCGTCCCGCGCGGCAGGCACGCTCTCGGGCGGCAACCAGCAGAAGGCGCTCGTCGGGCGCTGGACCGCGGTCGCCCCGGCGGTCCTCCTCCTCGACGAGCCCACGCGCGGCGTCGACGTCGGCGCGCGTGCCGACATCCACGCCGAGATCCGGCGCCTGGCCGCGGGCGGCACCGCGGTGCTCCTCGCCTCGAGCGAGCTCGAGGAAGTGCTCCTCCTCGCCGACCGCGTGGTGGTGATGCACGACGGATCGCCCGCCGGCGAACTTCCCGGCGGCTGCGGCGAGGTGGACGTCATGCGCCTCGCGACCGGCGGCGGCCCAGGCACGCACGCGGAGCGCGCGGCATGAGGAAGGTCCTCGGCATCCTCGGCATCCTGGTCGCGGTCTTCACGTTCGCGTCGTTCTCCGGACCGGGGTTCCTCACGGGCTACAACCTCTCGAACCTCACGCAGCGCTCCGCGCTCCAGTCGATCATCGCGCTGGGCGCGGCGATCGTCATCGCCACCGGCGGCATCGACCTCTCGATCGGCTCGGTGGTGTGCCTGGCGGGGATCGCCGTGCCGTGGCTCCTCGTCGAGCACGGGTGGTCGCCGTGGATCGTCGTGCCGGTCGTCCTCTCGGGCAGCGCGCTCATCGGGCTTTCGCACGGGCTCCTCGTGACGCGCCTGCGGCTGCAGCCATTCCTCGTCACGCTCTGCGGGCTGCTCCTCTACCGCGGCATCGCGCGGTGGATGACCTCCGACGCCTCGCAGGGATTCGGCGGCGACTTCGCGGGCCTCCGTTCGACGGCCCTCGCCCGGTTCGACGTCCCGGGGCTCGAGGGCTACCGCCTGCCGGCGACGGTGATTCCGCTCGCCGTCATCGCGCTCGCGATCGCGTTCGTGGTCTCGCGCACGGTGTGGGGCCGCTGGCTCCTCGCCGCCGGCCGCAACGAGTCCGCGGCGCGCCACAGCGGCGTTCCCGTCGAGCGCGTCGTGACGCTCGCCTACGTCGCCTGCAGCACGCTCGCCGGCCTCGGCGGCATGCTCTTCATCTTCGACATCGGCAGCGCCCAGCCGAGCGACTTCGGCAACTTCTACGAGCTCTACGCCATCGCGGCGGCGGTCCTCGGCGGCTGCAGCCTGCGCGGCGGCGAGGTGCACGTGGTGGGCGTCCTGCTCGGCGCCGCCACGCTCCAGGTGCTGCGCACGGCGGTGACGCTCTCTGACCTCGGGTCGCAGCTCGAGTTCGCGGTGATCGGCGCCGTCCTCCTCGTCGGCGTGGCCGCCGACGAGCTGGTTCGAAGGTGGATCGCCCGGCGCCGGGCGCGGTCGGCCGCTTAGCCGCCGCAGCCGCCCCAGCGCGCCAGCAGCTGTCCCAGGTCGTTGCCGTCGGTGACGCCGTCCGCGTTGAGGTCGGTCGGCCCGCCCACCGCGCCCCAGGACGCCAGGAGCTGTCCCAGGTCGTTGCCGTCCACCGCGTTGTCGCCGTTGAAGTCGCCGGTGCAGGTCTGCGTGCAGCTGACGAAGAGCGACCCGGACCCGCCGCCCGTCGCGCCGCCGACGCGCACCCAGTAGATGGCTCCGGCGTTCACGGGGAAGCTGACGCGCGACGTTCCGCCGGCACAGCTGGCGCCGTCGTCGTTGCACGCCAGGAGCGGCGTCGATTCCGTCGGGCACCCGGCACCCTCGTACACGGCGAGGCGGGTGTCGAACCCGGCGTTCCCGCAGGTCGAGACCAGCGCGCTGCCCGTGCACGTCGGCACGTAGCGGTACCAGACGTCCCGGGACATCGCCGTCGATCCGTCGGCGTTGCAGGTGGACGGGATGGCGCCCGCGCTGTCCGTCGCGGTCGTCGTGTCGAAGGCGGTCGTGCCGGCGGCCAGCTCGACGGCGCCGCTGCACTCGTCGTTCGCCGGCGCACCGTCGATGATGGTGATGTCGTCCACGTACCAGGTGTCGTTCGACTCCGTGCCGTCGACCCGGAACCGGATGCGCCCGCCGTTGAAGCGGCCGCCCTGGGGGATGACGTGCGAGTACTGCTGGAACGCGGCCGGGGTGATCCCGTCGGAAGTGATCGTGTTCAGCGCGATCCAGTCCTGGCCGGACGTCATGTACTCGACGATGAAGGTCTTGCCGGCCTCGACGTTCGTGCGCCAGACCCAGTAGGTCAGCGTCGGGTTGGTCGTGCCGAACAGCTGCAGGAAGTTCGAGCGGATCTCGTCGTCGTCGTAGGCGTTCGGGCCCGTCGAGTTCATCTGCAGCGAGTTGGGTGCGCTCGGCTCGCCGACCGCCAGCGACGTGGCCACGCAGCCGTCGTTGTAGGTCCAGCGGCTCGTCTGCACCGTCGTGGTGGCGAAGGTCTCGATGAACGGCAGCGACTGCGGCGCCGGGCGCACGAAGTCGCAGGACTGGGAGTTCAGCCGGTTGGTGATCTCGGTGACGGCGCGCGTGTTCAGGCGCAGGTTCGAGCCGGAGATGCCGCCGCACGAGCCGTTCGCCGAGCACATGATGTTGCAGTTGGCGCTGCCGTCGGAGTCGCAGTGCGTGCAGCTCCAGTTGTGGCCGATCTCGTGCGCCGAGAGCGAGACGCGGAAGTTGAGCACGCCCGTGTACCTGCTCTCGACCACCCCGTACTGCGCGTTGTTGATCGAGTTGCAGACGACGTTCAGGTAGGCCAGGCCGATCGTGCCGCCCGAGAACGCCACGCCGCTGAACATGTGCGAGACGTCGCGGAATATGCCGGATTCCGGGGCCGTCGCCCACTTGTTGCCGAACTCCGTGAGGCGGGCGTCGATGGTCGTTCCCGAGTACGGGTCCGTCGATGCCGACCGCACCACGATCACGCTGATCTCGTGCACGACGTTCGCGTCGCGGTCGTAGATCACGTTGACGTTGTTCATGATCAGCTCGACGTCGTTCACCGTGTTGGCGACGCTCGAGCCGTTGCGCTGGAAGAACTCGAAGTCGGTCTCGCAGCCGATCTCGACCTGCGACGGCGTGGTGCCGGCGATGCCGCCCTCGCCTTGCTGCTGCTCGCCGATCGTGAAGCGCTCCATCGGGAATCCGGGCTGCCCGAGCGCGCAGCCGCGGCCATCCGGCACCGCGTCCGCGGCCGCGAACGACAGGTGCACGCCCGCCTGCGGGTCGTTCGGGCAGAAGTCGCTCCTGGGCTGCACGACCCAGGTCTCGCCGTCCTCGAGCCGCACGATGCCGCTGAAGCCGCCGGGCAGCAGCGAACCGCTCACGACGGTGTCGGGCCGCCCCTGCACCGTGCCGCGGTAGGTGCGGATCTCGGGAGGCGTGGTCGGCTCGAGCGCGCCGTCGCCTCGGTCGACGAGCACGCGGTAGCGGTCGCTGCGGTTGGAATGCTTGAAGAGGTCGAGCGTCAGGACGCCGCCGTCGGTCGGCACATCGACGGAGAAGTTGGCGACCGGCGCGGCCGGCAGCGCCGGCGAGAACTCGCGGAACCGCGAGACTTCGGTGATCGCGCACGGCGGCGGCTGCACGGCGCCTGCGCCGCGGCCCCCCAGCGTCCCGGACCCCGTGGGACCGGTGGACAGCGCGAGCAGCGTCAGGGCGGCGACCGTGGCGTGGATCATGGGTCTTTCTACGGCCCCCGGGCTGCGGGGGTTCGTTTCAGGACTGTACGAGCGCCCCCGTGGAAAACGAAACAAACCGCGTGGTTACAGGAACCTTGAAGTGGATCTATGCAGCGTTCGTCGCGATCTGCAGTTCAGGCTGGAACCACCCGCACCGCCGCCGCCGCCGCCCGCGCCTTCTTCCGCGCCTCCTCCACCGTGCGTCCGGTGGCCAGCGCCACGCCCATCCTCCGGTAGGGCCTGGTTGAAGGCTTCCCGAAGATGCGGACCTCGACCCCGGGCGTCCGCAGTGCGCGGTCGATGCCTTCGTAGGCCGGCGCGCGGTCCGACTCGAAGTCCGCCAGGATCACCGCGCTTGCCGCGGGACCCCGGTACTCGATGTGCGGGATCGGAAGCCCCAGCACCGCGCGCAGGTGGAGCTCGAACTCGCTCAGGTCCTGAGAGGCCATCGTGACCATCCCCGTGTCGTGCGGCCGCGGCGAGAGCTCGCTGAAGATCACGCGGTTGCCCTTCACGAAGAACTCGACGCCGAAGAGGCCGGCGCCCTCGGGCCCGGCGATCCGGTCGGTGATGGCCTTCGCCATGCGCTGCGCCTGGCGCACCAGCGCCGGCTTCATGGGGCAGGGCATCCACGACTCCTGGTAGTCGCCGCGCTCCTGGCGGTGGCCGAGCGGGGCCACGAAGGTCGTGCCGCCGCCCGCGGAGCGCCGCTGCTTCACGGTGAGCAGCGTGATCTCGTAGTCGAAGTCGATGAACTCCTCGGCGATCACCATCCGCTTGTCGCCGCGCATGCCCGCGATCGCGTACTTCCAGCTGCGCGCGAGGTCGGCGCGCGTGCGCGCGACCGACTGGCCCTTGCCGCTCGAGCTCATCACCGGCTTGATGACGCAGGGCAGTCCGATCCCCTTCGTGCGTCCGTGGCCGAGCACGGCGCGTTCGAGCTCGGCGGCGCTCGTGGCGTAGGCGTACCGCGCCGTGGGCAGCCGCAGCTCCTCCGCAGCCAGCGAGCGGATCGCGTCGCGGTTCATCGTCAGGTGCGCGGCGAGCGCCGACGGGATGACGGTCGTCCCGGCGCGCTCGATGGCAAGCAGCGCCTCGGTGCGGATCGCCTCGATCTCCGGCACCACGAAGTCCGGGCGGTGGCGGCGCACCACGCGCCGGATCGCGGCGCCGTCGAGCATGTCGATCACTTCGCGGGTGTCGGCCACCTGCATCGCGGGTGCGTCGTCGTAGCGGTCGACTGCCACCACGCGGCAGCCGAGCCGCTTGGCGCAGATCACGAACTCCTTGCCGAGCTCCCCCGAGCCGAGCATCATGAGCGTGGGCATCGTCGCGCCGCGGCAACCGGCCCCGCGGCGCACCGAACGGGTCTTCTTTCGGGCCATGGAAATCGGGGCGGCCGGATTCGAACCGACGACTTCCTGCTCCCAAAGCAGGCGCTCTACCAAGCTGAGCTACGCCCCGCGATCTGGATCGAATCGTACCCGTGCTGCGGGCCGGCTCAGTTGCCGAAGCCCATCGTGCTGTTCGGGAGCACGCCGGGGTTCAGGCGGTCGCGGAAGAATTTCCAGTCGATCGCGATCGCCGGCGATCCGCTGCCCGGGTCGGCCGGCTGCTGCCAGCGGTGGCCGAACGTCTCCCATCGCTGGGGAAGGTCCGGGTTGGCCAGCTCGTACGTCTCGGTCGAGCCGTCGACGTAGGTCATCGTGATCGCCTTCGGTCGCCACGTGGCCGGCCAGTCGATCCAGTTCGAGGTCTGCGGCAGGACCAGCCAGCCCTGGTTGTTGTAGGCGACGCTGTCGTCCTCGACCAGCGTGCTCATCATGCGCTGCGGCTGCTTGATGGTGCCGATCGTGGTCGTGTTGAAGCGCGAGAGCGGCGTGGTGACGCCGAACATCGGCGCGGTGAAGTCGTCGTCGAACTCCGGCAGCTCGTCCGGGCGGGTGGTTCCCAGGCACGCGTTGAAGCTGTAGCTGCGCACGCGCGTGCGGTCGGAGCTCACCGTGGACACGTACGGATTCGTGGGTTCATCCGGCGAAACGTAGGTCTTGATCTCGCTGACGTAGGGGAACAGCACGCCCTGCTCGAGGGCCGACGGTCGCTCGAACTGCCCGCCGGGCGCGAGGTTCGCGCCTTCCGCCTTCACCCAGCAGTGCTGCGACGCGTTGGTGACGTTCTGGCCGTTCACGAAGAGCGAGCCGAACGAGTCGGTGCGCGGGCTCGCGAAGCGCGACGAGTTGTCGGTGGCGTAGGCGTAGGCCGCCTGCGTGATGGAACGCTGGTTGGTCAGGCACTGCATGGTGCGTGCCCGGCCGCGAAGGGCGCTGATCGTCGGCACGATGAGCGCCACGACCAGGGCGATGATCGCGATCACCACCAGGAGCTCCGGCAGGCTGAATGCGCGGCGCTCGGGGCGCGCTCCGGTGCATCGGCGGTGCATGGCCAGGGGGCTTCGCATGGGTTCTGGTACGCAGGGTAGCGGCAGGGGGCACGCATCATTACGATGGGTTCCATGCCGCTTGCCGCCCATCAGATCGCGATCCTGGCCGCCTCGTGCCTCTGCGCCGCGCCGGCCGCCGCCATGGCGCCTTCGGCAGCGCCTGACTTCGCCTGCACGCACTTCACCGCAGCCGCGCCGGTTCAGGACGCCGGCAAGTACGGCGGGTTCATGCCTCTCGTCCGCGCCCACAAGGAGGCGCAGGACAAGATGGTTGCGCTTTGGCAGGCCATCAAGGGCGGCGACGTCAGCGAGAAGACCCGCGACGACTACAAGAACGCCCAGGTCGCCGCGCAGAAGGCGAGCAACAAGGTCACCCAGTTCATCAGCCAGGAGCGCTGGTCCGAGGAGGACCGCGCCGCGATGACCAAGATCTGGACCGACGAGCTCGAGAAGACGGCGAAGTGACTTGAGGCAGCAGGGCTGGCCGAGCGTCGCGTCCTGGGCACTCACGCTCGCCGCCGTGGTGGGGGTGTCGTACTTCGCGATCGACCTCGTCCGGCAGTGCACGCCGACGGCCGTCGTGGGGGCGGGTGCGGCGGAGGCGCGGGCGACGATCGCCACGCTTGCGGACGCGCTCAAGCCGAGCGTCTCCAGCGCACCGCTCGTCGTGATCCGCGGCGAGGACCCGACGCCGAAGCTCGTCGTCCACACGCACGCCGCAGACGTCGAGATCGACCTCGTCGAGGACCACTGGTACGGGGACACCTACAGCAAGGTGCAGGCGAAGGGCTGCCGCGTGCAGTTCGTGGTCCCGCTCGACCGGATGACCGACCGGGACGTGCTGCTCGTGCCAGGGTCGGAAGGCGAGCCGGCGCGCATCGTGGTGCTGGCGCCGAGGCCGCGCGTCGACGCCGAGATGCTCTCGATCGTGCCGGAGTCGATCGAGTTCACCGAGCGCAACACCGGCCTGCGCTACGCGCGCAGCTGGCTGGGGATGGACAACCGCGATGCGATGGTCCGCCAGCTGCGCCCGAAGCTGCTGGAGGCCGTCTCGGACCCCGACGTCCGCGCCCGGGCCGAGCAGAGCGCCCGCGAGTTCTTCGAGAAGCGC
Organism: uncultured Chitinophaga sp.; assembly: GCA_964440815.1. Classification (GTDB taxonomy): domain Bacteria; phylum Planctomycetota; class Phycisphaerae; order Phycisphaerales; family SM1A02; genus UBA966. Next base: position 21,249 of record CAYTYU010000016.1, read on the forward strand.
TTCGCGGAGTGGCTGCGCACCGAGCTGCGCATGGGCCGCGACGTCACCGTCGACGTCCGCTGGACGGAGTGAGAAAATGGGGCCGGGTGCGATATATCCCATTTTCCGCTGCCTCGGAAGAAAGGCAGCGGATCGTCCGGAGTCACCTCGCTCGTGCGACCATGACTGCCGTGCCCCGGCGGAAGCACATCATCGTGCCAGGCGTCCCGCACCACGTCACGCAGCGGATCGCCCACGGCGAATTCCTGCTTGAGCGTGACGGCGCGAAGGCAGTGCTGGTCTCGCTGCTTGCTGAGTGGGCCGAGCGACAGGGCGTGCTGGTTCACGCCTTCGCGATCCTGAACAACCATTTCCACCTCAGCGCGACGCCGCCGGACGAAGGTGCGCTGGCCCGGATGCTCGGCTTGGCAGCCCAAGGGCTGTCGCGATGGCTGAACGTGCGTATCGGCGAGTCGGGTCCGAACTGGCAGTCGCGCTTCTATGCCTCGCCGATGGATCCGTGCCATGCGATCGCGGCGGCGCGGTACATCGAGCGGAATCCGGTAGCTGCCGGCCTCGTGAAGCGTGCCGAGTGCTGGCACTGGTCGAGCGCCGCGTTCCATGCAGGCCGGGGCAGAAGGCCGCGGCTGCTCACGGATCCATCTCCGACGCCGGGCGGCCACGCACCGGGCGAGTGGGCACGCCTGCTCGCCGACGGCGTGCCGGGGCCGATGGCCGACAAGCTGCACGGCGCGTCGAGCGTGAACGCGCTGCTTGGGAGCGAACCCTGGATCGACGGCCTCGAGTCCGCGACCGGCCGACGGCTGCGAGCCCGTCCCCGGGGCCGCCCCCGGAAATCGGGATAAATCGCCCCCGGCGCGATTTACCCCATTTACTGCAGCTTGACCGTCGAGAGGTCCTCGCTCGGCTCAGGCCATCCCAGCCGGAGGCCGTTCATGTGTTCGCAGAACGCCTCGCTCACCATGAGGTTGCGGAACCATTTCCGGTTCGACGGCACGACGATCCACGGCGCGGCCTCGGTCGACGTGGCACTGAGCATCTCCTCGAACGTACGCATGTACTCGGGCCACTTCGCGCGCTCGCGGATGTCGTTCACCGAGAACTTCCAGTGCTTGCTCGGATCCTCCAGCCGCGCATGCAGGCGCTCGAGCTGCTCCTCGTTGCTGATCAGCAGGAAGAACTTGAGGACGATCGTCCCCTCCTCGACCAGCATGCGTTCGAAGTCGTTGATCTGCCTGAGCCGGCGCCTGCGCGCGTCCTTGTCAAGCGTGTCGTGGACGCGTCCGACGATGAAATCCTCGTAGTGGCTGCGGTTGAAGACGCAGATCTCGCCCTTGGCCGGGCAGCGTGAGTGCACGCGCCACAGGAAGTCATGCGCCGCCTCCGGCTCGGTGGGCTTCTTGAACGAGTGCACGAACACGCCCTGCGGGTTCAGCGCGGTCATCACCTTGCGGATCACGCCGTCCTTGCCGGCGGTGTCGATGCCCTGGAGCACGACGAGCATCGACCGATTCCGGTTTGCCCAGAACTTCATCTGGAGCTCGTCCATCGCGGCGAGGTTGCGCTCGAGCGCCTGCTCGCCTTCCTCCCGCGTCATGCCTCCATCGTCATCCGGCTCCCAATCGGACAGCGAGACGGCCTTCGATGGCTCAACCCGGTAGTGCGCAAGCTTCAGCGTCGGCATGCCGGGAACCATAGCCCGGCGAGGGCGACGCGGAAAATGGGGTAAATCGCGCCCGGCCCCATTTAAAACGCGCAGTTCTTCGGGGTGCGCGGGAACGGGATGCAGTCGCGCACGTTGCCGAGGCCCGTCGCATAGGCGATGGTGCGCTCGAACCCGAGCCCGAAGCCCGCGTGCGGCACGGTGCCGTAGCGGCGCAGGTCGCGGTACCACCAGTACGTCGCCGGGTCGAGGTGCATCTCGCGGATGCGCGCGTCGAGCACGTCGAGCCGCTCCTCGCGCTGGCTGCCGCCGACGATCTCGCCGATCCCCGGGGCCAGGATGTCCATCGCGGCGACGGTCTTCCCGTCGTCGTTCAGGCGCATGTAGAAGGCCTTGATGTCCTTGGGGTAGTTCATCACCACCACCGGGCGGCCGAACACCTGCTCGGTGAGGTAGCGCTCGTGCTCGCTCTGCATGTCGATGCCCCAGTGCGGGGCGAACTCGAACTTGTGTCCGCCGGCCGCCGCCTTCTCTAGCAGCCGGATCGCCTCCGTGTAGTCGATGCGCTCGAACGACGCGCTGCAGAACTTCTCGAGCCGCGCGATGGCGTCCTTGTCGACTCGCTCGACGAAGAAACGCATGTCGTCCGCGCGCTCCTCCAGGCACGCACGGAAGATCGCCTTCAGCAGCCCCTCCGCGCAGTCGGCGTCCATCTTCAGGTCGGCGAAGGCGATCTCCGGCTCGATCATCCAGAACTCGGCCAGGTGCCGGCTGGTGTTCGAGTTCTCCGCGCGGAACGTGGGCCCGAAGGTGTAGACCTTGCTGAGCGCCAGGCACCAGCACTCGACGTTCAGCTGGCCGCTCACCGTCAGGTGTGCTTCCTTCCCGAAGAAGTCCTGGCTGAAGTCGACCTTCCCGTCCGGCGTCCGCGGCAGGTTGGCGAGGTCGAGCGTGCTCACTCGGAACATCTCGCCCGCACCCTCGCAGTCGCTTGCGGTCACGATCGGCGTGTGGATCCAGAAGAACCCCTGCTCGCTGAACCAGCGGTGCACCGCCTGCGCCATCGTGTGCCTCAGGCGCCCGAGCGCACCGAACGTGTTCGTGCGCGCGCGCAGGTGGGCCTGCTCGCGCAGGAACTCCATCGTGTGCGCCTTGGGCTGGATCGGGTAGGTGTCCGGGTCCTCGACGAAGCCGTAGACCCGCAGCCGCTCGACCTGCATCTCGAGCTGCCCGGGCTTCCCCTGCACCTCGACCAGCCGTCCCTCGGCCTCGATGCTGCAGCCTGCGGTCAGCTTCATCACCTCGGACTGGTAGTTCGCCAGCGAGTTCGGCACGACCAGCTGCAGCGGGTCGAAGCACGAGCCGTCGGAGAGGTTCACGAAGCTCACGCCCGCCTTCGAGTCGCGCCGGGTGCGCACCCAGCCCTGGACGATTGCCTGGCGGTCGGCCCAGTCGGAGGGGGTGCGTCGGATGACCGCGATCGGCGTGCCGGCGTGCATGGGGCGGACAGCGTATTCCGCTGCCAGAACGGCAGCAGCCGCCACGCGTCGCGCCGCACCGTGGCACCGGAAGCCCCGCGATTCACGCGCACTCCGCCCGCAAACGCACGCATTACCGGACGCATGCGCCCGCCCGACCACCCCTCGCTGGCACGCCCCTTGCACCCCTTCAGGTCCACGGACTGCGCATGCGATTCCGCCTCTGCCATCCCCACCCTGCCGACCACACCGCCTTCGGCGGCGGCTCCGGTGCGCCACGCTCCCCGCTCCTCAACCTGCTGCTCACCTCGGGCGGCTGGCGCGAGGACCCCTGGGCCGTGGCGGTCCCGCAGATCCTCGGCGCGCACGGCGTGAACGTCATCCAGGCGCGCTCGGGCGTCGAGGCGTCGAACGTCATCCGCAGCGTCACGGTGCACATCGCCGTGGTCGACCTCTCGCTGCCCCTCGACCAGACCGCGATCGGCTCGAGCGAGCCCGCGGGCGCGCGGGTGCTGCAGCTCCTGCGCCGCCTCGACGCGCCGCCGCCGGTGGTCGTGGTCCGGCCGCCGCAGCCCACGCGCCGCGAGAGCGCGCGCGGACTCATCGACGCACTGCTCGACGGCGCGTTCAGCGTCGTCGACCGTCCATGCCACCCGGAAACCATGCTCCGCGTCATGCAGCGGATCATGGACCGGCACTACATCGAACGGGCGGACGCGCGTCGCGCCGCCCACGGGCACTCGCCCGTGACTGACTTCACGCACCGCAACGCAACCCAACAGGAGACGTGAGCACATGAAGGTCCGACCCCTCGGAGACAAGATCCTCGTCAAGCGCGACGAGGCCGCCACCAAGACCGATTCGGGCATCTTCCTGCCCGAGAGCGCCAAGGACAAGCCCAAGCAGGGCAAGGTCATGGCCGTCGGCAACGGCATCCTCAACAAGGACAAGGGCACGTACGTGCCGTTCACCGTCAAGAAGGGCGACACCGTCATCTTCTCGAGCTACTCCGGCACCGAGGTCAAGATCGACGGCGAGCCGTACCTGATCATGACCGAGGAGGAGATCCTCGGAATCGTCGAGTGACGCACGCGCGGCCGCGGAGCCACGGACCATGGAAACCTCCCAGCTCCGCACGGCCTTCTCCGAGCTGAACGGGCAGCGCGACGTCCGGATCGAGTTCATGCAGGCGCACGCCCTGCACGTCCGGCGCGCGTTCCTGATCCCCGAGGAGAAGGACGGACTCGTGAAGCTGAGCGACGGGCACAAGATCTTCGTGCTCGACGCGGCGCGGGTCGCCTGGATCGAGATCGGCTGACGGCGCGGCCGCCGGCGGCACACGGCACGGAACACGCACCAAGAACCCCATTCAAGGAACCAGACACATGCCAGCCAAGCAGATTGCGTACGACGTCGACGCCCGCGAGCGGATCCTCCGCGGCGTCCAGAAGCTCGCCAAGGCCGTCAAGGTCACCCTCGGCCCCTCCGGCCGCGTGGTCGTCCTGGAGAAGTCCTTCGGCGCCCCGACCGTCACCAAGGACGGCGTCACGGTGGCCAAGGAGATCGAGCTCGAGTGCCCCTACGAGAACATGGGCGCGCAGATGGTGAAGGAAGTCGCCAGCAAGGCCTCCAAGGACGCCGGCGACGGCACCACCACCGCCACCGTGTACGCCGAGGCGATCTACGCCGAGGGCCTGAAGAACATCACCGCGGGCGCGAACCCCACCTCGGTCAAGCGCGGCATCGAGAGGGCCGTCGAGACCGTGGTCGAGGCGCTCAGGAAGATGTCGAAGCCCGTCAAGAGCAGCACCGAGATCGCCCAGGTGGGCAGCTGCAGCTCCAACCAGGACCGCCAGATCGGCGACATCATCGCGCAGGCGATGGACAAGGTCGGCAAGGACGGCGTGATCACGGTCGAGGAGGGCAAGAGCCTCGTCACCGAGGTCGAGCTCCTCGAGGGCATGCAGTTCGACAAGGGCTACCTCAGCCCGCACTTCGTCACC
>CAYTYU010000017.1:0-26023 GCA_964440815.1 uncultured Chitinophaga sp.
GGAGGATCGAGCATTCCCACGAGCCCGACGAATTCCAGGGGCACCCCGGCGAACCGCGACTCGTCGAGCGTCGCTCCCGGCCACTGGCACTCGGCGACCGCAAGGACGCGCAGCCCTTCCGACGACATCCGCTCGGCGGCGGCAATCACGTCCTCGCGCGTGGGCGAACCCGGTGACGACGAGGCGCACCGGTCGAGCACCCGTTCCACCGCACCCTTGACGATCACGCGGTGGCGTCCGTCGGGCTGCCGGTGCAGCGTGGCCATCCACTGACGCTCGCTTTCGAAGGGAATCTCGCCGATGCGCGGCTCGGCGGCAAGCAGCACGGCCCGGCGGAACGCCGGCCCGGCCTTGGCGGCGGCCACCACGAGCGCTCCCTCGGTCGGGTCGCCCTCGATGCCCGGTCCCTCCGCACGCTGGCGCAGCTCGGCGTCGCCGCACATCGCGGCCGACGCCAGGAGCCGCGCAAGCCACGCGTCGGATGCCGGATCGACCGTTCCTCCGCCGGACTCGAACCTGCCGGAGGGGTCATAGCCCGTGCCCGTCACGGTGACCAGGCGCCGCCCGTCGGAGAGCGACACCACCGTCATCTCGTTGCGCGTGAGGGTGCCGGTCTTGTCCGAGCAGATGACCGTCGTGCTGCCGAGGGCCTCGACCGCCGGCAGCTTGCGGATGATGGCCCGCCTCGCCGCCATGCGCGAGACGCCGACTGCGAGCATGATCGTGATCGCCGCCGGCAGGCCCTCGGGGATGGCGCCGACCGCGAGCGCCACCGCGACCTTGAACATCGACGCCGCGGACTCGCCGCGCGCGACCCCGAGCAGGAACGTCACCGCGGCGACGCCGAGCACGAGCCACAGGATGAGCCGGCTGAATGCGGCGATCTTGCGCGTCAGCGGCGTCTCCAGCCGGTCGGCGCCCTCGATCAGCTCGCTGATGTGGCCGAGCTCGGTCCGGTCGCCCGTGGCCACGACAACGCCCGTGGCCGTCCCGCGGACCGCGAGGGTGCCGGCGTACGAGATGCACGTGCGGTCGGCGAGCACCGTCGCCTCGGGCAGCGAACCGGGCTGCTTCTCGACCGGCAGCGACTCGCCCGTGAGCGTCGACTCGTCCACCCGCAGCTCGGTGGAGCGCATGATGCGCAGGTCGGCCGGCACGCGATCGCCCCCCTCAAGCAGGACGAGGTCGCCCACGACCAGCCCGCGCGCGTCGATCCGCCGCCGCGCACCATCCCGGACGACGGTGGCCTCGACGCCCATCGTCATCGCCAGCGAGTCGATCGCCGCGATCGCCCGCCGCTCCTGCACGAAGCCGATGGCGGCGTTGATCGCCACGACGCCGAGGATGACGCCGCCGTCCACCACGTCCCCCAGGAAAAACATGACGGCCGACGCGACCACCAGGATGTAGACGAGCGGCGCGTGGAACTGGGCCAGGAGCGTCGACCACCACGGACATGGCCGGGCTGCCGCCAGCGCGTTCGGCCCGTCGCGCTCGAGGCGCCGTGCCGCCTCGGCATCCGCGAGTCCATGTCCGGGATCGCACCCCGTGTCGGCGCATGCCTGCTCGGGGGTGCGGACGTGCCATGGCCGCGGAGTCGCCGTCATGAGCCTCGATCGTAGGACCGCGCAGGCCGGTGCGCTATGGCACGGGTAGCCTTCCCCGACATGAGGGTGGCGGTCTTCTCCCATCGCGAGTACGAGCGCCCGTTCCTCGCGGCCGCGGCATCGGCCTCCGGCGTCGAGCTCCTCCCGCTCCCGGCGCCGCTCACCCCGGGCACCGCGGCCCTCGCCCGAGGATGCGAGGCGGCGTCGATCTTCGTCGGCGACGACGCTTCCGAGGCTTCCCTGCGCGCCCTCGCCGACGGCGGCACCCGGCTGCTCGCCCTGCGCTGCGCGGGCTTCAACCACGTCGACATCGCCGCGGCCGCGCGGCTCGGCATCACGGTCGCGCGGGTGCCCGCGTACTCGCCTCACTCGGTGGCCGAGCACGCCGTCGCGCTCATGCTCGCCCTCAACCGCAAGCTGCACCGCGCGTACAACCGCGTCCGCGAGCAGGACTTCTCGCTCGATGGGCTGATCGGCTTCGACATGCACGGCAAGACCGCCGGCATCGTCGGCACCGGGCAGATCGGCGAGGTGGCATGCCGCATCCTGCTCGGGTTCGGTTGCCGCGTCCTCTCGCACGATCCCGTGCCCAACCCGCGCTGCGAGTCGATGGGCGTCCGCGCGGTCGGCCTGCCGGAACTGCTGCGCGAGTCGGACATCGTGTCGCTCCACTGCCCGCTGACCCCGTCGACCCGCCACCTGATCGGCCGCGAGGCGCTGGCGTCCATGCGCCCGGGCGCGATGCTCGTCAACACGAGCCGCGGTGCGGTGATCGACACGCGTGCCCTGATCGGCGCCCTCAAGCAGGGCCGGATCGGCGCCGTTGGCCTCGACGTCTACGAGGAGGAGGGGGACCTCTTCTTCCGCGACCTCTCGGAGACCGTGATCCAGGACGACGTCTTCGTGCGCCTGATGACGTTCCCCAACGTCATGATCACCGCGCACCAGGCGTTCCTGACGCGCGAGGCGCTGGAGGCCATCGCCGCCACCACGATCGGCAACGCGGTGGCCCACCGCGACGGCCACGTGCCCGCGGCGAACGTCGTCGACGTGCGCAAGGTCGCCGCCGTCGCCGGAGCGGGCTGATGTCCGACGGCGCGCTGGTGCTGCACCTGGTCACCGCGCTCGGTGCGGCCCTCGTCGGCGCCGCGGCGGCGCTGCTGCTGCGCCAGCCGGTCATCGTGGGCTACATCCTGGCGGGGGTGGCGATCGGCCCGTTCACCCCCGGCATCCTGGGCGATCCCGGCGCGATCTCCCAGCTCGCCGAGATCGGGATCGTCTTCCTCATGTTCGTGATCGGCGTGCAGCTGTCGCTGCGCGAGCTGGTGCGGGCGAGCCGGATCGCGGTCGTCGGCGGCCTGGTGCAGGTGCTGGCCATGATCGGGATCGGCTACGCGGTGGGACGCGCGCTCGGCTGGTCGCCGATGCAGTCGTACGCCTTCGGCGCGGTGATCTCCAACTCGTCGAGCACCGTGCTCGGCAAGGTGCTCTCGGACCGCGGCGAGATCGACACGCGCCACGCCCGGCTCGCGCTGGCGTGGTCCTCGGTGCAGGACATCTCCAGCGTCGCGATCGTGGCGATCCTCGCGCTTTCCTCGCCGAAGTCCGGCGGCGCGGGGCCGCTGCTCGGCAAGGCCGCGGTCTTCTTCGTGGTCGTCATGCCGCTGGCGTTCTGGCTCCTGCCGCGGCTCCTCCGGCGCGCCTCGGCGTTCCGCAGCCGCGAGTTCTTCGCGCTCGCGGTCGTGACGCTCGCGCTCGCGATGGCGGGCGGGGCGTCGCTGCTCGGGGTGTCGCTGGCGCTCGGGGCGTTCCTGACCGGCGTGGTCGTGGGCGAATCGGACCTGTCGCACCGCATCCTCGGCGACGCGGCCCCGATCCGCGACGTGTTCTCGGGGATCTTCTTCGTGTCGATCGGGATGCTGATCGACCCGTCGTCGATCGTCGACTCCTGGGCCCTCGTCCTGCTGACCGTGGCGATGATCGTGGTGGTGAAGGGCACCGTGACGACGATCGTGGCGCGGATCCTGGGCTGCTCCGCCGGCCTCGCCGTGCTGGTGGGCGCCGGTCTCGCGCAGTCGGCGGAGTTCTCGTTCCTCCTCGCCCGGATCGGCCTCGAGGAGGGGGCGCTCTCCCAGCCGGTCTTCAACGTGCTCCTCAGCGCCACGGTGATCTCGGTGCTGCTGGCCCCGTTCGTCGATGCCGGGGTGCCGGCGCTCGTCCGTGCGTGGTGGCCGGGCGCGGCGCCGGGAGCAGGCGATGCGGCGACGGGCACCGCGGCGCCGGGACCGTCCGGGCACGCCGTCGTCTGCGGCTACGGCCGCGTCGGCCGCATCGTGTGCGCGCTCCTGGAACGCCACGGCCAGCCCTTCGTCGTCATCGAGGAGGACCTGCGCATCGTCGACGACCTCCGTGTGCGCGGCGTCACGGCGATCCTCGGCGACGCCAGCATGCCGTCGGTGCTCGACCGCGCCGGCATCGCTTCGGCTCGCCTGCTGGTCCTCTGCATGCCGGACCGCATGGCCGCGCGGCGCGCGCTCGATCATGCGCGCGGGGCGGGCGGTGCGGTCGATGTCCTGGCGCGCAGCCACAGCGACGACGACCGCCGGATCCTGGAGGCCATGGGCGCGGGCCGCGCGGTGGTCGGGGAACTCGAGCTCGCGCTCGCGCTCGGCCGTTGCGCGCTGGAGCGTTTCCGCGTCGAGGGAGGCGAGATCGACCGCAGCGTCGATGCCCTGCGTCAGGCGGACCTGCCGGCGCCCGGCTCCGGTGCTCATGCGGGACCGGCGCAGCGGTAGCCTCCGCGCGGAGGACTCCCGATGCAGCACCCGAACGCCGTTCCGCCCACCGCGCCCACACCCGTCGCCTCTGCGGACGCGGGCGGCACCGGACTCGCCGTCGCCGCGCTCGTCTGCGGCATCGTCGGCCTCTGCGTGCCGGTGCTCGGGATCGTCGCCATCATCCTCGGGGCGGTGTACCTCGCGCGCCCGCGCACGAACGGGCGCGGACTGGCGATCGGGGGCATCGTCACCGGCGTGCTGGGGCTGCTGTCGACGGTGGCGATCCTGCTGGCACTGCTGCTGCCGGCGCTCGGCCAGGCGCGTCAGGCCGCACGGCAGGTGGAGAGCAGCGTGCAGATGCAGCAGATCGCGAGCGTCCTCATCTCGGATGCCGAGGCGCCGGCCGCCGACGCGAACCTCGAGTCCCGCTACGCGCTGGCTGCCGACATGTGGATCTCGCCGTCGGCCGACGGCGGGGCGCGCTCCTACCTGCGGATCGTGCCCGACCCCGCGGTCGCCCTCGACCAGTCGACCCCGATCCTGGCCGAGGACCCGGACGTGGTGGACCGCCGGACGCTCCTCGTCGCGTACGCCGGCGCCGGCATCGACCCGCTGCCGCGCGACGAGGTCATCGAGCTGCTCAGGGCCGCGGGTCCGCGCGTCCGGCGCACGGACGGCACGCCGTGGGCGCCGGCGAAGTGAGCGCGCTGGCGCCCCGCATCCGCAGCGCCGCCCTGACCAGCAGGATCAGCACCGGCACCTCGACGAGCGGCCCCACCACGGTGGCGAAGGCCTCGCCGGAGGTGATGCCGAAGACCGAGATGGCCACGGCGATCGCCAGCTCGAAGTTGTTGCCGCTCGCGGTGAACGCAAGCGTCGTGGCCCGCTCGTACTCCGCGCCCGCCCGCCGGGCCATCATGTACGAAGCGAAGAACATGATCACGAAGTAGAGGACCAGCGGCACCGCGATCCGCAGGATGTCGGCCGGCGCGGCGACGATGCGGTCGCCCTGGAGGCTGAACATGAGGACGATCGTGAGGAGGAGCGCCACCAGCGTCACCGGCGCGATCCTCGGCAGGAACCGCTCCACGTACCACGTGTCGCCCTTCGCGCCCCGGAGCACGTACCGCGTCAGCATCCCGCCGAGGAACGGGATCCCGAGGTAGATCGCCACGCTCGCGAAGATCTCGCCCATGCCCACGTCGACCACGGCGCCCTCGAGGCCCACGAGCGGCGGGAGCCAGGTCATGAAGATCCACGCGTACACGCCGAAGAACAGCACCTGGAAGATGCTGTTGAAGGCCACGAGCCCGGCGGCGTACTCGGCGCTGCCGCGCGCAAGGTCGTTCCACACCAGCACCATGGCGATGCAGCGCGCCAGGCCGACCATGACGAGCCCGAGCATGTACTCGGGACGGTCGTGCAGGAAGATGGCCGCCAGCGCGAACATGAGGACGGGGCCCACGACCCAGTTCTGGACGAGCGACAGCGCCAGCACCTTGCGGTCCCTGAAGATGCCCGGCAGCTCCTCGTAGCGCACCTTGGCAAGCGGCGGGAACATCATCAGCACCAGGCCGACGGCGATCGGCACGTTGGTGGTGCCGACGGTCACGGCCTCCGCCGCGTCCTTGATGCCCGGGAAGACCCGGCCGACCAGCACGCCGACACCCATCGCCAGGAAGATCCAGAGCGTGAGGTACCGGTCGAGGAAGCCGAGCCGGCGTGGGCAGGCGTCGGGGGCGCACTCGGCCGGCGGGGCGATCGCCGCCGGCATCCGCTCGACGAAGGCGCGGATCTCGTCGCGCACGCGACGGTAGTGCACCATCGCCTCCTCGTCCGACGCCGCGCCGGCAGCGAGGCGGGGCGGGTCGTCGAAGCCGACGTGCACGATGCGCGCGCCGGGGAAGGCGGGGCAGGAATCGTCCGCGTGGCCGCACACGGTCACCACGACATCGAAGCGGCCGCCGATCTCCTCCGGGCGCTTCGAGCGGTGCCCGGAGATGTCGACGCCGGCCTCGGCCATGGCGCGCACCGCGAGCGGGTTCAGGCCATGCGGTGCCGTGCCGGCGGAGTGGGCCTCGATCCGGTCCGCATGCATCGCGCGGGCCCATCCTTCCGCCATCTGGCTGCGGCAGGAGTTTCCGGTGCAGAGGAAGAGGACACGCAGTCGCAGACCAGGGGTGGCCATGATGTCGGTGTATCGGGAAGGCGTTCGGAATCGGTTCAGGCGGCGGCGCGGGTCACGGCGTGCTCGATGGCCTGCCATCGGGCACCAGCCGGATCGACCGTACGTTCACCACCGCCTCGCCCGCCTTGCTGAGGGCCCGCAGTGTCGCCCGGTGCGAGCCGACCGGCAGCCGCACCCGGCCGAGCTCGACCGTGCGGTAGGACTGCCATCCGCCCGTCGCCGGAACGGTGAACTCGGGGGTGTCCGTGCCGCCTTCGACGTCGAATCGGATGCGCGACCCGGCGGATGCGTCGGCGCAGGCAATCTCCGCCTCGACCCGGAAGGTCCCGTCCGCGCCGCCGGCGACGCCGATCGGCCACGCGGCCGTGGCGGCCGGGTCGAGCCAGTAGCCGAGGTTGTGCGTCACGTCGCCGATCACGCCCACGCGCTCGACGCGGAGCGACGGCCCGGCCAGCACGGCATCGTGCGGCGTCAGCGTGAGCACCCCCTTGGCGTCGACGAGCACGAGGAACGGCATCGGTTCGACCGATCCCTCGAGGTCGAGCCGGACCACCGGAACAACCGCATCCGCCGCCACCGTCGGCAGCTCGATCATGAGCCCGCGGCCCGCCACCGGGCTCGGGCCCGCGGGCAGGGATCCCTCGGCGCCGAGCAGCCGGGCCGACCGCACCCGGCCCGTCATGCGCACCTCAAGCATCCCGTCCTTCGGCCACTCCCAGACATGCAGGTAGAGCACGCCGGGCTTCTGGGTGGCCCGTCCCCACGGGAGCCGCTCGAACGGACTCGCAGTCGTGCCGTAGATGGACTCGCCGTTGATGCGCATCCACGCCCCGACGCCGCGCAGGGCTGCCGCCGCCTGCTCGGGGACGCGGCCACGTTCGTCTGGACCGATGTTCAGGAGCAGGTTGCCGCCCTTCGACACGATGTCCGAGAGGAGGCGAACCACGGTCGGGGTGTCCTTCCAGTTCGTGTCGTGGGCGCTGTAGCCGTAGCTCTCGTTCAGCGTGTGGTTGACCTCCCATTCCATCCCGGGGAGGCCTGTCTGCGGCACGTACTTCTCCGGCGTGCCGTAGTCGCCGTTCTTGTTCTCGAGCCCGAAGAAGAGCCGGTTGTTCACCAGGATCGCCGGCTGCGCCGCGCGCATGTCGGCCATCAGCCGGCCCGCATCCCACGCCGCGCCCTGGCGGGACTCATCGGAGTAGTCGAACCAGATGGTCGAGAGCGGTCCGTAGCCCTTCAGCAACTCCGCCACGTGGCCGCGGACGTAGGCCTTGTAGCGCTCGTGGTCGCGGGGGTGGGCGACCTTTGGGTAGGCGGGCAGCGCCATCTCGTAGGCATCCGGGTGCTGCCAGTCGAGGAGCGAGTAGTAGAAGCCCGCGCGGAGCCCGCGCGCGCGCATCGCGTCGGCGAACTCGCGCGCGAGGTCGCGGCCGGGCGGCGAGATGTTGGTGCTGAGGGTGACCGGGTTGCCGACCGAGTACGGCTCCTTCGAGTTGAAGAGCGTGAACCCGTCGTGGTGCTTGGACGTCATCACCGCGTAGCGCATGCCGGCATCCCGGGCAAGGTCGGCCCATGCGTCGGCGAAGCCCGCCTCCGGCGCGAAGCGTGGCCGCATCTGCCGGGCGTACTCGGCGCACGGCACCGCGGCCCAGTGCTGGATCCACTCGGCGTAGTGCTGCTCGTAGCGCTTGCCGTCCCAGCTGCCGCCGGCCGGGGAGTAGAGGCCCCAGTGGATGAACATGCCGAAGCGCGCCTCGCGCCACCAGCGCATGCGCGCGTCGCGGTCCGACGCCCAGAGCTCGACCTGCGCCGCCTCGGGGGAAGTGCCCGGCACCTGTGCGTCCATGGCCCAGGAAAGCACGATCGCGAGGCCGGCAGCGAGCACGCGCCCAAGGATAGCCCCGGACCCTCTACGCTCCCGGCCATGCACCGCTTCGCATGCACCGTCCTCGTCGCCGGGATTGCCGGCATTGCGCCCGCCAACCTCGCCCGCGCCGAGGAAGGCATGTGGCTCCCGAACGCGCTCCCGGCCGCCGAGCTCAAGGCGAAGTACGGGTTCGAGGCGTCGCCCGAGCTCCTGGAGCGACTGCAGAAGTCCTGCGTCCGCTTCTCGACCGGCGGCTCGGGCTCGATCGTCAGCGCCGACGGCCTCGTGATGACCAACCACCACGTGGGCAGCGACATGCTCGCCAAGCTCTCCACCCCGGAGCGCGACCTGCTGAAGACGGGATTCCTCGCCAAGGGCCGCGGCGAGGAGCTCCGCTGCCCGGACCTCGAGCTGAACGCCCTGTGGTCGATCGAGGACGTCACCGACCGGGTCGTCGCCGCGGGCAAGGAAGCGAAGGACACCGCCGCCGCCGGCGAGGCGCGAAGGCGTGAGATCACGCGCATCGAGGACGAAAGCGAAAGGGCCACCGGGCTCAAGAGCCAGGTAGTCACGCTCTGGCAGGGCGGGCGCTACCACCTCTACCGCTACCGCACGTGGCGCGACGTGCGCCTCGTCTTCGCGCCCGAGACCGCGATCGCGTTCTTCGGCGGGGATGCCGACAACTTCGAGTTCCCGCGCTACGACCTCGACTGCTGCTTCTTCCGCATCTACGAGGACGGCAAGCCACTCAAGCCCGAGCACTTCCTGGCGTGGGACGCTGACGGTGCGAAGGAAGGCGAGCTCGTCTTCACCTGGGGGCACCCCGGATCCACGAACCGGCTCTTCACCGCCGACCACGTGGCGTTCATGCGCGACGTCGAGGAGCCGATGGGCCTGCGGCGCCTGTGGCGCAACGAGGTGAAGCTCGCCACCTTCATGGGTCGTGGCGCCGAGGAGGCCCGCATCGCCCGCGAGGACTTCTTCGGCACGCAGAACGGGCGCAAGTCGTCGCAGGGACTGCTGGACGCGCTGCAGGATCCGGCCCTCGTCGCGTCCAAGCGCGCGGAGGAGCAAGCGCTGCTCAAGCGCCTGGCGGGGAAGCCCGAGGCGAAGGACTTCGAGGATGGTCGGCGCCTGGTGCGCGAGTCGCTCGCGGCCTGGAAGCGGCTGGCGCCCGACTACATGGCGCTCGAGCGGCGCATGCGTGCCGGGACGCTTGCCGGAATTGCTCGGACGCTCGTGCGCATGAAGGCCGAGGACGCGAAGCCGAGCGCCGAGCGCCTGCCGGAGTTTGCCGACGCGAACCGGCAGAGCCTCGAGGCACGGCTGTACTCGCCCGCTCCCATCTACCCGCAGCTCGAGATCGAGCGCATGGCTTCGATGCTCTCGGGCCTTGCCGAGGAGCGCGGCCTCGATGACCCGCTCGTGGCGCGGCTCCTCGCCGGCAAGAGCCCGCGCGCGCGTGCCACCGAGCTCGTCCGCGGCACGAAGCTCGCCGACGTGTCGGCGCGCCGCAGTCCCGATCCCGCGGACCCGATGATCGCCTTCATGGCGGCGATCGACGCGGACGCGCGCGCCGCGCGCAAGGCCTGGGAGGACGAGGTCGACGCGCCGCAGGAGCTCGGCTACGGGAAGATCGCCGCCGCGCGATTCGCGGCCTTCGGCGACTCGGTCTACCCCGACGCCACGTTCACCCTGCGCATGAGCTACGGCACGGTGAAGGGCTGGACGGCGCCCGACGGCACCGAGGTTCCCGCGTTCACCACGATCGCCGGCACGTTCGACCGCGCCAAGGCCCGGGCGGGCGACCCCGCCTTCGAGCTCCCGCCCTCGTGGATCGCCGCGCAGGGGAAGCTCCGCGGAGACGTTCCCTTCAACTTCGTCTCGACCAACGACATCATCGGAGGCAACTCCGGGTCGCCGATCGTCGACGTCGATGGCGAGGTGGTCGGCCTGATCTTCGACGGCAACCTCGACAGCCTCGCGGGCGACGTGGTCTACGACATGGCGCGCAACCGCGCGACGTCGGTCGACGCGCGCGCCATCGTCGAGTCGATGCGCACGGTGTACGGCGCGAAGGCACTGGCGGACGAGCTCACGGCCGGCGGCCCGGGGAACTGATCCGGTCACCTGCGGGCGATGTCAGCCGGGCTCCGCGCCGGCCTCCGCCTCGCGCACCAGGCCGCGCAGCATGCCGCTGAAAACGATGCCGTGGAGCGGCAGCACGGCGTACCAGTAGGCGATGCCCAGCAGCCCGTGCGGCCGGAAGCGTGCGGTCATCACGAGCGCGGTTCCCGGGGCGCCCGAGGGCCGGGGCGACAGGTCGAAGCGCAGCGTGGCCACGCCGGGCAGCTTCATCTCGGCGCGCAGCTCGAGCCGGTGCGGGGCCTCGATCTCGGTGACGCGCCAGAAGTCGAGCGCATCGCCCAGGCGGAGCGCCCCGGCGCTGCGGCGGCCGCGTCGCAGTCCCGGGCCGCCCGCGAGCCGGTCCATGACGCCGCGGATCCTCCACAGCCAGTCCGCCGCGTAGTAGCCCTTTCGGCCGCCGAGCGAGCACACCGACGCCCACACCGTGTCGATCGACGCCGTCGTCTCCGTCTGCCGGCGGTCGGTGAAGACCGTGCCGCCGGCCCATGTCGGGTCGCCGGGCATCACGCCCGCATCGGACCAGGCCGTCTCGACGTCGCCCGCCTTCGCCTTGGCGAGGGCGGCGTCCATCGCCTCGCGGATGGTCAGGCAGGTGTGCGGCATCAGCCGCTGGGTCTCGTCGCCGCGGCAGGTGACCCGGTTGCGCAGTCCCTCGGCGAGCGGACGGGCGATGCTCGAGTCGAGCGGCGTGACCACGTGGATCCACAGGGAGCTCAGGCGCGGCGTGAGCACGGGCACGGGAATCACCAGCCGCCGGCGCAGGTGCAGCGCGGCCGCCATGTCGCGCATGATGTCGGCATACGACTTCACCTCCGGGCCGCCGATGTCGAGCGTCTTGCCGGCCGTCGCCGGCGTCTCGAGCGACGTGATCAGGTAGTGCAGCACGTCGCGCACGGCGATCGGCTGCGACTCGGTGCTCACCCAGCGAGGCGTGATCATGATCGGCAGACGTTCCACCAGGTAGCGCAGGATCTCGAACGAGGCCGATCCCGAACCGATGATCATCGCCGCGCGCAGCACGGTGACCGGAACGCCCGAGGCGCGCAGCGCGCCCTCGACCTCGCGCCGCGAGGCCAGGTGCTGGCTCAGTCCCTCGCCGGTCTCGCCCAGGCCGCCGAGGTAGATGATGCGGCCGACGCCCGCCGCGGCGGCCGCGCGCCCGAAGGCCTCCGCGAGCGTTCGGTCGCGGCTTCGGTAGTCCGGCGTGGACGCCTCCATCGAGTGCACGAGGTAGTAGGCCGCGGTGCATCCCTCCATGGCACGCGCGAGCGCCGCCGGGTCACCGGCATCGCCCGTGACGATCTCCACCTTGGGGCTCCGTGCCCACGGCCGCGCCCGCAGCTTCGCGGCGCTGCGCACCAGGCACCGGACCCGGTACCCGCGCTCCACCAGCCGGGGCGCCAGCCGGCCGCCGATGTAGCCCGTCGAGCCCGTGACGAGGATGACGGGGGATTCGGTGGCTGGTTCCATGCGTTGTCCGCGTCCGGCGCAGGTCGCGGCGGGGGTTTTAGCCTAGTCCCGCGGGCAGCGCCCCGTAGACTTTCGAGCAGGTGGGGGCCCGATTCGGAGCAATCACCGTGCCCCCCAAGGCGTTTTCCCGCTGGCTCGACATGCGACTCCTCGTCCTCATCCTCGCCGGCGCCCTCACGGGCCATGCCGCCGCCCAGTGGACCACGCCCCCGGTCAGCGGGCCTGGTCTCTCGTACCGCACCTTCTACAGCCCGACCGCCCAGGCAACGGTCAGCTACCACGTGTCGCTGCCCGCCACCTACGACACGAACCCCTCCGCACGCTTCCCCGTCATCTACTGGCTGCACGGCTCGGGCACCCCGACGACCAACATCGCCACGCTCAACACGTGGTTCCGGAACGCCTCCGCGCAGGGAGTCATCCCGCCCGTCATCGTGGTGTTTCCGAACGGGATGGGCGCCAGCATGTGGTGTGACTCGAAGGACGGCGCGGTGCCCATGGAGTCGGTCGTGATCGACGACCTCATCCCAGACGTTGACGCGACGTTCCGCACGATCGCCGCGCGCCGAGGCCGCGTGCTCGAGGGCTTCAGCATGGGCGGTTCCGGCTCCGGTCGGCTCGGGCTGCGCCGGCCGGACCTCTTCGCGGGCATCTCCATGCTCGGCGCCGGTCCGATGCAGCTTGACTTCATGGATGCACCGAAGGGTACGGACGTCCCGCCGAGCCAGCGCGCCGCGCTTTACCAGATGGTGTGGGGCAGCGACCCCGCCTACTACCTCGCGCAGCACCCATGGACCATCGCCACGCAGCGCGCGTCGGTGCATCAGGCACTCCGCACCGAGATCCGCATCGGGGTCGGTGCGGAGGATCCCGCGATGCCCTCGAACGTCGAGTTCCATGGCCACCTGGTGTCACTTGGCGTGCCCCACGAACTCACGGTCGTCCCCGGCGTCGGACACTCGCTTCCGGGAACGCTGCAGGCCCTCGCGGCGGCGGGCTGGGACTTCTACAACGACGCGTTCTCCACGCCGTGCCGCGAGGCGGCCGACGTGGACTGCAGCGGCACGGTCGACGGCACCGACCTCGGCAAGTTGCTCGCACAGTGGGGCCCGGGCCACGGCACGGGCGACCTCGACGGAAGCGGCACGGTGGACGGCACCGACCTTGGTCGGCTGCTCGGCGCGTGGGGGCCGGTGCAGTAGCCTCGCGCGCGCATGAACATCGCGCGCGCCCAGCGTCCTTCGTCAACCCTGCGTCCTTCGTCAACCCTGCGTCGCCTCGTGCCCGCCGCGATTCTGGCGGCGATCGCCTCGGGGTGCGCGTCGACGGGCGCCGCATCGCGTGAGTCGTCCCCGGCCCGCGCGACACGGCGCGTGGCCATCGTCCTCACGAACCACGGGACGCTCGGCAGCACCGGCAAGCCGACCGGCTTCTATCTTTCGGAGGCGTCCCATCCGCACCATGTGTTCCGCGAGGCGGGGTACGAGGTCGACTTCCTCTCGCCGAAGGGCGGGCTGGCGCCGATGGACGGGCTCGACGCGAAGGACGCGATCAACGACGCGTTCCTCGCCGACCCGGCGCTGGTCGCGCGGACGAAGGCGACGTCCGCCATCCGGTCGGCGGACCCGGCCCGCTACGACGCCGTGTTCTTCTCCGGCGGGCACGGCACCATGTGGGATTTCCCGGACGATGCGTCGCTCCAGGCCTTCGCCCGGTCGGTCTACGAGCGGGGCGGCGTGGTCGCGGCCGTCTGCCATGGGCCTGCGGCGCTCGTGGACCTCCGGCTCTCCGATGGCCGCTACCTGGTGGCAGGCAAGGACGTCGCCGCGTTCACCGACGAGGAAGAGGCCGCGGTCAAGCTCGAGAAGGTCGTGCCCTTCGCGCTCGAGTCGACGCTCCGCGCGCGCGGCGCGGTATTCGTCGAGTCGCCGAACTTCGAGAAGCGCGTGGCGGTGTCCGAGCGGCTGGTGACCGGCCAGAACCCGGCCTCCGCGACCGGGACCGCCGAGGCCGTGGTCGTGCTGCTCTCGAACCGCGCGCCCTAGCTGCCGCGCGTCGCCCCGTACTTCGCCCGGTAGTCCGCGATCCGCGCGCGGTCCACGTCGGTGAGGCGGGTCCCCAGGTGCTCGACCACCTCGTCGATCGTCACGATGGCCGCGGTGGGCATGCCGAACTCGGCGCCGACCTCCGCGAGTGCGCTGCGGGCCGATGTCTCGCTGGCCCGCTCCTGGCGATCGACCGACACCACGAGGCCCGCAAGCGACACCTTCGCCGCGGCGCGCAGGATGGGCACGGTCTCGCGGATCGACGTCCCCGCCGTGGTGACGTCCTCGACGATCAGCACGCGGTCGCCGTCCTTCAGCGGGCGCCCGACCAGCACGCCGCCCTCGCCGTGGTCCTTCGCCTCCTTGCGATTGAAGCAGAACTCGACGTCGCGCCCACGCTCGGCAAAGGCCATCGACACGGCCACGACGAGCGGGATGCCCTTGTACGCCGGCCCGAAGAGGCAGTCGAACCCCTGCGGGAACGAGCGCTCGATCGCGTCGGCGTAGGCGCGTCCGAGGCGCGCAAGCTGCGCCCCCGAGCGGTACTTGCCGGTGTTCACGAAGTACGGCGTGCGGCGCCCGCTCTTGGTGACGAAGTCGCCGAAGGTGAGCACCCCGGCCTCCACCATGAAGTCGACGAACTGCCGCTGGGAGTCATGCATGGGGCGGGATCCTAACGCCGCGGTCTTGAGTCCTTCGTCGCCTCCGCGCCGCTCGCGCGCTCGGCGAGCAGGTACTCCAGGATGCGGTCAAGCCGCGCCGACCAGCTCGGCTCGTCGTGCGTGCCGCCTGCGACGACCTCCGCGTGCATCCGCTCGGCAAGCCCGGGGTCGGCTGCTCGGATGGCCTGCTCGAACCGCCGCAACTCGGCATCGAGTCCCGCTCGTTCCCGGTCACCCATGCAGATCCACAGCCGGTCCGGCGCCGGCGGACGGGCCGACCACCGATCGATCACGCTGCCGCCGTTCCACCAGAGGCTCGGGCTCACTGCCGCGATGCGGCCGAAGGTCTCGGGGCGCTCTTCGGCCGCCGCAAGCGAGATGATGCCGCCGAGGCTGCTTCCCATCATGGCCGTGGACGTGCGCTCCGGGCGGGTCCGGTACGCCCGGTCGATCATGGGCTTCAGCTCCGTGGCGATCCAGGCGAGGTACGCCTTCCCGTTGCCGCCGCGTCCCTGGGGCTTGCGGTCGCCGCGATGCTCGTCCGGGTCCTGGTCGGGCGTGTAGTCGGCCACTCGGTCGGGAGTGTTCCAGATGCCGACGATGATGAGCGGGGGAATGCGACCCTCGCGCACCAGGCGGTCGGCCACCTCGTCGGCATGCCACTCGCGCCCGAGGAACGCGGTCGCCGGGTCGAAGGCGTTCTGGCCGTCGTGCATGTACAGCACGGGGTAGCGCTGCGTCGCGGCGGCGGCGTCCGCGTAGCCCGGCGGAAGCCACACGACCACGTTGCGCGCGCGGATGGACGCGTCCGACGATGGCACATCTGCATGGATGCGGACCGACCCGGTGATGCCGGCCTTCGGCTCGACCGCGACCCCCGGAAGCGGCTCGATGGCGATCGGTTCGCCGACAGCTTCTGCGGCCACGGACGGCCCGGTCGGGCGCGGGTTGCAGGCAGGAAGCACGGACAGCGCGAGTGCAAGCAGGGGCAGGGCCGTCGATGGGAGTTGTCGCATCGATCCGTACGTTCCCCAGCGCCACAGGCGCTCCATCGGGCCGTTGCCGACGAACTTTGTCCATGCCAGCGCGGCGATCGCGAGCCCAGCCCACACGCCCATCGCGACCATCGTGAAGCGGGCATCGCCCATGGTGCCGAACATCGCCAGCCCCCACCAGGAGGCGATGGCGGTGCACGCGATCGACTCGCCGAGGTAGACGGTCAGGCCGATGGATCCCGCCGCCTGCACGGGCGCCCGCAGGACCGCCGGCAGCCGCGGGCCGAACTCGACGGCCAGGCATGCGTATCCGACCGGCAGCAGGACCGCGCTCGCCGCCACCCCGACGGTGGTCAGCGCCGTGGCCGCGCCGCTCTCCCGCCCGAGCAGCCACCAGGGGAGCACCGCAAGCGCGGCGAACGGCAGCCCGGCGAGGATGAGCCGCGACGCGAGGCGGCGACGTCGACCGGATGCCGCCGCCGCGAACAGCCCCGAGCGCTGCGCCCACACGCCAAGCAGCATCATCATGAGCGACTGCCATCCGTAGCTGAATGGCGCCGCCAGCGTCCCGAACAGGTAGCCCACCACGCGGAAGAGCAGGGCCTCGTGCCACGGGCCGGTGCGGAACGCGCTGGTCTCGGCCTCGATCCAGGCCTGGCTTCCCACGTTGAACTCCGCGGCAAGCATCGCGTCGATGCCGCGCGGCGACTCGGCGGCCATGTCGGCGGCGGCCTCCGGTGCCGCGGCCGGCGGCTCGATGCCCGCCAAGGCCCACTGCAGCGCCGCGCCGACCACCGTGATCAGCACGACGAGCGACAGCACCCCGATCGTGACCCGTCGCAGCCAGCGGTCGTCGAGCCCGATGCACGCGACTGCCAGCACCCCGAGCAGGGCGTACGTGGTCAGGATGTCGCCGTACCAGATGAAGATCCCGTGCACCGCGCCGATCGCAAGCATCAGCCCAAGCCGGCGGAGCGCGTTCGGCCAGCGCGACCGGCCGGCTGCGGCCGCGCGGGCCGCCTGCTGCGCCAGCCCAAAGCCAAAGAGGAGCGAGAAGATCGAGATGAACTTGAAGGTGGCGAGCGCGTCGACGGCGTCGTGCACCGCCAAGTCGAGCGTCGAGCGCACGAGGCCCTGCGGAAGCGGGCCATCGCCGAGCGCGCACCCCATCGGCAGGAAGAAGAACCGGGCATTCACCAGGATGATGCCGAGGAGCGCCATGCCCCGGGCGAAGTCGATGCCCGCGCTCCGCTCGAGCCTCGGGACCGGGGCCTCGGTGCCTTCCATGGCCGCAGCGTAGCCGCCGAAGTTCGACGCTCCCCGCGCGCTATCGTTTGGCCATGCAGCGGCGACTCATCTCGTCGGGTTCGAGCTTCGAGCGGGACATCGGCTATTCGCGCGCGGTCGTCTGCGGCGACCGCGTCTTCGTGTCGGGCACCACGGGCTTCGACTACGCGACCATGGCCATCTCCGACGACGTTGCCGCGCAGGCACGGCAGTGCATCGCCAACATCGAGGCCGCCCTGCGCGAGGCGGGTGCCTCGCTCCGCGACGTGGTGCGGGTGCGCTACATCCTGCCCGATGCGTCCGACTTCCCCGCCACCTGGCCCGTCCTGCGCGCCGCCTTCGGCGAGATCCGCCCCGCGGCGACCATGTTCGAGGCCGGCCTCGCCGACCCGCGGATGAAGATCGAGATCGAGGTCGAGGCGATCGTCGGGTCAGGCTGACGGCCGCGCGGCGTCGGCACCGACGACCGCCAGCAGCATGCCGTCGTAGCCCTTCGAACCCACCGTCTGCACGCCCGCCGCCGCGAGCCTCGGATGCTCCCGGATGCGCTCCATCATCGCGCGCACCCCGTCGACGCTGGCATCGCCCGTGCCAGCGTCCACCACGCGGCCGCGGCGCACCACGTTGTCGACGACGATCAGCGTTCCGGGCCGCGAGAGCGCCACGGCGCGGTCGAGGTAGGGGACGCAACGCTCCTTGTCGGCGTCGATGAAGACCAGGTCGAAGGGTGCCGTCGCGCGCGCGATCAGCGCATCCATCGAATCCGTCGCCGGACCGTCGACCACCGTGACCTGCGCGGCGCACCCCGCCCGCGCGATGTTCTCGCGGGCCAGCCGCGCACGGTCGGGCTCGAGCTCGAGCGTCACCAGCTCGCCGCCCGGCGGCAGTGCCCGCGCCAGCCAGAGCGTGCTGTAGCCCGCGAGCGTTCCAACTTCGAGGACGCGCCGCGCCCCGATCGCGCGCGCCAGCACCTCGAGCAGGCGTCCCTGCGCCGGCGCCACGGCGATTTCCGGAAGCCCCGCCCGTGCCGCGGCCTTGGACGCCGCGTCCAACGCGTGGTCCGGCGGCCCGAGCCATGCCTCGAATGCGCGGTCCACCGCGTCCCACACCTGCGCCGCGTGCACGTGGGTCGCGCCGAGGTCCCATACCGCGCCCGCCACCAGCTCGACCGAGTTGCCCGCCGGGTCGCGCAGGTAGATCGACCGGCCCCCGCGCGGCCACGACACCTCCCGCTCGATCGCGACGCCGAGCGCCTGCAGCCGCGCACGCCATCCTTCCAGGTCGTCGATGCGCAGCGCGACGTGCCCGGGACCGTTCGCCCCGTGGCTTGGCACCTCCGGATGCGCGAGCGCCGTCTTCGCGGCGTCGAAGACGATGAGCACCGCGTCGTTTCCGAGGTCGAGCACCACCCCGCGGTCGCCGCTGCGGGGCAGGGCACGGAGGCCAAGCGCGCCGCCGTAGAAGGCTTCCGCCGCCGCGAGGTCGTTCGCGTAGAGGATGGTCTCGTGGACGCCGAGGATCGCGGTCATGTCGGCCGGCGACGATACCCCGTCGGCGGTCAGTCGACCTCGAGCACGATCTTCCCGCGCGAGTGGCCGGTCTCGCTCCGCCGCTGCGCTGCCTGCGCGTCCTTCAGCGGGAACCGGGCGGTCACGTCGGGCTTGACCGCTCCCTGCTCGATGAGCGCGGCGATCTCCCGCAGCTGGGCCCCGCTCGGCTGCACCAGGTGCATCGCCACGCGCACCCCGCGCGCCTGGAAGACGGCCGGATCGGGGTCCCCGGCGATCGACACCAGGATCCCCCCCGGGCGCAGCACCGCGGCGGAGCGATTCGTGGTGTCGCCGCCCACCGCATCGAGCACGACGTCGACGTCCTTCGCCCGGTCCTCGAACTTCGTCGTGCGGTAGTCGATGACCTCGTCCGCGCCGAGGCCCTTGACGAACTCGGCGTTCTCCACCGAGGCCGTCGCGATCACCTTCGCGCCCTTCCACCGCGCGAACTGGACCGCGAAGTGGCCCACGCCGCCCGCGCCCCCGTGCACCAGCACCGTCTGTCCCTTGCCGAGCTTCGCGACGTCGAAGAGGCACTGCCATGCCGTGAGCGCGGCGAGCGGGGTGGCCCCGGCGCCCGCCATGTCGAGGGTCGTCGGCATCGGCGCCGCCTCGCCCTCGGCGACGATCGCATGCTGCGCATAGCCGCCGCCGCGGTTGAGCGCGAGGAACGCAAACACCCGGTCGCCGGGCTTGAAGGCCGTGACGCCGTCGCCGCCCTCCTCCACCTCGCCGGCGACGTCGAAGCCGAGCGTTGCCGGCATCGTGAAGTCGAGACCGCCGCGGAACATGCCGGAGCGGATCTTCCAGTCGACCGGGTTCACGCCTGCGGAACGGACGCGCACGAGCATCTCGCCCTTGCCGGGCCGGGGCCGTGGGGCGTCCTCGTAGACGAGCCTCGAGGGGTCGCCGTAGTCGTGGATCCGAACGGCCTTCATGGTGGCCGCGGCAGCCGGGGCCTCAGGTGCCTCCGGTACCGCGGGCGCGGCCTGCGCGGCCGGAGCCGCCCCCATCCTCATCCGGTGCACGCCCGTCCCGATCGCGAAGCCCGTGACGCCGTCGCCGTCCTTCATCAGCCGGATCTTGTTCACCGCGTTGCCGAAGGCGGCCGGATGCCAGCTCACGCCGCCGTCCACGGTCACGAACCCGTTCGGCATCGCGCCCACCCAGCCGACCTGGTCGTCGAGGAAGGCGATGCCGAACTCGCGCACGGCATGGTCGTCGACGAGCGGAACCTCGTACCACGAATGCCCGCCGTCGATGGTCTTCGCCACGTAGCGCTGCGAGGAGGCAGGGTCCGGGTCGTAGGACTGGATGGTGCAGTAGCCGGTGACGTCATCCGGGAACGAGAACTTCCACGTCAGCTCCCACGGGCGGCTCGAGCGGTAGACCTCTTCCCAGGTCTCGCCGCCGTCCCACGTGCCCAGGATCAGGGCGTGCGTCGAGGCCACCTCGGTGCTCGTGGCGGACGCGATGAACCCGCGCTTCTCGTCCAGGAACTTCACGTCGAACGCCATCGCGCCGATCTCCGGCAGCTTGCCCTGCTTCCAGGTCTTCCCCAGGTCGTCCGACCAGATGTATGCCGCCGGTCCGCCGACGCGCCCGACCCCGATGATGCGCGGGCGCCGGTCGAGCTTCCCTGCGTTCACGAACGGCACCTGCACGACGTCGAAGGCGCACAGTCCCACGACCGGCGCACCTTCGATCGAGGTCGCCGGGGTCCATGTCGTGCCGCCGTCCTCGGTGCGGTAGATCGGCACGGTGTCCGTGACGCCCGGGAAGTAGCCCGGCCCGATGTTCCCCATCACGCCCACCTTCTCGTCGACGAACGCGAGGCAGCGCACGAAGGTGCCCGGCTTCTCCCAGACCTTCGTCCACGAGTCGCCGCCGTCTTCCGTCTTGAACACCTTGCCGGCGCCGTTGCCGTACCAGCCGACCGTCGCGCTCGCGAAGAAGATGTCGTCCTGCTTGCCGGGGTATGCCTCGGTCGGCAGCCGTTCCCAGGTGCGCAGCTGCGCCGAGGGGCCCTCGGCGGGGGGTTCGAAGGTGCGGCCCTCCACCGACGCGACCCACTTCAGGATCTCGCCCGGCAGCCCCTCGTCCCACGCGCCGCCGCCCATGATGGCCACGCTCGAGCGGAAGTTCGCGTGCGTGGTGAAGGCGTGGTCCGCCTTCGGGCGCAGCAGGAACGTCCCGGCGTCCTTCGTGCGGGCGTTCACGATGTCGACGATCTTCTGGTGGTCGCCCTGCGACGTGACCCAGTCGTACTCGCCGTAGATCGCGAGCACCGCGCCGGATGCCTCCTGCCACGCGCGCGCCAGGTTCAGGTCCTGCAGCTGGTGGAAGAACGCCATGCTGCGCGTCGACATGTGGTTCTCGTCGAGCATCAGCCCCTGCGAGGGCTGCCGGAGCTCCGGCCAGCGTGCCCAGACGTCGCCGAGGGTCTTCTTCTCGACGAGCATCATCGAGCTCGACTTCGCCTCGGCCAGCACCGCGTCGGTGATGTCGGCTTCCGACGCGCCGGACTGCAGCGCCGCCTGGCGGCGGACGTTCTCGAGCTGGTACTCGAACCACGTGCGCACGAGGGTGCCGTAGACGATGCTTCCCCGCACCGGCACCTCCTTCGCCAGGTACGGCGCCAGCACCCCGCCCATCGAGTGCCCGAAGACGTAGACGCGCTGCGGGTCCACGTTCGGCATCGCGGCGAGCTGCTTCAGGGCGGCCGCATAGCCCGCCAGCTCGGTCTGCAGGTCGATCTCGCTGCAGGGCGGTCCCTCGCTGTCGCCGACGCCGGGCTTGTCGACGCGCATGGTGACGAAGCCGGCATCGGCCATCGCATGCACGATGCGCGTGTCCGGTGCGTCCGGCGCGCTCGGGCGGTCGACCGTGTCGCAGATGATCCCCGACACGTACAGGAACGCCGGGTGCTTGCCGTCCTTCGCGAGCGGCGACTCCTTCGGCTCGGTCACGATGGTCCGCAGGCGGTAGCCGGCGGGCACGCGCACGCTGCCGTAGGTGACGGTGCTTCCCGGAAGCGCCTCGGACGCCGCCTCGGCAGCGACCCCGACGGCCTGCACGGATCCGTCGCCGCGCTTCACCGACAGCTGCACGGTGGCGCCCGCCATCACCGATCGCATCGCGTCACGCAGCTCGTCCCGCGTCCGGATCTCCCGGCCGTTCACCGACTGCAGCGTGCATCCGCCCTCGACGCCCGCCTTCGCGGCGGGCGAACCCGGAACCACCTCGGTGATCGCGACGCCGCCGCCCGGTGCGTCCGCGAGCCGGATGCCGATCGGCCCGGCGCGGCGGGGAAGGGGGGATTCGGACTGGTCGGGCGACCACGCGCCCGTCAGGAGCGCGAGGAGGGCGGGGACGAGGATGGCGATGGGGCGCATGTTCACGGCGACTGGACTCTTGAGGGGCATGTTGTTCGGAAGCTCAGGATCGGGTGGCCCGTGCGCCGCGCTTGCGGACGACCGGCATCACGAAGAAGGCGGCGAGGTAGAGCTCGCCGGCACGGCGGCCCTTGCGGGCGTCGAGGTAGCGCTTCACCGACAGGAGCCGGGCGTTGACGTACTCCAGCTCCGCGGGCGCGAGCCAGGCGTTCTCGAGCTTGCTGACGACGTTCTTGAAGTGCTCGTCGTACGTGAACCGTCCGGAGGCTGCGGCCTTGCGAGAGGCCCGCGTCACGATGCCCGCCATGCTGCGCACGGACTGGTCGATGGCCTCGGCCATGGCGGCGGCTCCGGCCCCCCGAAAGCTGGGCCGGAAGTCGTCGGCGACGAGGTCGAACACCTTGCTGGGCCTCGTCTTGCCCGAGTGCTGGCCCACTTCGACGACGACGCCGATCGCAATCAGCCGTCGCAGATGCGGATAGAGGGTGTCGGCGGGTCGGTCGAGTGCCTCGGCAATCTCCGCGACGGAACACGGCGCGAGTCCGCGCATCGCTTCGATGATCTCGAATCGAACAGGGGCCATCATGACGGACCAATCGGCGGTGCGAGTCACCACGTGGATGGAGGCGCGTGCCATGGCCGGTAGGATACAGATCTTGGGAAACTGATCCGTTTCACAGTATGTCGCTGGATTGTCTTCGTAGGTTGACAGGCACGACATCGTGTCGTAGATTGCACGACATCCTGTCGTATTGCTTCCGTCGCACGCTCTCCAAGGACGCACCGATGCCTCCCGTCCCCCTCGCCAACGCCGAACTTGCCGTGATGGAACTCCTCTGGGACCGCGGCAGCCTGACGGCACGCCAGGTCCAGGACGCGCTGTACGGCGCGTCGGACCGCTCGCAGCACGGCACGGTCCAGCGGCTGCTGCAGCGACTCGAGGACAAGGACTTCGTGAAGCGCGACCGGTCGGCGTCGGTGCATGTGTTCGAGCCGCGCCTCTCGCGCGAGGCCTACGCCGGCGGCCAGCTCGAGACGCTCGCCGAACGCCTCACGGGCGGGTCGATCGCACCGCTCCTGTCGCACCTCATCGACCAGAAGCGGCTGAGCCGCGGGGAGCTCCGGCGCCTGCGCGACCTGCTTGACGGGAGGAACCCATGACCGACGCCGTCCTCGAGTACGTGATCGGGAACTCGCTGCTCGCGCTGCCGCTTGCGGCGATCGCGTGGGCGATCGGCCGCGGCAGGCGCAACCCGTCGGCCGCCCACCTCGCGTGGGTGCTGGTGCTCGTCCGGCTCGCGATGCCGCCCGTCGCGTCGGTGCCGGGGCTCTCGATCGAGCTGCCCGGATTCCGTGCGATGGCGGGCGGGGACACCGTGGCGGCTCCCTTGAATGCGGGCCAACCCGCCCGTTCCGTGACGTCCGGTGCCGCGTCGGCCGACTCGAGGGCACACGCTGTCCGGTCCGGCGCGTCATCGGCATCGGCCGCCCCGGGCCGTGCCGATGCGCCGCCGCCGCAGGCCTCCTTCGGCGCGTTCGATCCATGGATGGCCCTCGGCGCCGTCTGGATGCTGGGAACGTGCGCCATCGTCGCATGCACGGTGGTGCGCCTCGCCCGGTTCCGGCGCGCGCTGCGGGCCGCCAGCGCGCCCGCCGACGCGGCCGTGCGGCGCCTCGCGGAACGCGCCGCCGCGGACCTCGGCATGCCGCTTCGGGCCGATGTGGTGGTGACGCGCGGAAACGGCGTGCCCTTCGTCTGGTGGTGCCTCGGCCGCACGCGCATCATGCTCCCGGCGTCGCTCGTTGCCTCGCTCTCCGAGCGCGAGCTGCGCCTCGTGCTCACCCATGAGCTGGCGCACGTCCGCCGGCGCGACCACCTCGTCCGCTGGCTTGACTGGGGGGTCGTGGCGTGGCTGTGGTGGAACCCGCTGGCGTGGCTGGCGCGCCGCGGCCTGCGTGCAAGCGAGGAGATCGCCTGCGACGCACTTGTCCTGCGCGCGCAGGGCGCCGCGCCGCGCGACTACGGCCATTGCCTCGTCTCGGTGGCCGAATCGATCACGAACCCGGCGTTCCGCGCGCCGGTCCAGGCATGCACGATGGGCGACGGCGGATCGCTCGAAGAGAGGATCCGGCTCATCATGTCAGGCTCGCTCCGAACCCGTCCGTCTGCCACGCTGCGCACCCTCACCGTCGCGGCCGCCGGCGCGTCCATGCTCTTCGGCGTGGCATGCGCAAGTCAGTCGCAACCGTCGTCGTCGAAGGCACCCGCGGCCGCTCCGGCCGCTTCCGCCGCCTCGTCCCCGACGCCCGCGCCTGCCGACCACGACGGCAAGACGCGCACCATGCGGGCGTCGATCGACGGCGCGTCCGCTCTCGTCATTTCCTCGATCAACGGCTCGATCACGGTGGTTCGCGACGACTCCGCGAAGTCGATGCAGGTGACCGCCGTCGTGGGCGGGGACGGTTGGGACGAACCGTCCGAATCGAAGCGCAAGAGGATCCTGGACGGCGCCAAGCTGGTGGCCGAGAAGGACGCGTCCGGCCGGGTGGCGGTGAGCGTGGACCTCCCATGGGACTCGAACATCGGAGGGTTGATCCAGATCTGGGACAACCCCCCGAGCGTCTCGATCACCGTCCGCACGGCCGGCCTCAGGTCGGTCAGCGCCGAGACCACGAATGGTTCCGTGCGCATCGAGGGTGATGTCGGCGCGGTGAACGCGGACACCACGAACGGCAACATCGACGTCTCCGGCGCCGCCTCGGAGGTCGTGGCCGATTCGATCAACGGCAACGTCACCGTCGCGCCGGGCGCCGATGCCGCCGCGCCGATCACGGCCGAGACTTTGAACGGTTCGGTGGTGCTCGATCTTCCCGCGTCATGGAACGGAACGCTCTCGGCGTCCGTCACCAACGGCAAGGTGACCTCCGACGGCATCAAGGGCACGTCGGACCGCAGCTGGACGGGCGAGGACTTCGAGGCGACCATCGGGACGGGCGGTTCCGCGAAGGCCAGCCTCTCCTCGACCAACGGTTCGATCCGGGTGCGTCGGCGGTGAGCGGCGCCGTCCACTGGCTTGCCCGTTGCGACGGCCGGGGCGTGCTGCCCGCTACTGCGCGCGTGCCGGCTCGAACCGCGCGCAGTCGCCGCGCTCGTTCCGCAGCGTCAGTACGGCGCCGCGCGGGCCTGCCGCCACACTCGCCGACCGCACCGTGCCGAGCATCGAGGTGAACGCCTCTTCGAGCGCCATGCGCTCCGGCGGTCCGGCCATCCGCGTGGCGCCGACGGGGCCGAAGCGCAGCGGCACGTTCGCCTGGCTGATCGCGTTGCCGACGGACGCCTCGGCGAAGTAGCGGTTGACCCCGGCGAAGCCGGAGGCGCGCCCCTCGGCGGAGATGAGGAGCGAGGGCGGCTGGTCGGTCACGGACACCGGCGTGCCGTCGGCGCCGATCAGCTCGACGCACGTCCACTCGGTGCGGTCGATGCTCGGCAGGGCTGCGGGCGTGCCGGGGCGTGGGCTGGCATCCCCGGGTCCCGCGGGCGACGCGCACGACACGAGGATGGCGGTGATCATGACTGCGACCGTCAGGGGGATGGGCCTCGGCATGGGCGCTAAGGTATCGCCGTGGCTCCCCGACCCGCCACCATCCTCTTCGACGGCACCTGCAACCTCTGCAACGGCGCGGTGCGCTTCGTGGCCGCCCGAGACCGCCGGGCGAGGTTCCGTTTCGCGGCGCTCCAGTCGGACGCCGCCCGGCGGGCCTGCGCCGCCGCGGGCCATGCGCTTCCGGCCTCCTCCGATCCGGACTCGGTCGTCGTGATCGCCGGCGGTCGCGTCCTCGAGCGGTCCGATGCCGCGCTTGCGGTGGCCGCGCAGCTGCCGTTTCCCTGGCCGATGCTCGGTGCCTTCCGCATCGTGCCGCGGCGCGTGCGCGACGCGCTCTACGGCTTCGTCGCACGCCGCCGGTTCCGCTGGTTCGGGCGCCGCGAGTCGTGCATGGTGCCCACGCCGGAGCTGCGGGCGCGATTCCTCG
>CAYTYU010000018.1:0-25330 GCA_964440815.1 uncultured Chitinophaga sp.
CACGGTGATCAACTACGACGTTCCCCTGCTGCCCGAGGAGTACGTGCACCGCGTCGGCCGTGCGGGCCACGGCGGCGGCACGGCGGAGGCGTTCACCTTCCGGTGCCCCGCCGACCGCGAGCGCTGGTCCCAGGTGGAAGGCACGATGCGGGTGAAGCTCGAGCCGTCGGCTCCGCCGGCGCACCGCGATTACCTGCGCATGCAGGACCGGGTGGCACCCGATGCGGAGGCGCCGCGGGCCCCCGTGCGCGGGGCCGGACGGCAGGCGCGCGCGCGGCGCGCGAAGGAGCCGAAGCTCGCGGACATGATCAAGCGCGCCCCGAAGCGCCCGCGGCGCGGCAAGGGCGCCGGCGCCGGACCGGGTGCCGCCGGGCGCGGCACGCAGCGCAAGCAGCCGATCGCCAAGGGCCAGAAGCCCGGGCGCGGCGTGCGGCGCGGCGCGTGAGGTTCGTGCGGTTCACTCCGCCGGCAGCTGCGGCACCAGGAACTGCACGATTGCCGCGAGTGCCGCGAACATGCCGATCATCGCCAGGATCACCTGCGCGGACATGCGCGTGACGGCGCCCCAGTAGCCGCGCATGTCGTCCTGCCGCACGGCCTTCCAGGCCATGCAGATGAGGATGGACATCGGCACCATGAGGAGCCACCACCAGCGCGACGCGCCCGGTGCGGGCGAGAGGAACGGGATCCACGCGGCCATGGACGGATCCTACGGCTCGGTCCGCAGCCCGTAGACGTCGCGGTCCGGCTCGGCCGGCTGGCCGAAGCGGGCGAGCGCGCCCGTCCATCCGAGGGCGAGGACAAGCGCCACGAGCGCGAGGAGCGTCGGCACTGCGACGACGGCGAGCGCACGCGCGCGCGGCGACCCCCACGCGAAGCCGCGGACGGCAAGCCCGGCCGGGGCACAGGCGAGGAGCGCCCATGACCACCATGGAAACCCGCTCTCGTCGTAGCCGAGGCCCAGGAAGCACAGCACGCCGAGCGCGCAGGCGCTGGCCGCCGTCGACGCGCCGTCGGGCCGCAGGCGCGGCGCCCACGGCGAGGCAAGCGCGAGCATGGACGCGGCCGCGGAGAGCGAGGCGATCACGAAGGAGAGCTTCGCGAAGCCGGAGAGGAGCGCCATGGCGCTCGCGATGCCGAAGACCAGCCACCATGCGACGTGCTCGGCGGCGCCGGCGGGTTCGCGTGAGGCGCGCCCCGATGACGCCGCGAACGATGCCGCACCGACGATCGCCGCCGCGAAGAGGCGCCCACCCGGATCGGCGTACCCGGGCGGCACGACGACGGACAGCGCCAGAAACGCCGGCAGCGCCGACCGCACCACCGCGGGCGCGGCCCACAACGCGATGGTGGAGAGCGCCGCGAGCGACAGCGCCACCCATGTCCAGCTGAACGCGACGGCGGGCGGCCACGACAGGCCGGACGCACCTTCCTGCTGGGCGTACGACAGCACCGCGGGCAGCGCGGCCACGAGCGGAAGCCACCTGAACCCATTCGAGGTTGACCGGACGGGCGAACGATGCGCGTGATATCCCGCCACCGCCGCGAGGACGGCGACCACGAAGACCGCCTGCGCCGCCGGCAGCAGGACGGCGCGCAGGACGAGGTCAGCTTCCATGGCGACCCCGTTCGGGCGTCACTTCTTGGGGCCGCCCTCGAGGCCGACGATCACGCGCACCTCGTCACCGATGGCGCCCTTCTCGACGCCGTAGTTGACGCCGAACTCGCTGCGCTTGACGGTGAACTGGGCCTCGAAGCCGGCCTTGGGCCCGCGGCCCATGTCGGCCATGCCGCAGAACTCAAGCGACGCGGTCACCGGCTTGGTGACGCCCCGCATCGTCAGCTCGCCCATCAGCTCGTACGTGCGCTCGCCGGTCTTCTTGGCGCCCGTGCTGCGGAAGGTCATCTTCGGGAAGTCCTTCGCGGCGAAGAAGTCGGGGCTGCGCAGGTGCTTGTCGAGGTCCTCGTTGCCCGAATCGACGCTCTCGGTCGAGATCGAGATGTCGAAGTTCATGCCCTCGGCCTTGCCGGGCTCGAACGAGAAGGAGCCGGTCACGTCGTTGAAGCGGCCCCAGAACTGGCCGGCACCGAGGTGATGCACGCGGAAGAGGGCCATGCTGTGCACGGGGTCGACCGCGCAGGTCATCGAGGCAGCGGCGGCGGGGGCAGGCGCCGGCGCCTGGGCGACGGCGGTGGCGCCGATCATCGGAATGGCGGTGGCAACGCCCGCGGTGGCGAGGAGGACGGCGACGCAGCGAAGTCCGAGGCAGCAGGTGTTCATCGGGGTGTGGTTCCGGGGATCGGATGCAGAGACGGTGACCGACACTGATCTCATCGACCAATGGAGCCGAGGGACATTCGCCCGGCGAGCGCGCGGGATGCAACGGCTCGCGACCGCAACACCGCCGCCGCTAATATGGTTATAGGACGCTTTAAATCGTCAGCTTGGAATTGTCGAATCCGATTCGCTGCATGAGCCCGTCGAAACCATCCAGCGAGTGGAAGTGGATCCGCAGCTCCCCAGCGCCTTTCCGTCGACCAACGCGAAGCTCCACCCGAGTCCCCAGGTGATCCTCCAGTCGGCGCTGCAGATCGGCCAGGTGCGCGGAGGTGCCGGAGCCGCGCGCCCGGGGGGTGGATGTTCCACGTGGAACACCTCCCTCTTCCCGCACGGCGCCCTCAAGTTGGCGAACCGACCAGCCGCCCGAGGCTGCCGCGTCCGCCACGGCGCGCCGGCGCGCCACGTCCGAAACCCCAAGAAGCACCTTCGCGTGGCCAAGACTGAGGGCTCCCGACCTCACATGCGCCGCCGTCGCCGCATCCAGCTCGTTGAGCCGAAGCAGGTTCGTCACGGTTGATCGATCGAGCCCCAGGCGCTCCGCGAGGCCTTGATGCGACACCCCGAACTCCTCGCTCAGGCGGCGCAGCGCCGTCGCCCGATCCATCGGATTCAGGTCCTCGCGCTGGAGGTTCTCGATGAGCGCGAGCTCAGCGGCCTGGCGGTCATCGACCTCCTGGATGATGGCTGGGATCTCGGCCCAGCCCAGGCGCTGCACCGCGCGCCAGCGGCGCTCGCCGGCGATCAATTCATGCCCCGATCCCCGGCGGCGAACCACGATGGGCTGCATCAAGCCGGACTGGGCAATGCTGCTGGCCAAGGCGTCGAGCATGGCTGGGTCCATCTGGCCACGCGGCTGGTATGCGCCCGGCGCGATGCCCAGCACGGGGATGAAGGTCACGCGGACGCCCGCTGAATCCAAGGTCTCGGCGGCCGTTGCCGTCGAGGTGGTCGCGGTCGAGGGGGACCCGAGAGTTGCGCCCGAGCCGGACGAAGGCTTCGGTTCCGTGGTGATCGCTGCGGCGGACGCGGCCACAGATCGCGCCGGCTCAACCGCCACGGCCGCACGCTGCGCCGGCACCGGAATCAGGCTTCCCAGCCCGCGTCCGAGCTTCGAGAGACCAGGCTTGGCAGGGGACGGGCGACCGGGATCCTTGGCCATGAAACACCTCCATGTGAGCGATGGCGTCGTTCCGCGTGGAACATCCACGTGCGGCGACGCTGCGTCATGCGATCGTAACGGCGGCACGCACGCCGGCGAACAACAGCGCACAACGGTCGCCACACCGCGCGAGCGCAGCGCCGAAGGCTGCCCGTCCCCTGACGTGCGTCCTATAATCTCACGTCAGGACGATCCATCGCGCATGCGATCAAGCGTCTCCGGGAACGGATACGACCCGTACACGCCGACCGACACGCTGTCCCACATGGTGACAGACGGATAGACGTCGCCGCCGTACCCAGCCGCGTGCATGCGGGCCAGGACGGCCTCGAAGCTCGGTTCCGCGCCCTTGTGGCCCGCCAGCCGGTTCGACTTGGCGCCCAGGAACGACACGCTCGCCGCGGGTTCGCGGTCCCACCGGCCGTCGAGCATCCGCGCCACGGTGCGGAAGCCGCGCTCGATGTCGTCGAGCGTGAAGTGGTCGCGGTCCGCCGGCCGGAGCAGGGCAAGCACCAGCAGCCGGTCGAGGTCGAACTTCAGGACGTACGGCTCTCGGTCGTCCTTCCCGTGCAGGCCCGAGGCAGTGCGGAACGTCTTGGCGAACGAGGTGGCGGAGGCCAGCGTCCACTGCGAGGTCGGCACGAGCCGGAGCACCTCGCCGAGGATGCCGTGCGAGTTGTCGCGCTCGTTCACGCCGCAGATCAGCGTGCGATACCGGCCGCGCAGCAGGTCGTCGAGCAGGTGCTGGCCCCACTGGATGCGGATGCGCCGCTGGCCGGAGGCCGCGCGCACGTCGCCCTGCGGAACCACCGTGATGCCCTTCATTCCCCGGCTGACCTGCATGAGCCGATCGCCATCGTCCTGGTAGATCTGGGTCATCGCCGCATCCTACGGCGCGCGTGGGCGCGGGCGCGCGCCGCGACAGCCAAGGTCACGCCGACCAGGTGGCACCCGCGGCGGGGCGCTCGACGCGCGCGCAGCCCGCGGATGCAAGCCGCGCGGACATCATCTCGCGTGCCCGCTCGTCGCCGTGGTTGAGGAGCACCGCCGAGGGAACCTTCCCCGATCCGAGGAGCCACGACTCCATCTGCGACGGATCCGCGTGGCCGCTGAGCCCATGCAGGCGCGTGACCCGCGCGCGCACGTCGAGCTCCTGGCCGTTGATGCGCACGCGTCGCGCGCGACCCTCGGCCAGCGCCTCGGCAAGCGAGCCCGGCAGCACGTAGCCGGTGAACACCACGTGCCCGTGGTCATGGCCCACCTGGTGCTCGAGGTGGTGCAGCACCGGCCCGGCATCGCAGAAACCGCTGCCTGCGAGCACGATTCCCGCGCCCTGGCGCCCGGCGATCCGCAGCGAATGCCGGCGCGACCAGAGGAAATGCAGGGAGTCGAAGTCAAAGGGGGAATGCCCGCGCGACACCATCGCGCGTGCCTCGTCGGAAAGAAGCGACGGATGGCGCACGCACAGCTCGCCCGCGCGGATCGCCATCGGGCTGTCGAGGTAGACGGGCATCTCGCCCATCACGCCCTCGCGGGCAAGCCGGGCAAGGTGGTGGACGAGCACCTGGGCGCGCCCGAGGCTGAAGGTCGGCATCACCGCGGTCCGGTCGCGCGCGCGGCAGTCGGCGACGATCTCGCGCAGCTCGGTCGGGACGTCGGCCATGGGGGCGTCCGTGGGGCGCGCACCCGTGGTGCATTCCATCACCACCACGTCGGCCTCCGGCGCGTCCGGACGCTCGCGCAGGTACGACTCGCCGCGGGGCCCGACGTCGCCCGAGAAGAGGAAGCGCGTGCGCGAGGCGCCGTGCTTCACCTCGAGCTCGACCGACGCGCTGCCGATCACGTGGCCGGCGTCGTGCAGGCGCATGCGCACGCCGCCCGCGAGGTCGCGCCACGCGCCGTAGGGCACGCCGATCGCCATGCGGCCGGCACGGTCCGCGTCGCCGCCCCCGTAGAGGACGGGCGGGTCCACGGTGCGCCGGAGCGCCGCGGTCACCGCCGGGTCGGGCGGCGGGTCGACGACGACCGCGTCGGGACCGGTCCCCTCGCGGTGCTCCTGGAGCCGCACCTTCTGCAGGTTGGCCGAGCTGCGCAGCACCATCGGCAGCAGTTCCGCGGTCGGCTCCGAGCACCAGATGCCGCGGTCGAACCCGAGCCGCGGCAGCATGCCGAGCCGGCCGCAGTGATCGATGTGCGCGTGGGTGCAGACCACCGCGTCGAGCGAGCGGAAGTCGACGGGCGGCGGGTCGGCGCTGCGCCGCTCCTGCTCGTGGGAGCCCTGGAACAGGCCGAAGTCGACCAGAATCCGTGCCTGGTCGGTCTCGAGCAGCGTGCAGCTTCCCGTGACCTCCCCGGCGGCCCCGAAGAACGTCAGCGATGGGGTTTGCGCCACGCGGAGCCGATCAGTCCCAGCGGAAGACGCCCTTGCGCCACGCGTAGATGTACGCCAGGACGCTGGTCGCGATGAAGAACAGGATGCGCGCCAGGAACAGGCCCGCCATCGGGCTCTGCGGCTCGAGCTGCGCGTACGCGACCGCCCACGGGTAGAGGAAGATCACCTCGACGTCGAAGAGCAGGAAGGTCATCGCCACCACGAAGAAGCGCACGTTGAAGCGCTTGCGGGCGGTGCCGATCGCGCTCATGCCCGACTCGTAGGTGTCGCCCTTGACGTCGCCCTCGCGGCGGGGGCCGAGCATCCAGCTCGCGCCGATGTTCACGATCGCGAAGATCGTGCTCATCACCACCGCCATCGCGATGGTCACGTAGCCGGTGAGGTCGGTGGCGGCCAGCAGCTCCATGGGGGCCGGAATGGTAGCAGGGCGGCGGCGCGATCAGCTTGCCGGAAGACGCGGCCGGAGCGCGCCGGCGATGCCCCACATCGCCACGCACAGGAACCCGAGGAGCGGTCGACCGAGCAGGAAGCAGGTGGCGGCGTCCACCGCGGGAATCGCGCCGATCCAGGTGCCGACCGCGCCGGGCACCGTGCCCCTGCCGCTGCCGATCGCGCGGATGCCGGCGACGACGGACACCACCGCGACCGCGATGGCACCGAGCCCCGCGGTGACGAGGAACGCCCCGTCCGGCGCGATGCCCTCGGAGAACCACATGCCGAGCGGCGCGCACGCCGCGAGCGGGAGGATCCACGACGTGCGCGCGGCACCCGTGCCGACGCCGCGCATCTCGTCGCGCGCCACCACCGAGAGCGCGAGCACGTAGGCGAAGGTGCCGCCCGCCACCCATGCGAGCAGCGCGCGCTCCGCGCCCGGGGACGTGCCGTACGCGGCGATCACCGGCACGATGGCGCGGCACACGGCGAGCAGGACGAACGTCCCGGGCACCCACGCATGCACCGCGTTGTAGGTCAGCACGCAGCCGGCGAGGAGGAGCGACCACCAGAACGTGGCTCCCGACGCCACCGCGAGCATTGCCGTCCCGACCGCGAGCATCGCGACTCCCGCGAACTGCGCGCGCGCCGC
Source organism: uncultured Chitinophaga sp. (assembly GCA_964440815.1). Classification (GTDB taxonomy): domain Bacteria; phylum Planctomycetota; class Phycisphaerae; order Phycisphaerales; family SM1A02; genus UBA966. The sequence continues at coordinate 6,977 of CAYTYU010000018.1, forward strand.
CGGGATGCGGCCGGAGGGAATCGGGCGCCGCGGGCGCTCGCGCGCGTCGATCCGTGCGTCGAACGCGTCGTTCAGCACCATGCCCGCGACGTACACGAGGACCGTGCCCGCGAGGAGGAGCGCCGCCGTGCCCCACGGCACCGGCGCATCCGAGAGCCGCGCCTGAAGCCCGATCGCGATTCCCGCGAGGACGTTCGAGACGACCGTCGGCGCGTTGCCCGCGCGCATCAGTTCAAGCCACGCACCCACCTGGCCGCCGCGGCTCACGCGGGCACCCCGGCGAGCCCGTGCGCTCGCAGGCGTTCCGCGGCCCAGCGGAGCTCCGCCGCGATGCCGTCCTCGAGCGCCTCGGCAGGGCTGGCATCGCGCGGGAGCACGTCCCAAGCATAAGTCTCCGCCTCGAAGGCGGGCCGCTCGTCCGCGGGCCAGGACGCGATCTCGGACATGCACTCCTCGACCGCCGCCTGCGTGGTGCCGAGTGCGCCAAGCCGCGCCGCGAAGAGCGGAACGTGGAAGTGCGTTCGCCACTCGCCGACGGGCTCGGCGGCGAGCGCGAACGGGATGTCCTCCCAGAAGCGCACGCTGCCGTCCGCGGCGCGCACGCACGTCTGGTGCAGCCAGCGCGGCTCGGCATAGGCGGCGAGCACCGCGAGCGCCTCGGGTGACCCGTCGCAGGCGATGGCGCTCGAGAGCTGCACCTTGTGCACGCGGATGCCGGCCTCGCGGTAGGCGCGGAGCGCGTCGCGCTGGCCGTCGAACATCACGGCCGCGTGGCAGGTGTCGTGGCAGATGCCCACGTAGCGGCGCGGGTCCGGCATGCCCGGGCGCGCGCGAAGCGCATGGAGCAGGAACCCGACCGCGTCCTGCGGACGGTCGAGCATGCAGCCCGGCTCGGGCTCGAGGTCGACCGTGACGCGCACGCCGGTGCGCTCCTCGACGCGCGCCAGGTGCGCGACGAGCTGCTCGAGCATGGCGCCCGCGAGCCCGACGCTCGCGCCGCAGCCCTCGAGCGAGAATCGCGCGCGCCACCCGAGGGGCAGCGTGCTGATCGAGGCGGTGCGCGTTCCCTCGGGCAGGAGGTCCGGCAGCAGGTCCGCCAGCCGCTGCGTGTGCAGCAGCCGGCGCACGTCGGCCCAGTGCGGCTCGTACACCGCGTGCTTCACCACCGGCTGGCGGAAGTCGTGGTACGGGAACCCGTTCAGCGTGACGACGGCGAGCCCGGCGCGGGCCAGATCGTCGCGCAGGCGGCGCGCGCCGCCCGGCTGCGAGGCCAGTTCCTCCGCCGCCCGTGCCGAGAGCCAGAGCCCGATCGGCAGCGCGTCGTTGACCGCAAGCCGCGCACGCACGCCGCCCATCGTGCGCACGACCGCTGCGCGCGTCGCCTCCAGGGTGCGCCCGGCGACGACGTTCGTGCAGTAGGCGGGAAGCACCGCGTGCTCAGGGCGCACCGGCGCCGGAGCGCGTGACTTCGCGGCGCTTGACGGTCCTCTTCTTGCCGTCCTTCACCGTGACGGTGACCGTCTCGGTCACGGTCTCGGAGACGGTGGCACCGTTCTCGGTGCGGGTGCGCGTCGACGTGGACACCGACGTGGAGGTCGACTCGCCGGCCTGGTCGGTGTCTTCCTCGGTCACTTCCTCGGTGACCGACGGCGCGTCCGAAGGCACGGCGGGCGGGGCGGAAGCCGGCTTGTCTGGCGCGGCCTTCGGCGCGGGCGGCACGGGCGCGGGCGACTCGCCGGCACTCGGCGCTTCCTTCCCGAGGGCGGTGGCGACCGCACGGTCGAGCGAGGCGTTCGGCGAGCCGATGTACGCGATCTTCCCGTCCTTGCCGACGACGAACGAGCACGGGATGCCGTTGCGGCGCGCGGCGCGCATCCAGTCGGTGGACATCGATCCGTCGGTGTCGAGTGCGATCGCGAAGCCGACGTCGCTCCCGCGCTTCGACAGGAAGTCGGTGACCTTCGTCTCGTTCTGCGCGGGCGACTCGCCGCGCTCGAAGCCGGCGACGCCGACCACCGTGAGGTCGGGGTTCGCCTTCTGCAGTTCGGTCAGGTGCGGCATGGCGCGCACGCACGGCCCGCACCACGTGGCCCAGAACTCGACCACGTAGACGCGCCCGGGCTCGAAGGACTCGAAGCGGTCGCCCTTGAGGAACTTCTCCGGGGTGAACGCGGGCGCGGCGGCCCCGGGGGCCAGGACGTCGGCTGCGAGGACGGCGGCGAAGGCGGCGGAAATCAGCATGGAAACAGGCTACCTGCCGCGTGCAGCCTGCACGAGGAGGCGGAACACCCCGTCGCCGAGCGTGGGGTCGGCGGTGCGCTCCGGGTGCCACTGGACGCCGAGGTAGAAGGGCCGCCCGTCGTCGCGGATCGCCTCCAGGACGCCGTCGTCGGCGCGGCCGATCTCGGCGAAGCCCGGCGCGTCGGCGAGGGCCTGGTGGTGCCAGCTCGCCACCGGGCCGCGTCCGATGGCGGTCTCCACCGCGTGCACGCGGTCGTCCCGGTGGCGCGCGGCGTCGGGGATGCGGTCGTCGAGGTGCTGGATGAGCGTGGCACCGCGGTGGACGCCCATCAGCTGCATGCCGAGGCAGATCCCGAGCACCGGCATCGCCGGGCGCGCGTCGAGTGCGGCGAGCATCGCCAGCTCCGCCGACTGGCGCTCGGGGTCCATCACCCGCGCCATCGGATGGAGCGGCACGCCGAAGGGGCGCACGTCGATGTCGTCGCCGCCGACGATCACCACGCCGTCGAGGCGGTCGAGCGCCGCGCAGCGGGCATCGGCGGATGCCGGCAGGATGACGGGGATCCCCCCAGCACGGACGACCGCGTCGACATAGGTCGCGCGCACCTGGTGCCGGGGGCGCGCCTGCTCGTCGCGCGCGAGGTCGGCGCCGATCCCGATGAACGGACGTTGAACGTGGACCATGGAAACCGTCCTTTGCATCGGCGCCGCGGCTCGGGCATCATGCGTTTATGACGAACGCACGGCTCCTTGCCACGATCGCCGCCTGCATGACCGCCGCCTCCGCCATGGCCGAGGTCCGCCTGTCGGCCGCCTTCTCCGACCACGCCGTGCTGCAGCGCGACCGCCCGGTGCGGATCTTCGGCCTGGCCACCAAGGGCGAGCGCGTCACGGTGACGCTCCGCGACTCGAACGGGCGCATGGTGCGCTCCGGCTCGGCGGTCGGCAGCCTGAACGGCGAGTTCGCCGTCACCCTCGACGCCCTCGAGGGCTCTTCGGAGCCGCTGACCCTGGAGGTCGAGGGCGAGAACACCGTGACCGCGCGCGACCTGGTGGTCGGCGACGTGTGGGTGGCCGGCGGCCAGAGCAACATGGAGTGGCCGCTCGCCGCGACCGGCGCGCAGCTTGCCGATGCGCTGGCCGTGGCCGACGACCCGGGCATCCGCATGATGACCGTGCCGCACGTCACCGCGAACCGGCCCGCGCGCACGGTGGATGCGCGCTGGACGGTCGGCTCGCGCCAGACCGTGCCGCAGATGAGCGCCGTCGCCTTCTGGTTCGCGCGCGCCATCCGGACGCGCACGGGGATGCCGGTCGGCATCCTGTCGATCAACTGGGGCGGTTCGCGCGCGGAGCCATGGGCCGACCTCTCGGCGCTCAACACCGACCCCACCTACACCTCGCGGGTGTCCGCGCTGCGCGCGGAGGTGGCCGGCTGGAACGCCCAGGGAGACGAGGCGCGCACCCAGGCGTTCAACCTCAAGCGGCGCGAGTACCAGGCGGCCGGGACGGCATGGTGGAACGCGGTGAACGCCGAGGAGCCGGGAATCACCGGCCGATGGGCCGTGGCCGAGACGCCCACCGACGGCGAAGGCTGGGAGAAGGCCATGCTGCCCGCCCGCTGGGCCGACGACCCGGAGCTCAAGAGCTTCGACGGCGTCGTCTGGTACCGGCGGGCCATCGAGGTCCCGCCGGCATGGACCGGCAAGGAGTGCTTCATCGAGCTCGGGCCGATCGACGACGCGGATGTCCTGTTCTTCGACGGCGTCCCGGTGGCGAACACCATCGGCGACTGGCAGACGCCGCGCCGCTACCGAATCCCCGCCTCGCGGGTGCGCGCGGGATCGGTCACCGTCGCGCTGGAGGTGCTCGACATGCAGGGCGCAGGCGGCGTCATGGGCGACGCCGCCGCGATGCGGATGACCTGCCCGTCGGCGGGCGGCGACGACGTGCCCCTCGCCGGCGAGTGGATGCGCCGGCGTGGCCGCGAGGCGGCCGGGCTGCCGCCCTTCCCGGCGCGGCCGGAGCGCGACACCGCGCCGGGCACTCGCTTCGCCGATCCGGCCGCGATGTTCAACGGGATGATCGCGCCCTTCTCGGGGCTCGCGGTGCGCGGCGCCATCTGGTACCAGGGCGAGTCGAACGCCGGCAGCGAGCAGGAGACCACCGAGTACCGCTCGCTCCTGCAGCTGGTGATCCGCAGCTGGCGCGCGGCGTTCCAGTACCCGGACATGCCCTTCGGCGTGGTGAGCCTGGCGGCGTTCCGGCAGTTCCAGCCCGACCGCGCGGTGAGCGGCACGTGGCCAGGGCTGCGCGACGCCCAGCTCAACACCGAGCGCAACTCCCCGAGCGTCGGCACCGTCACCACGATCGACGTGGGCGACGCCGACGACATCCACCCGCGCGACAAGCGGACCGTGGGCGAACGGCTGTCACGGTGGGCCGCGGCGACCGTGTACGGCGCCGCCGACGTCGCCTGGCGCGGGCCGCGCACGAAGAACGCGCGGCGCGACGCCGACGGCCTGCGCATCGAGTTCGACGTCGAGGGCGGGCGCCTGCATACGCGCGACGGCAAGCCGCTCGCGGGCTTCGCGATCGCGGGCGCCGACGGCAAGTTCGTCGTCGCCGAGGCGGAGATCGTCGGCACCACCGCGGTCGCCGTGCGGAGCGACGCCGTCGCCGAGCCGTTCGAGGTGCGATACGCCTGGCAGGACAACCCGGCCAGCGCGAACCTCGCGGACGAGGCGTCGAAGCTGCCGGCGCACCCGTTCAGCCTGCGCGTCGAGGCCGACCCGGTGCGCCTGCCCCAGCGGCCATCCACCGCCGCACCGCAATGAACGCGCCGAGCGTGCCGAGCGACGCCACCGCGTAGCCGACCGCGTAGGACCGTGCCGACGCCGAGCGCACGCGCTCGAGGAGCGCGGAATCGCCCTCGGCATCGATGCGCGCCTTCATGTCGTGGCTGCGCAGCATCGAGCGGATGCGGACGACGTCGTCGTGCGACAGGCCGGGATCGCCGCGCTCGAACGCCGCCAGGCTGAGGGCCACGGTCGCGGCGATGGTCGCGACGCCGACGCTCCCGCCGACCTGGCGCATGGTCTGCACCAGTCCCGACACCTGGCCGCGCTCCGAGTGGGGCACGCGCCCGAGCGCGTCGGTGTTGGTGGGACTCATCGTGAGCGAGATGCCGAGGCCCAGGAGGAACATGCCCGCGGCCATCACCGGGTAGCTGCGCATCCACGCACCTGCGGCCTGCACCAGCATGCCCGCGGTGGCGAGCGCCGTGCCGAGCGAGGCCGGCGGGCGTGCCCCGGCGCGGTCGTACCAGCGTCCGGCCACGTGCACCACCAGGATGACCGGCAGCAGCATGGGAAGCAGCGAAAGTCCCGCCTCGGTGGGCGAGTACCCAAGGACGTCCTGCGCGTAGAGGCTGCCGGCGATCACGAGGCCGGTCATCGCGAACTGCATGCACGCGATGGTGATGGCATCGGCGGCCAGCGCACGGTCGGCAAAGAGCCGGACGCGGATCAGCGGGCTCGGGTGGTTCCACTGGCGTCGGATGAACGCGGCGAGGACCACGGCGCCGCCCACGAGCGCCGCGACGGTCGTCGTCGAGATGCCCTCCGACATCGCGGTGCCCGCCTCCGGCCCGAGCTGCTGGATGCCGAAGACGAACGCGGGCAGGCCCGCGAGGAGCAGCACGCCGCCGAGCCAGTCGATGTTGCGGTCGGAGCTCGGCGGGTCGTGCGGCCGCGCCACGAGCGTCAGCGCGATGGCCGCGGCCGCGACCGGCAGGTTGAGCCAGAACACCCACGGCCAGCCGAAGCGCTCGACCACCCAGCCGCCGGCCGCCGGACCGATGGCCATGAAGACGAGCGGCAGGCCGACATAGGCAGCCATCGCCTTGCCTCGCTCGCCCGGTGCGAATGCACCGATCACCAGCGCCCCGGAGGCCGGCTGCATCAGGCATGCGGCAATGCCCTGCAGCACGCGCCCGAGGATCATCTGCGTGCCGTCGCGCGCGTCGGCGCACACGAAGCTCGCCACCGCGAAGAGCACCACGCCCCCGAGGAACGCGCGCACCTTGCCGACCAGGTCGCCCATCCGGCCGCCGAGGGCCATGAGCGACGCCAGCGTCAGCAGGTAGGAGGTGACGATCCACGCCTGGCCGCCGTCCTCCATCCCCAGGCTTGCGCCGATCCGCGGCAGGGCCACGCCGACGACCGTCATGTCGATGAAGATCATCGACAGGCTGCCGGTCATGGCGGCGAGCACCAGCCAGCGCCGGCCCTGCGCACCCTCGAATTGGCCCGTGGGCGCGGTCATCGGGTGACGTCGGGGGCCGTGGGCCGCAGCGGTGCGGCGCTGAAGCGACCCGACTGCGACAGGAAGCGCTCGGGATTCCCGAACGTCACCTTGCGCACGAGCTCCTCCAGGTGCCCGCGCCGGCGCATCTCCATCTGCGCCTTCGGCACGGCGAGCGGGTCGCTGTGCCCCCAGTCGCCGGCCGAGTTCATCCAGATCCGCTCGCTTCCGAAGCACTCGATGATGTCGACGGCCCGCTGCGGCGTGCACTTGGTGTCTGGGTAGAGGGTCATCCCGCACCAGAAGCCGCGGTCGAGCACGTGGCGCACGGTGTGCTCCTCCACGTGGTCGATGAGGACGCGGCCGGGGTCGAGCGCCGGGAAGCGGGCAATCGCGTCCATGATGAGGCGCGTGCCCTTCAGCTTGTCCTCGAGGTGCGGCGTGTGCACCAGCACCAGCAGGCCGTGGTCGGAGGCGAGCTGCAGGTGCGCCTCCAGGATCTCCAGCTCGTTGCGGCTGTTCTTGTTGAGGCCGATCTCGCCGATCCCCAGCACGTTCTCGCGCTCGAGGAACCCGGGGATGAGGCCGATCACCTCGCGCGCGAAGACCGGGTCCTCGGCCTCCTTCGGGTTGATGCAGAGCCAGGCGTGGTGGCGGATCCCGTACTGCGCCGCGCGGCGCGGCTCGAACTCGGTGAGCTGGCGGAAGTAGTCGAAGAAGCCCTTCGGGCTCGAGCGGTCGTAGCCGGCCCAGAAGGCGGGCTCGGTGATCGCCGCGCATCCCGCGCGCGCCATGCGGACGTAGTCGTCCGTGGAGCGGCTGACCATGTGGACGTGTGGGTCGATGTACACGGCTCAGGCCTTCGAGGGGTCGTGCGCGCCGGTCGCACCCTTCATGCCGGCCTTCGCGACGGGGTCCATGGTCGGGTCGCTCAACTGCTCCAGGATGCGGCGCGCGCGGTCGGGGCCGCCGTCCGAGAGGATCGCCACGCACCGGCGGAAGGCGCGCATGCGGAAGTCGTCGTCGCCGGCTCCCGCCCGGTCGATGCGGTCGAGGAAGGCCGCCACGTCGAGGAGGCGCGCGCGGTGTTCCATGAAGTAGGCGTCGACGACCTGCGCACGGGTCATCGGGCTGCCTTCGGCGCGACCGGCGGTGTCCATGGGGGTGAGTCTAGGGGCGGTGCCGCGCTCAGCCCGCAAGCGACGCGATCGCGCCGCGCAGGAGCGACTCGTCCACCTCGTGCACGTCGACGGGGTCGCCGATGCCGCGCAGCAGCGTGATCGTCAGCCGGCCGCCGAGGTGCTCGCGGAACTCATCAAGCCCCGCGACCAGCGCGTCGGGTTGGGCAAGCAGCGGGTGCGACGTCGGCAGCGAGAGCGCCCGCAGCACGGACATCACGCGGTCCGCGTCGGCCGGCGCCAGCATGCCGGCGTTCGCGGCGTAGGCCGTGTCGACGGCGATGCCGATGGCCACCGCCTGCCCGTGCGGCAGCGCGCCGTCGGTCATGCCTTCCAGCCGGTGCGCCAGCCAGTGCCCATGGTCCAGGGGACGGGCGCTCTGCGTCTCGAACGGATCGCCCCCCAGGGCGATGTGCCGCCAGTGCAGTTCGGCGCTGCGGACGATGACGGGCATCGCCGCATGCATGTCGCGCGCGCGGATCGCGGCCGCGTCGCGCTCGATGCGCGCAAGCAGCTCCGGGTCGCGCAGCAGCGCGATCTTCACCGCCTCGCTGAAGCCGCCGATCCACGACCATTCGGGCGTCGACCCCAGGAACGCCTCGTCGCAGATCACCGCATGCGGCACCGCGAACGTGCCCACGTAGTTCTTGCGCCGCCCGAGGTTGATGCCGTTCTTCACCGCCATGCCCGCGTCGTCCTGCGAGAGGACCGTGGTGGGCAGGCGCACCAGGCGGCAGCCGCGGTGGGCGATGGCCGCGCCGAAGCCGACGGCATCGAGCACCGCGCCGCCGCCGACGGCGATGACGCACGACTGGCGGTCGATCCGGTGGTCGACGGTGGCACGCACCACGCGGTCGGGCACGTCCATGCCCGCCTTGGCCCGCTCGCCGCCGGGCACGCGCTCGACGGCGCAGAGCTCGGGCATGCCGGGCCGCGCGGAAAGCCAGCGCTCGAGCGCCACCGCCAGCTGCGGATGTGCCTCGGCCACGCCGTCGTCGACGAAGGCGACGCAGCGCGCGCTGCCCGCGAGGGCCTGCGCCAGCGCCGGATTCTCCGGATCGAACACGTCGCGCGTGAACGTCACGCGGTGCCGCGCGGGCACCTGCATCGGGACGTCGAACGTGGCGGCAACGGTGGCACGGCCCATGGCGGACCGACCATCGTAGGGGTCATGCGGCGCGCGCCCGTCAGGGCTGGCCGCGGAATCGGTCGGGCACCACGACGCGCGGCGCACCGCGGCCGGACGCGACGGGCACCGAGGGCGAGTCCTCGAGCTTCGCCGACACGGTCATCGAGTCGCCGCCGCGGACGATCTCGACGTCGCACTCGGCACCGGGCTTGCACATGCGGATGGCGCGGGTGACGCGCATCATGTTCGGGGTCGCGTCCCCGTTCACCTTGACGATGATGTCGCCCGCGCGCAGCCCCGCGCGGTCGGCGGGGCCGCCCGCGACCACGTCGGCGACCACGACGCCCGCACCCCTGAAGCCTGTGCCGGCGGCGACGCCCGGGGTGAGCGGCTGCATCTGGATGCCCAGGAAGCCGCGCGCGGGCGCGCCGCCGGCGATGATCGAGTCAACGACGTCCTTCGCCATGTTCGACGGGATGGCGAAGCCGATGCCGTCGGAGCCGCCGCTGCGGCTCTCGATGGCGGTGTTGATGCCCACCACGCGCCCATCCATGTCGACGAGCGGACCGCCGGAGTTTCCGGGGTTGATGGTGGCATCGGTCTGCAGGTAGTTCTCGAGCGGGCTGAGGCCCACCTCGCGCCCCTTGGCGCTGATGATGCCCGCGGTGACGGAGTCGCGCAGCCCGAACGGCGCGCCGAGCGCGATCACCCAGTCGCCCACCTCCGCCGCGTCACTGTCGCCGAATGCGATCGGCTGCAGGTCGGCGAGGTCGACCTTCAGCACGGCGAGGTCGGTCTCCACGTCGGCGCCGACGAGTGCGGCGCGCGCCTCGCGGCCGTCGTTGGTGCGCACCATGATGGAGCCGCCCACGCGCACCACGTGGTTGTTGGTGACCACGTGCCCATCCGTCGACACGATGAACCCGGTGCCGACCCCTTGCGGAACGGCCTGGGGAACCATCATCGGGACCGGCACCTGCATGCCGCGCATGCGCACCATGCCGCCGACGGGGCGCACGTCCGGGCGCACCTCGATCGACACGACCGAGGGCGAGGCGTGTCGCGCGATGGCGCGGAAGGCCTGCGACAGCTTCTTGGCATGGGACGCCGCCTCCTGCACGTCCGGGGGCAGCACCGGCTGCCCAACACCGGACGGCAGGCTGTCCGCCCACGCGGCGGACGTGGAGGCGAGGACGAAGGCCGCAAGCACACGGGGCATGCTCGAGGGGGACGTTCGCATGGAGCGGTTACGCCACCGCACGCGCCCGGTTCGCGAAAGATCGCGGGGCGCGTGCGATTCCCGTTATCCGGTCACTGGACCCGAGCGGGAGGGCGGTCACCCCACGCTTCGGCGAGGCGAGCCAGCAGTACGCCGGCCGCCACCCCGACGTTCAGCGAATCCACGCCGGGGGCCATGGGAATCCGCGTCCGGTGGGAACAGGCCCCGAGGGCCGCCGGCGTCAGGCCGTCGAACTCGGCGCCCACGAGGACCGCGACGCGACGGGGCGAGGTTCGGGCCATCGCGTCGGCGGTCTCGGCGAGCGTGCGGTCGCCGCCACCGGTCGCCCCGACGAGCGCCAGCCGCGCGCCGTCGCGCAGCCAGGCGAGATCGTCCGCCCAGGCCTCGCTGCGCGCGAACGGCACGCGCAGCGCGTGGCCGCAGCTGACGCGCAGGCTCTTTCGGTAGAGGGGGTCGTGGCACGCCGGCGACAGCACGACCGCCGCGCAGCCGAACGCCGCGGCATTTCGGAAGAGCTGCCCGATGTTGTCGATGTTGTTCACGTCCTCGACGACGAGCAGCAGGCAGTCACCGGAGGCGGGCACAACCTCGCGGACCGTGAACGGCGCCGGACGCCGGCCGATCGCCAGGAACCCGCGATGGATGCTGAACCCGACGGCCGCGTCGAGCACCTCGTCCGGTGCGAGCAGGATCTCGGGGTCAGCACGTCCCGCACGGCACGGACGCGCTGCATCGACGAGTGCACGCGCACGCGCCTCCTGGCGCTCGCTCGCCAGGATCGAGAGCGTCTCGACCGGCGCGCGCAGCATCGCCTCGATGACGAGCGGGCTCTCGCCGACGAAGAGCCCAGGGCGCCCGTCAGGGCCGAGCGCATCTCGGTCGCGCACCGCCAGAAACGGCGCGAGGCGCGGATCGGCGGCGGACTCGATGCGGGCGACGATCATTGTTCAGATTCCGTTCAGGAAGCATGTGTGCGGCACACGAGCGGCGGTCGAGGGGCCACCATACCGCGATGGTTCCTGCCGCCATCCTCGCGCTCGTCGCCGTCGCCCAGGCCAGTCCCGACGCGCCGCCGGCCCGCGGGTTCCACCTGCACCTGCTGGGCACGCACGCCGCGGGCGTCTTCGACCGGAGCGCGAGCGAGATCGCCGCCTTCCATGCGCCCACCAGGCGCCTGTGGGTGGTGAACGGTGCCGCGGGGATCGACGTCATTGACCTCTCCGACCCGTCCGCGCCGCGGAAGGTGACGACGCACGCCATGCCTGCGCCGACGTCGGTCGCGATCCACGGCGACACCGTGGCCGTGGCGGTGCCCTCGGGCAATGCGACGCCGGGCGCCGTCCGGTTCCTCGACCTCGATGGCAGGATGCTCGCGGACGTCACCGTGGGCCACGGACCCGACATGTGCACGTTCACGCCGGACGGCCGGACGCTGGTCGTGGCGAACGAGGGCGAACCCGCGGGAGACGTCGACCCGGAAGGATCGATCAGCATCATCGACCTGCGCGACGGCCCGGCCAAGGCCACGGTCCGCACGGCCGACTTCCGGGCGTTCGAGGCCGAGCGTGCACGGCTCGCGGGCGAAGGCGCGCACCTGCCGGTTCCGGGCGCCTCGGTCGCGCAGCAGAGCGAGCCCGAGTACGTGGCCATCTCGCCCGACGGTCGGCACGCGCTCGTCACGCTGCAGGAATCGAACGCGCTCGCGCGGATCGACCTCGAGGCGGCGCGCGTCCTGTCGATGACCGGCCTCGGGCTCAAGGACTTCTCCGCCAGCGGCCTCGACGCAAGCGATGCCGACGGCGCGATCGACATCCGGCCGTGGCCCGTCCTCGGCCTGCGCCAGCCGGACACCGTGGTGACTTGGGAATCCGGCGGCACCACGTGGTTCGCAACGAGCAACGAGGGCGAGGCGCGCGAGACCAAGGCCTTCGACGAGGTGGTGCGCGTCAAGGACCTCGCGCTCCACCCGGACGCATTCCCGGCGGCGACGGCAGACCCGCGCACGGCACGCGACGCCATCGCCGACCCGAAGAACCTCGGCCGGCTGCAGGTGAGCCGCCCCGCCTGCGACCCGGACGGCGACGGCAAGGCAGAGCGGATCGTGGCCTTCGGCGGACGCGGCATCACGGTGTGGCGGCTGGTGGACGGCGTGCCCGCGGTCGCGTGGGACTCCGGCGACCAGGTGGAGCGCACCGTCGCCGAGCGCATGCCCGAGGCGCACAACGGCGACGGCAAGAAGGCGAACTCGAGGGATGCGCGCAGCACGAGCAAGGGCCCGGAGGTCGAGGGACTCGCGCTGGGCACGGTGGGCGGGCGGCGGCTGCTCTTCGCCGGGCTCGAGCGCTCCGGCGGCGTGATGACGTGGGACGTGACCGATCCCGCCGCGCCGGCGCTCCTCGACTACGTGAATCCGCGCGACCCCGCCGCACCGCCCGCCGCCGCCGGCGACGTCGCCCCGGAAGGACTGCTCTTCATCCCGGCTTCGACGAGCCCGAGCGGCACGCCGCTCCTCGTCGCATGCAACGAGCTCAGCGGCACCACCTCCATCTGGGAGGTGCGCGAGGGCCCGGCGCCGGACGCACGTCCCGACCGCGCGCGGCACGCGCCGCGCTGATCGGCATCGGTACCTTGGCGGGCATGCTTGCCGCCGCCGTCTGCATCGCCGCGCAGGTCGCCTCGCTGCCGCCCGCGCGCCTGATTCCGCCGCCGCCGCCCGCGGACCTCGACGCACTGGTCGCGAAGGACCTGGGCGCGGACCTCGCCGCCTCGCGGCGCTGCCTGCTCGAGAACGGCATCGCCCCTGAGCGGCGTCGGGCGGCGGCGGCCACGCTCGCGAAGGCCGTGGGCACCGGCGATTCAGGCGCCGTCGCGGCCGTGATGGACGCCATCGCCGAGTGCGCCGGCACCTGCGGGGCCACGCGCGACCTCGCGGACCTCCTCGTGTCGATGGCCGCCGAGGCATCGAAGGACCCTGCCGTGCTCGAGCGGCTCTCGACCGCCGCGCGCGACGCCGCCAGCCCGCTTCGGCTCGCGGCGCTGCGCACCCTGGCCGCCATGGCGCCCGAGGCACGGCCGGAAGCCGTGCGTTCCGTCGCCATTCGCACGATCGCGCTGAAGGCCGTGCCCGGCGCGATGAAGTACGACGTCACCGAGGTGCGCGCCGCGCCGGGCGAGGTGCTCGAGTTCGTGATGGAGAACCCCGACTCCATGCAGCACAACCTGCTGGTCACGGCGCCGGGCAAGATGCCCGAGGTCGGCGTCGCCTGCGACAAGATGGGCGAGACGCTCGAGGGCAAGGGCCGGCAGTTCGTGCCCGACCTGCCGTCGGTGCTGGCGGCCATGGGACTCGTCGACCCCGGCAGGACCGGGCGCGTCTTCTGGGTCGTGCCCGACAAGGCGGGCACGTACCCGTTCGTCTGCACCTACCCGGGCCACTGGCGCACGATGAACGGCAAGATCAAGGTGACGGCGCCGGCGCCCAAGTGAGCGCCGGCGCCGGGATTCCCGCGGAAGCGGTGGCGGTCAGTCGTCGGTGGCGGGGCCGAGCGGGTCCCAGATCAGCTTCTGGGTGTTCCAGTCGCCGCCAGTGCAGCCGGGATCCCGGTTGCCCTGCACGTTCATGGTGGCTTCCTCGTTCAGGACCCAGCCCACGTGGCCGTCCGCGTAGAGCATGTGCCCGCCCTTGAAGTGGCGCGCCGCAAAGCGCTTCCAGTCGGTGCGGTGGCGCGACAGGTCGGCGCCGTAGAACGGGTCGCTCGCCGGGAGCTCGTTGCGGTTGGCGCGCATCTCCAGCATCAGCACCGTCTTGTCGGAGAACTGGATGTTGGCGAGGCGCATCGCGACGTTCGGCGAGTACTCGGCGATGTTCGCGTCCTTGAGCAGCGTGTTGTTCAGCTGGCTGTTGGGGACGTAGTTGAAGTAGAACTGCCGGCGGAACCCGCCCGGGCCGGGCTGCCCATAGCCCCATGGGTCGATGTTCTCGGGTTCCGCCGAGGGATCGACGAAGATCGAGTCCGGGTCGTCCCAGGCGGGCACGTTGCGCTGCTCCTGGAACGCGCGCTCGCTGATCTCGCGGTACGGACGCTGCCCGACCATCGGCGGCACGGCGTTCGCCCAGTACTGCGACACCGTGAGGTTGGTCGCCATGCCCGAGAGGTCCTTGAGGCCCTCCCACGGCAGGCGCTCCTCGTTCATGCCCGCCCACGCGATGGTTCCCATGCCCCACTGGCGCAGGTTGGACTGGCTCTTGGTGGCGCGTCCGGAGGCACGCACCATGCCCAGGCCGGGCAGCAGGAGCCCGATGAGGAGCGCGACGATGCCGACGGTGACCATCAGCTCGACGATGGTGAACGCACGCGGGGAATGGGAACGGTTGAGGGTCATGGATCGGTGGTGGGAAGGGGTGCGGTCGATCGCGGATCCGGGGCTCACACCGCGCCCCAGGCCGCAAGCAGCTGGCCGAGGTCGTTGCCGTCGACGAAGCCGTCGCCCGTGATGTCCGCAGGGCAGGAAGCCCCGCCGCACACGCCCCAGGCCGCAAGCAGTAGGCCGAGGTCGTTGCCGTCGACGAAGCCGTCGCCGTTGAGGTCCGCCGGGTTGGACGGCCCGCTCCACTCGCAGCCGGAGCCGAGCAGTGCGGCGAAGGACTGCGTGACGGTGCCGGTGCCGGGGCAGGCGTTCCAGGTGTTGGAACGCCCGAAGGTGCTCGAGGAACCCGAGTCGTCGAACCAGGACGTCGGGCCGGAGCGGCCGGTGGGATCCTGACGCAGCCGGCAGACGTCCTCCGCGTTCACCTTGCCGCCGTTGTAGGCGGCCGACCCCTCGCCCATGCGTCCGGTCATCGCGCTGCCGGAGGCATCGACGGCACGGATCGTCCAGCGGTCGTTGGAAGTCGTGAACTGCCCCGAGACGTGGCCAGGCTTGGTCGACGCGGTCGCGGTCACGAGGGCGGTGTCGAACGTGTTGACGTTCACCCAGGTGTCGGTGGTGCCGTTGAAGGACAGGTCGGTGTCGAGCCCGCCCTGCGCCGTGGTGCGCTGGATGAAGGTCACGATGGTGCCGATGCGCAGGTCCGACCAGAACGCCGCATTCGAGAGCTGGATCGCGCCCGACGCGCCGGTCTCGGTCCACTCGAGCGTCCAGCCGCGCATGTCGAGGTGGTCGCTGAGGACGACCAGCTCGAACCAGTTGCCGCCGTTGCCCAGGACGCGTCCGAACTGGGAGTCCGAGGCGACGCCCGGGGGGTTGTTCGCATCCTGCGCGGCGGTGCCGCCGCCCAGGAACTGCTCGCTGCGGACCGCGTTGTACTCATTGAGCGCGAGCGGCAGGCAACCGGCGCACGACTCGGCCAGCACCTGCGCACGGAGCGGGTCCATGTTCTGGCGGCGACGGCAGCCGACGTCGGCGGGATCGATGCTCTTCCACGTGTTCGGGGCACCGAAGGTGGAGGCGTTGGCGTCCTGGTAGTTGGAGAAGACGGTGGTGGAAGGACCCGGATCGTCGCGCAGCGCACCGACCTCGTTGCTGCTCACGCCGCTCATTCCGTTGCCCGAGTCCTCGCCGATGATGCCGATGGCGACCTCGCCGTCGGCCTTCAGGATCTGTGCCCACCAGCGCTGGTGGTCGACGTAGAGCTTCTGGTTCGAGGGTGGCGTGGGCAGGCCCGACGGGAACGAGACGACGTTCCACGTGGACTGGAGCAGGTCGGAGCTCCCGAGGTGGACGTTGATCCACCAGTCGTCGAGGCAGGGGTCGAACGACAGGTCGGTGTCCAGGCCACCCTGCGCCGTCGTGTCGCGGGTGATGGTGATGATGGTGCCGGCCCGAACGTCCGACCAGAGGGCGGCCTGCGTGAAGGTGATCTCGCCCTGCGGCACGGTGCCGTCGGCGAACCAGACGATCTGGCCGTTGGTGGTCGGCAGTCCGGTGGTGCTCGGCGGGCCCGCGGAGACCCACTGGATCTTCCAGCCACGCAGGTCGGCGTGGTCGCGGGTGACGACCAACTCGACCCAGTCGCCGCCGTTTCCGATGCGGCGGCCGAAGAATGGGTCGATGTCCGGCGATGACTCGCCGGCGCGCACGCAGGTCTCGCCCGCGGCGAGCTGGCCGCAGCCGAGCCAGCGGTCGTCGCGCACGGCGTTGAACTCGTTGACGATGAGGTCGGAACCCGCGAACGCCGCGGACGCGACGGCCAGGGGGGCGATGGCGATGCTGGTACGGGTCTTCATCGAACGGGTCTCCGGGGTGAGGGCGTCCACGATCCTCGCTCCTGACGACGGAGCACACCCAAAGGATGTTCAGGTTGCGTTCAGTTCCCATTCAACCCGTGACAGAACACGACCCGCATGCGATCTGAACCGGGGATTTACGTGACTTCAGGGCTGGCTGGGGCACCTTCCGGTCGACGTGGCGCCTCCCTCGCCGCGGTCCCTCCAACGTTCCCTTTCCAGGAGTTCCCGAATCATGAAGTCCGCCGCCTGCGCCGCCCTCGGCGCCCTCGCCATCGCCGCCTCCGCGTCCGCCAGCATCCGCATCACCGAGGCGATGAGCTCGTCCGGGACGGGCGGGACCGTGGACTGGTTCGAGGTCACCAACTATGGGTCGAGCGCCGTCGACATCACTGGCTGGCGGATGGACGACAACGGCTTCTCGTTCGGCGCGTCCGTCGCCCTGAGCGGCATCACCTCGATCGCCGCCGGCCAGAGCGTGATCTTCATCGAAGGCACCGCCGCGGATGTCGCCGGATTCACCTCCTTCTGGGGCGGACTGTCGGGCGTGAGCGTGGGCTACTACTCCGGTTCAGGCATCAGCTTCGGCTCCGGGGGCGACGGCGTCGTGCTCTTCAACGCCACGGGCACCGAGACCACCGCGCGCGCCACCTTCGGCGCCGCGACCACCGGCAGCAGCTTCTACTTCGACCTCGCCCCGAACAACGTCGGCATCGTGAGCACGGTGGGCACCATCGGCACCCAGCTGACGTTCGCCACCACGGGCAGCGTGGTCAACATCGGCTCCCTGGGCACGGCGATCGACATCCCGGCCCCCGGCGCGGTCGCGCTGCTCGCGGCCGCCGGCATGGTCTCGCGCCGCCGCCGGGCGAACTGAGCCCCGGACGGACGACCCACGTGCCCCCAATCGGCCTCGCACTCGTGCGGGTCCGGTTGGGGGTTGTCCATTGCGGCAGGACGGCGCGGGGTGATGAAGGATCGGTGAATAGGGGGTGGTCGGCTTGACCGACCTGGTTCATGGGGCACTCTCCATGTGCTCGGCGATCCCTTCCGCCGTGTTTCCCTTCCCTCCCCGGAGCTGCCCAAAATGGTTCGCACGATCCCTGGCCTCGCTGTTGCCCTGTCCGCCATCGCCATCGGAACCACCGCGAGCGCGGACCTGCTCGCATACTGGAACCAGAACAACAATGGCCTCCCGGTGTCGGGCTTCGGCTTCACCCCCAGTTCATTCCCGCAGGCAGCGGATTCGGGCGTCGGCTCGGCAACCCTGTCCGTCGGCGGCGGGTTGACGGCAAGCACGATCGTGAACGGCAACGGCACGACCGTCTATGAGTGGGTCGAGTCGTTCGCGGGATCGACGCTCAATGCGCTGAACGGGGACGCTGCGGGAGGTTCCATCTCGCTCGAGGGCGGGACCGGAAGCGGCAACAATGGCGCATACTTCCAGTTCGCCTTCAACATGAGCGGGTACCAGGACCTCGCGGTCAGCTATGCCGTCCGTGGGACGTCGAGCGGCTTCACCACCCACACGTGGGCGTGGAGCACCGACGGGGTCAGCTTCACCGATTTCGGGTCCGTCTCGGGAACCAACGTGTCGACCTACTTCGTCGCGACGCTCAACACGCTGACCGCGCTGGACAACGCCTCGACCGCATTCCTGCGGCTGACATTCACCGGGGCGACGACATCCAGCGGCAACAACCGCCTCGACAACATCCAGTTCAACGCCTCGGCCATTCCCGCCCCCGGCGCCATCGCGCTGCTCGGCGTCGCCGGCCTGGCCGCCGGTCGCCGTCGCCGCGCCTGAACGCCTGCCCGGCGGCACGTGTCGGCACGCACGCCGAGGCTCCTACACTTGGGGGCTCGCCGTGCACGACGCCCGTGACGACATGGCCGCACCGCTCCCGCCCGGCGCCTCGCCGGAGGCGGTGGCTCGGACGCTCGCGCGGCATCCACGGCCCCTTGGGGGCGACACCGCTCGCCAGGTCGGGCCCGCCGCGGTCAGCCTGACGGGCATGGTCCTGAACAACCAGC
>CAYTYU010000019.1:0-24527 GCA_964440815.1 uncultured Chitinophaga sp.
CTTCTTCTTCAACAGCCACAACGAGTTCTTCGAGGAGATCTGCAAGCTGCGCGCGGCGCGGCGCATCTGGGCGCATGCCATGCGCGACCGCTTCGGCGCCAAGCACGAGCGCAGCATGCTCATGCGCACGCACGTGCAGACCGCCGGCTGCAGCCTCACCGAGCAGCAGCCGCTCAACAACATCGTGCGCGTGGCCTACCAGGCGATGGCGGGCGTGCTGGGCGGCTGCCAGAGCCTGCACACCGACAGCATGGACGAGACGCTCGGCCTGCCCACCGAGACCGCCGTGCGCGTGGCGCTGCGCACGCAGCAGATCCTGGCGCACGAGACGGGCGTGCACCGCACGGTGGACCCGCTGGGCGGCAGCTGGTACGTCGAGGCGCTCACCGACCAGATGGAGAAGGACGCCAACCAGTACATCAAGGAGATCGACGACATGGGCGGCGTCGTCTCCGGCATCCACAAGGGCTACTTCCGGCGCCAGATCGCCGAGGCGAGCTACCGCTTCGGGCAGGAGATGGAGGCGGGCGACCGGCTGGTGGTGGGCATGAACGCCTACACCGAGGGCAACGAGGAGCAGCAGGTCGAGATCCTGCAGATCCCGCACACCGTGGAGACCGAGCAGTGCGACCGCCTCGCGCGCTTCCGCGCGACGCGCGACGCCGACGGCGTGAAGCGCTCGCTCGATGGGATCCGCGCCGCCGCGCGCGGGGGGAAGAACGTCATGCCGGCCCTCGTCGACGGCGCGCTCGCCAAGTGCACGCTCGGCGAGATGGTGCAGGCGATGGCGGACGTGTACGGCCGGTATTCCGGCGGGCCGGAATGGTGACGGCGTAAACTCGTCCCGTTCCTCCCGGACCATTTTCATGCCCGACCGACAGACGCTCGAGACCCTCGCCGTGACCGCTGCCGACGCGCTTGCGGCGCTCAAGTCGCTGCAGCGCGAGGACGGCCACTGGTGCGCCGAGCTCGAGGGCGACTCGATCCTGCAGAGCGAGTACCTGCTGATGAAGTGGATCCTGGGGCAGGAGACCGCGCCGATGGCCGACGGCCGCGACGGCCCGGAGACCCTCGCGCGCATCGTGCGCTGCCTGCGCGCGCAGCAGCGCCCCGACGGCGGATGGGGCCAGTACCCGGGCTCCGGCATCGACCTGAGCGCCACGGTCAAGGGCTACTTCTGCCTCAAGCTGCACGGCGACTCGCCGGACGCGCCGCACATGCGCCGCGCCCGCGAGGTGATCCGCTCGATGGGCGGCGCCGAGCGCTGCAACAGCTTCACGAACTTCTACCTCGCGGCCCTCGGGCAGATCTCCTGGAACGCCGTGCCGGCCATCCCGCCCGAGATCGTGTGGCTGCCGAGGTGGTTCTACTTCCACATCGACCGGATGAGCGCGTGGAGCCGCACCATGGTGCTGCCCCTGGCCATCGTGGCCACGCTGCGGCCCACGCGGCGCCTCGTCGGCGCGCAGGGGATCGACGAGCTGTTCGTCAGCGAGCGTGACCGTCACCGCCTGAAGATGCGCGCGGAGGTGCCCGCGTTCTGGCGCTGCTTCTTCAAGACGGTCGACGCCGGGCTCAAGGCCGTGGGTGCCGTCCTCGGCACCGGCCCGCGCATGCCCGCGATCCGGCGCGCCTACGCGTGGATCCTGGAGCGTGCCTCGCAGGATGCCCCCGCCCCCACCGAGGGCCTCGGCGCGATCTTCCCGCCGATGGTCTACATCCAGGTCGTGTTCCACGCGCTGGGCGTGCGCCGCGACGACCCGCTGGTGCGCCGCGCCGAGCTTGACCTCGATGCGTTCATGATCGAGGAGCGCGACGGCGCGGGCCAGCCCTCGATCCACCTGCAGCCCTGCTTCAGCCCGGTGTGGGACACGGGGATCGCCAGCTACGCGCTCACCGACTGTGGCCTCGACGCGGTGCGCGATCCGTCGCTTGCCCGCGCCACCGAGTGGCTGCGCTCGAAGGAGGTGCGCTGGACCGGCGACTGGATCGCGAACGTCCGTCCCGGCACCAAGCCCGCGGGCTGGTTCTTCGAGTACCGGAATGCCTGGTACCCCGACGTCGACGACACGGTGATGGTGGCCATGGCACTCCGGCGCGCCGGCGGCGCCGAGAACGAGGCCGCCGCGCGCCGCGCCGCCGAGTGGGTGTTCGCGATGCAGTGCGACGACGGCGGATGGGCTGCCTTCGACCGCACGCGCAACCACCAGGTGTACGAGTACGTCCCGTTCGCCGACCACAACGCGATGCAGGACCCGTCCTGCCACGACATCACCGGGCGAACGCTCGAGTGCATGAGCTGGCTCGGCTACGGGATCGACACGCCAGCCATCGCGCGCGCCGTCGAGTTCATCCAGTCGCACCAGGAGCCCGAGGGCTGCTTCTGGGGCCGCTGGGGCGTCAACTACGTCTACGGCACCTGGCAGGCGGTGATCGGGCCGATCCGGTGCGGCGTGCCGCGCTCCGCGCCCTGGATCCAGCGCGCGGGCGCCTGGATGAAGCGCATCCAGAAGCCGGACGGCAGCTTCGGCGAGACCGCCAACACCTACGAGGACCGCTCGCTCATGGGCACCGGCCCGAGCACGGCGAGCCAGACCGCGTGGGGCGCGATGGTGCTGCTCGAGGTGTTCGGCAAGGACGACCCGGACCTGTGGCGCGCGCTGCGCTGGCTGGCGGCGCACCAGCTTTCGCCGACCGATGCGGCCGACCCGGCGCTCAACCCCGACGGCGACCCCGCGGGCAGCTGGTGCGAGACCGAGTTCACCGGCACCGGCTTCCCGAAGATCTTCTACCTGCGCTACCACCTGTACCGGCTGTACTTCCCGCTGATGGCGATCGGCCGTGCGCTGGCCGCGCACGGGCTCTCGGTTCAGAACGGGACGGGCGCGGAGAACTCCACGCGCTCGCCGGAGGCCGGGTGGACGAACGACAGCCGCTCGGCGTGGAGGCAGAGCCTCGCCGCCATGGCGCGCACGTCGGGCGGCGCGTAGAGGTCGTCGCCCAGGATCGGGTGGCCGATCGCCAGCAGGTGCACCCGCAGCTGGTGGCTGCGCCCGGTGACGGGCTCGAGCTCGAGCCGCGCGCGCACCGGGCCGTCGAGCCGCGACGCCACGCGCCAGCGGGTCACGCTCGGCCGCCCGTGCACGAAGTCCACCACCTGGAGGGGGGTGTTGACGAGGTCCTTGCGGATCGGAAGGTCGATCTCGCCGGCGTCCTTCGGCGGGTGACCGGCGACGAGCGCCGCATAGCGCTTGCCGGTCTCGCGCCGCTCGAACTGCATGCTCAGCGCCCGGTGCGCCTGCGCGTCGCGCGCCAGCACGATCACGCCGCTCGTGTCGCGGTCCAGGCGGTGCACCACGCGCGCGCCGGGCCACCGCGCCTGCAGGCGCGCGACCAGGCAGTCGGCCTTGTCCGGCCCGATGCCGGGCACCGTGAGCAGGCCGCAGCCCTTGTCGGCCACCAGCAGCCAGCGGTCCTCATGGATGATGGTGTATCCGTCGCCTGGCATCGGTCTCGCCGAGAGTGGGTGATCCTAGAATCTCCCCGATGCACCTGGCCCCGATCGTCCTCGTCCTGCAGGCTGCCGCGCAGCCTGCATCCGCCGCGCCTCCCGCCGCCGTGCCGCCCGAGGTCCAGTGGAGGCAGGCCGAGGCGCCGGTGCTTTCGAACCACCGCCAGCTGACGTTCGCCGACCGCTTCGTGAAGGCGGGCGAGAGCTACTTCAGCCCCGACGACCGTCGCATCGTGTTCCAGGCGATCGAGCGCCCGGCGGACGGCTCGGCGCCGCCCGACTTCTACGCGATGTTCGTCGCCGACCTCGAGCGCGACGCTTCCGGGTCGATCACGGGCCTGGCCAACGTCCGCCGCATCAGCCCCGTCGGCAGCGCGAACACCTGCGGGTGGTTCCATCCCACCGACCCGGAGATCGTCCTCTTCGGCAGCACCGTCGAGCCGCCTTCGGACAAGGAGACGCCCGGCTACCAGCGCGGCACCGGCCGCTACCGCTGGCAGTTCCCGCCCGAGATGCGGGTGGTGAAGGTGGACCTGCGCAAGGCCGACGGCACCGCGGCGACGCTCGAGCCCGTCGTCGGCGACGGCAAGGGCTATGCGGCCGAGGGAAGCCTGAGCACGGACGGGCGCACGCTCCTCTACACGCAGGTCGACCCGAAGACGCAGGGCGACCTGTGGGTGATGGACATGCCCACCGGCGAGCGCCGTCGCATCGTCGATGCCCCCGGCTACGACGGCGGGCCGTTCTTCGTGCCGGGCGAGCGGAGCATCGTCTACCGCAGCGACCGAAAGGGCGACAACCTGCTGCAGGTGTTCATGGCGGACCTGGTGCGCGATGCCTCGGGCCGGATCACCGGCATCGAGAACGAGCGCCCGATCACGCAGAACCAGCACGTCAACTGGTGCCCCTACTTCCACCCGGACGGCCGGCACGTGGCCTACGCCTCGAGCGAGGCGGGGCACACCAACTACGAGGTGTACATGCGCGATGCGCAGGACCCCGCGCACTCGGTCCGCATCACCGACGCAAGCGGCGCGGACGTGCTGCCGGTCTTCAGCCGCGACGGCCGCACCATGATGTGGACCGCGCAGCGCGGGGAGGGCGAGCGATCGAGCCAGGTGTGGGTCGCGGCGTTCGACCTCGAGGCGGCGAAGGCCAAGGCGTCCGCCGCGCGCGGGGCAGGCGCGCCGGCCGCGCCGCCGCCCGCCGCACCGAAGGCCCCATGACGATCTACCGCGAGCGGCGCCTCCTGATCCCCTTCCGCAGCACGCTGCTGCCGCAGGTCTTCACGGACACGCTGGTCGTCGGCACCGGGGTGGCCGGCCTGCGCTGCGCCATCGAGGCCGCGCGCCACGGCGACGTCATCGTCCTGGCGAAGGAGTCGGTCGACCTCTCGAACACCAGCTGGGCGCAGGGCGGCATCGCGGCGGCGATCGCGCGCGAGGATTCCTCCGAGAGCCACGTGAGCGACACGCTCGACGCGGGTGGCGGCCTGTGCGACCCCGTGGCGGTGCGGGTCCTTGCCGAGGAAGGCCCGGCCGAGGTGTCGCAGCTCCTCGACTGGGGCATGCGCATCGACCGCGCGCCGGACGGGACGCCGGCACTCGCGCTCGAGGGCGGGCACCACCGCGCGCGCATCGTGCACGCCGACGGCGACGCGACCGGTCACGAGCTGGCGCGCGTCCTGGTGGAGCGCGCCCGGGCGACCCCGGGCCTGCGCATCTTCGACCGCTGCTTCGCGATCGACCTCCTGCGCGCCGGCGACGGCGACCCGCGCATCGCCGGCGCGCTGACCTGGCACCCGCGCCACGGCCTGCAGATCGTGTGGGCGCGCGCGGTGGTGCTCGCCTCCGGCGGGGCGGGGCAGGCCTATCGCGAGACCACCAACCCGAAGGTCGCCACCGGCGACGGCATCGCCATGGCGTGGCGCGCGGGCGCGGAGCTCGCCGACCTCGAGTTCATGCAGTTCCACCCGACGGCCCTCTACGTGGCCGGCGCGGGGCGCCTGCTCGTGAGCGAGGCGGTTCGGGGCGAGGGCGCGCACCTCGTCGACCGTGACGGTCACCGCTTCATGGAGGGGGTGCACCCGATGCGCGAGCTGGCGCCGCGCGACGTGGTGAGCCGGGCGATCGCAGACCACCTTTCGCGCGCCGGCGGCAGCCATGTCTTCCTCGACTGCCGTCACTTCCCGGCGGGCAGGTTCTCGCAGCGCTTCCCGGGCCTTGCCCGCATGCTCGCGGGCTTCGACATCGACCCGTCGCGGCACCTCGTGCCCGTGGTGCCGGCGGCCCACTACACGATCGGCGGCGTGCGCTCGGACCTCGACGGGCGGTCGTCCATCCCCGGCCTCTACGCCTGCGGCGAGGTGGCCGCCAACGGCGTGCACGGCGCCAACCGCCTCGCCTCCAACAGCCTGCTCGAGGGGCTGGTGTTCGGCCGGCGCGTCGCCGAGGCGGTGGCGCGCGACGCGCACCCGGACGTGCGGCCGCATGCGGTGACCAGCGAGGTGGCGACCGGCCGCCACGGCGAGCTCGACCTCGCCGACATCCGCTCGAGCCTGCGCAGCGCGATGTGGCGGAACGTCGGCATCGCCCGCGACGGCGATCGGCTCGAGGACGTGCTCGGCATGTTCGGCTTCTGGGGCCGCTACGGCATGGACGAGGTCTTCGACGACCCGACCGGCTGGGAGGTGCAGAACCTGCTCACGGTCGGGTTCCTGATGACGCGCGCGGCGCTCTCGCGGCGCGAGACGCGCGGCACCCACGTTCGGACCGATGCGCCGGCGGCCGATCCCGCGCAGGCCGTGCGCATGGGCTGGTCGATCGAGCGTGACGGGCCACGGGCGGTGGAACCGGCCGTGGCGCCGTCCTCCGTGGCGGCTCCGTCCGGCGGAGCGGGGCAGTGAGCTGCGTCCGGTCGCCGGTCGCGCGCCTCGCGACCGCGGCGTTCGCCGTGGCCGCGTTCGCCGGTGGCTGCACGCCCGAACGCGTCGAGTACCGGCCGCGTCCCGATCTCTCGTTCGGCGAGCAGCCCGCCGAGGAATTCATCGCACCCGACGGCACGCGCGTCGTGTTCGTCGATCCGGGCGCGTCCGGCGCCGACGGCGAGCGCCTGGCCGCGTCGGCCGCGGCGGGGGGCGGGAAGAAGGCCCCTCCGGCCTTCGAGCCGCGCGCGCAGCTCGACGACGGCACCGTGGTGCTCCGCTGCCTGATGCCCCAGCACGTCGTCGGCAACGCGATGACCTGCTTCCGCAACGAGGAGTGGCGCCTGATGTGGGACCAGCTGCTCGCCGACGATTCGCGCGCCACGTACGAGCGCCCGGGCGGCGGCGGCTTCGCGGCGTTCGAGGCCTGGTGCATCAAGAACCGCCGCCCCGCCATGGAGCTCCTCAACCGCATGCGGTTCGACGCCATGGGGTCGGACGTGGTGATGCGGCCGATCGGCCGCGGGGTCACGCGCGCGACGCTCACGCCGCACCTGTGGGACCAGTTCGGCCTGCGCGTCGTCGAGTTCGAGCAGACGCCGCAGGGCATGCGCCTGCGGTCGATCCGCGCCACGCCCTGAGCGGCGCGCTAGGTCCGGAACCGCGACACCTCGCGGTCGAGGCCGCCGACCGCCGCGCGCAGCTCGGACGCGGCGGATGCGGTGACCTCGAGCGTCATGGCCGTCCGCTGCGCGCCGTCGGCGAGCCGCACCATCGCGTCGCGGATCTGCTCGGCGCCGGTCGACTGGGCGCGCATCCCCTCGGCCACCTCGCCGAAGCTGCGCGAGATCGACTCCACGTCCGCGATCACGTCGGCGAGGCCGCCCGAGATGCGGGTCACGGCCTCGGCGCTGCGGCGCACCTCGTCGGAGAAGGCACCCATCTCGCGCACGCCGCCGCCGACGCTCGACTGCATGTCACGCACCATGCGCTCGATCTCCAGCGCCGCACGGGCGGTGCGGTCCGCGAGGCGCGCCACCTCCTGCGCCACCACGCGGAATCCCCGGCCGTGCTCGCCGGCCGCCTCGGCCTCGATCGACGCGTTGATCGACAGCAGGTTGGTCTGGTTGGCCACGTTCACCATGGTCGCGACCACGGCATTCACGCCGGCGGCGCGCTCGCTGATGGTCCCGAGCGTCGCCGACACGGCGCCCGCGCCGCGCTCGAGCCGCTCCATCGCGCCCTCGATCTCCGAGAGGCCATGGCGCCCCTCGGCCGCCCTGGCACGCGTGCCGGAGGCGACCGCGTCCACCTGGTCCATGGTGCGCGCGAGCTCGTGTCCGGTCGCCGAGATCTCCCGCGCCGCGGCGACGGCCTGCGTGGTCGACGCACCGTGCTCGCCGGCGATCTCGCGCTGTGCGTCGGTCGACTGCGCGATCGACGACGCCACGGCGCCCAGGGTCGCCGAGGACTCCTTGATCCGCCCGATCAGCGCGCGCAGGTCCTCGGTCATGCCACGGATTCCCTCGAGCAGGGCGCCGGTCTCGTCCCTCGCGGGCGTGCCCACGTCGGCGCGCAGGTCGCCGTCGGCCACGCGGTTGGCGACCGCGACGGCCGTCCGCAGCGGCGTCGAGATGCTCCGTGCGATGACGATCGCCGCGACCGCGACCGCGATCGCGATCGCCGCGGCGAGGCCGAGGACCGTGCGTTCCTGTGCGGCGACCATGGCGTACGCCTCCCGCGCGTCCTGCTTCACGACGATGCCCCATCGGTACGTCGGCAGGTAGCACCAGGCGGCCGTCGTCTCCTCGCCGCGGTAGTCGGTGACCGTGCCCCAGCCGCGCCCGCCGCTTGCCGCCGCCGAGGCGGTCTGCCACATCGGCGAGCCCGGCGCGATGCGCATGCGGAAGGCCGCGTCGTCCACGAGCCGCAGCGGCGCGGACACCACCAGCTCGTCCCCGGAGCGGCTGCAGGCCAGCAGCTCGCCCGTGTCGCCGAGCCCCGTGGCGTCCCCGAGCATCGCCCAGAACCGCTCCGGCCCCAGCGCCGCGGCGAGCACGCCCACGATGCCGCCCTCGTTCATGATGGGGCAGACGATGAAGGCGAGCGGCTCGCGCGAGAACGAGTACGTCGCGAAGGGCGTCATCTCGATCTGCAGCAGGATCCGCGACCGTGCGATGGCCGCCGCGAGCTCGGTTCCCGCGAAGGTGCCGTCGATCGAGGAGTCGCCTGGCCGGACCACGTCGTCGCTGCTCAGGAGCACCCGCCCCGATGCGTCCACCGCGAAGAGATGGCGGTACCCGAGCGACTGGGTAACCGCCTTCATGCTGATGGGGCCCGGGACCGGGCCATCCCA
Organism: uncultured Chitinophaga sp.; assembly: GCA_964440815.1. Taxonomy (GTDB): domain Bacteria; phylum Planctomycetota; class Phycisphaerae; order Phycisphaerales; family SM1A02; genus UBA966. Next base: position 8,791 of record CAYTYU010000019.1, read on the forward strand.
CTCGGCGCCCTCCGGCCGCGTCATGTACGCCACGGCGCGCCGGAGTCCCTGGACGTTCGCGACCCCCGAGGCGTCGGAGAGCCGCTCGCTTGCGTACCGCTCGAGCTCGGCGGACTTCGCGGCCGCGACCTTCACCAGGTTGTCGCGCACCGCCTGCTCGAGGGCGGACGTCGCCATCCGCGTCGTGACGACCCCGAGCACCGCGAGCGGCACCAGCGCGAGCGCCAGGAACCAGGCCAGCAGCCGCCCGGCGATCGATCGCAGGAATCCGCGGCTGGGCGGGTCCGACGCGAGGGGCGCCGGGCTCACGGCTCCGCCGCCTTCCGCTGCACCCCGGCGACCTCGTCGGCGGTCGGGCCGGTCCAGCGCCCGCCCCATCCGCGCTGCAGCTCGTCGACGAAGGACTCCCACGCCGCGCGCGTGCGCGTGGCGGGGAACGGAACGGGCCTGATCGGGATGCCGGTCGTCCACACGACGTCGACCTGCCGGTCCGGCCTGATGCGGCCGATGCAGGCGGACCGCCACGCATGCTGCGATTCCGGGTCGATCGCCACCACCCCTTCCGGCGCGTCCATGCTCTGCCGCCGCATCGCGCTCCGAACCTGGCGCACGTCGGTGGTGCCGGCCTCGCGCACTGCCTGCGCCCACATGTGGACGCCCATCCACGCGGAGGCATTGACGTCGGCGACGGACCGGTCGGCCCCGTAGCGGGCGCGGAAGGCGTCCACGAAGTCGCGGTTGCGCGGCCCGGCGAGCGACTGGAAGTAGCTCCACGCGGCGTAGTCGCCCGCCATGTCCCCGGGCTGCATGGCCTGCAGCTCGTTCTCGCCGACCGCGAAGGTCACGGTCGGCACCTTGGACGGATCGAGCCCGGCCGCGCGCATCCCGCGGGCGAAGGCGATCGCGGAGTCGCCGACGACGCTCGACAGCACGACGTCCGGCTTCTTCTCGGCGATCAGCCGCACGATCTCGTCCACGTCGGTGCTGCCGAAGGCGAGGTAGGCCTCCTCCACGACGTCGCCCCCGAGGCCCAGGATCTGGTCCTTGGCGATGGCGTTCACGCAGCGCGGCCAGATGTAGTTCGACCCGACCAGCAGGAACCGGCGCGCCTTCAGCTGCTCGTGGCACCACTGGACGGCCGGCACCACCTGCTGGTTGGCCGAGGCTCCCACGTAGACGACGTTCGACGACTGCTCCATCCCCTCGTAGGCCATGGGGTAGACCAGGAGGTGGTCGAGCTTCTCGAAGACGGGCAGCACGCTCTTGCGGCTGGCGCTCGTCCAGCAGCCGAAGACGGCGCACGCGCCCTCGTCGCGGATCAGTCGCTCGGCCTGCTTCGCGAAGGTGGGCCAATCCGACGCCCCGTCGGCCACCACCCAGCGCACCGGCCGGTCGAGCAGCCCGCCCGAGGCGTTCACCTCCTCGAGCGCCAGGATCTCGGACTCGATCATCGGCCGCTCGCTGACGGCCATCGGCCCGGTCTGGGAATGCAGGATGCCGACCACGATCGGCGTGCGGTCGACGAGCAGCCGGTCGCCGAGGAGCCACGCCCCCGCGGCGAGCGCCGCGAGCGCGAGGAACACGAGGATCCGCCGGGCCATCACGCGGGGCAGGGTATCAGGCGGTCTCGACCATCATCGACACCGCGTTGCCGCCGCCGAGGCAGAGGCTGCACACGCCGCGCCTGCCGCCGGTGCGGTGCAGCTGGTGGACGAGCGTCACCAGGACGCGCGCACCGCTGGCGCCGATCGGGTGCCCGAGCGCCACGCCGCCGCCGGTGACGTTGAGCTTCGAGTGCGGGATGCCCAGCGGCTTGGCGTCCGCGAGCACCTGCGCCGCGAACGCCTCGTTGATCTCGAAGAGGTCGACGTCGGCGACCGACTTCCCGGTCCTCGCAAGGAGCTGCTCGATGCCCACCTTCGGCGCGATGAAGAGGTCCTTGGGCGCGACGCCCGCGGTTCCGTAGGCCACGATGCGCGCCAGCGGCTTCAGCCCCAGCTCCTTCGCCTTCGACTCGCTCATCACGATCACCGCGGCGGCGCCGTCGGAGATCTGGCTGGCGTTGCCGGCCGTGACCGAGCCGTCCTTCGTGAACGCGGCGCGCAGCTTGGCCAGGCCCTCGGCGGTGCTGTCGGCACGGAAGCCCTCGTCGGCGTCGAGGCCGGCCTTCGCCATGCACTGCTCGGCCGTCAACGCGACGATCTCGGACTTGAACCAGCCGTTCTTCGTGGCCTCGGCGGCGCGGCGGTGGCTCTCGGCGCTGAAGGCGTCCTGCTCGGCGCGGGTCACGCCGCAGGTGGAGGCCGTGTGCTCGGCGGCGTTGCCCATCGGCCAGTTCTCGAAGGCGCAGGTCAGGCCGTCGAGCTGCATGTGGTCCATCAGCTTCGCCTCGCCGTACTTGACGCCGGCGCGGGCGTGCACCATGTGCGGCGCGAGGTCCATGTTCTCCATGCCGCCGGCCACCACGCAGTGCGCGTCGCCGAGGCGGATCATGTTCGCCGCCTGCATCACCGCCTCGAGGCCGGAGCCGCAGACCTTGTTGACGGTCACGGCGTTGACGGTGTGCGCGATGCCGGCCCTCAGCGCGGCCTGGCGCGCGGGGTTCTGGCCGACCGCGGCCTGCAGCACGCAGCCCATGTAGCAGGCCTCGACGTGGTCCTTGGCCCCGGGGGCATCGGCGAGGCATGCGCCGATCGCGTAGCTGCCGAGGGCGGGTGCGGGGACACGCGCGAGGGCGCCCTGGAACTTGCCGATCGGGGTGCGGCGGGCCGCGACGATGACGGGCGTGCTCATGGGGCGCAAATGATAGCCTTCGGCGATGCCCGATTCCGGACCGAAGCAGGCCGCGCGCGGCGTCGTGACCGACAACCTGGTGTCCCTCCAGTCGTTCATCCTGGAGGAGGAGGCGCGCTACCCGGGCGCGACCGGCGAGTTCAGCTGGATCATCAGCGCGGTGTCGCTGGCGGCGAAGATCATCGCCCACAAGGTGCGCCACGTGCGCCTCCAGGAGGTGCTGGGCGAGCAGGGCGACACCAACGTCCAGGGCGAGACCCAGCTGCGCATGGACGTGATCGCCAACGAGGTGATCATGCGCGTCCTCGGCGGCCGCAGCTCGATCGCCGTGCTCGGCAGCGAGGAGGACGAGGAGCCGACCATCCTGCGCCGCGGCCGCGACGGCGGCAAGTACTGCGTGCTCTTCGACCCCCTCGACGGCTCGAGCAACCTCGACACGGCGGTGGGCGTGGGGACGATCTTCACGATCCTGCGGAACGACCCGACCATCGCCGGCGCGGTCGAGACCGTGTGCCAGCCGGGATCGAAGCAGGTGGCCGCGGGCTACGTGCTCTACGGCTCGAGCACCATCTTCGTGATCACCACCGGCCGGGGCGTGCACATGTTCGAGCTCGACGCGAGCATCGGCAGCTTCATGCTGGTGAAGCGCGACATCCGCATGCCCGACCGGAAGAAGGTCTATTCCGTGAACGAGGCGAACGCCGACGGGTTCCCCGAGTCCTTCCAGCGCTACCTGAGGTGGGCGCACGCCAACGGCTACTCGAGCCGGTACATCGGCTCCATGGTCGCCGACGTGCACCGCACGCTCGTCAACGGCGGCGTGTTCCTCTACCCGCCGACGAAGAAGCACCCGCAGGGCAAGCTTCGCCTCCTCTACGAGGCGAACCCGATGAGTTTCCTCGTCGAGCAGGCCGGGGGCACCAGCGTGGCCGCCGACGGCCGCCGCACGATGGACATCGTGCCGCGCGAGCTGCACGAGCGCGTGCCGCTGGTCATGGGAAGCCGCGACGAGGTCGCCGCGGTGCTCGGCGCCTGAGGCCGACCTCAGCGCGGCGGGTCCCGGATCTCGATGTCCCGGGCGCCGCCGAGCCCCACCTCGTTCACGTGGACGGAGCCCGGGAACCGCGCCTGCAGCTGCGGCAGCAGCCTCGCCGGGAGGTTCTGGTCGACCAGCAGCTTCATGCCGCGTCCCCGCCGTGATGGGTGCGCTCGCTCTCGGCGGCCCGGGCAAGGCAGGCGAGCACGTCCTCCCGGCTGATCGGCGGGTACTCGCGGACGATGTCCTCCGCGGTCATGCCGGACGACAGCCAGCCGAGCACGTCCGCCACCGCGATGCGGGTGCCGCGGACGCAGGCCTTCCCGAACCGGATGCCGGGATCCTCGGAAATCCGCTCGCGCCAATCCATGACCCGATGGTAACCCCGCACGCGCGACGTCCGCCGGAAGCGGCGGAAATTCCGCTCACTCGAACCGGCCGCGGTCTGCGATCCGGAAGTCGTAGAGCGAGGCGAGCTGCTTCGCGTCGAGCTTCTCGAGCGCGTCGAGCTTCTCGACGAGCGGCTTCGGGTCGTCCATGGCGAGCTTCCCGAGCCGGTCGAACTTGTTGGCCAGGATGCCCTTCAGGTCCGCGGTCGTGTTGCGCGCGTGGCCGGAGGGGTACATCACGAAGCCGCTGTCGAGGCTGCGCCCGTCGGTCGTCGTGATGACCACGCTCGTCGGGATCCCGTCGGGGTAGTTGCGGTCGTACTCCGGGCCGCCGTGCTCGAAGGCCATCTTCTCCATGTACGCCCGCGTGACCGTGTTCGCGATCGCCGCGGGGTCGTAGTCGTGCGGCGCGAGGAAGAGCGTCTTCCACATCGCGTCGTTGCCGTCGGCGATCCGCCCGGTCTTCATCTCGGCGGCCTTCTCGACGGCCTTCCGAAGCAGCGTGCCCACGATGTAGACCATCGAGTGGTCCGCGCTCTGGCGCGTCTTCGGGTCGCGCTTGGCCGGGTCGCCGATGATGCCGAAGGCGGGCTCGTACGCCACGATCTTGATGGACTTGATGGTCTCCGGCTTCTCCAGGATCTCCGGGTGCTTGCGCATCAGGTCGATCATGCCCTGCAGCGCGCCCGCGGACTGGTGCTCGTAGAGGCCCAGCTTGAAGTGCATGCCCATCACCGCGAAGTCGTCCCCCTGGGTCGACATCACCAGCGGGAAGGGGCTGTCGCCCGTGGTCTTCTGGAACTGGCGGAACATGCTCTCGGGGTTTCGGAAGATGTCCTTCGGGCCCACGAAGCCGCGCATCGAGCGCATCATGCTGAGGACGGCGACCTCGGTGCTGATCGCGGCGCTCGCGCCCTTCGAGTCGGAGAGCTGCTTGCCGGCGCGGATGGCGCGCCACGGGACGTAGTGCGCGACCACCATGCCGATCGCGCTCTCGATCTGCTCGGGCGTGGCGCCCGTCATCGCGCCCCAGGTGGCCGCGCTCGCGATGGCCCCGTGCACCACGTGGTCGATCTTGTAGGTCTTCAGGCTGAAGACCTCGGCGAGGCGGCCGCGGATCTCGTCGGACAGCATCATGCCGCGCAGGGCCCACGCGCCGTCACGGCCCTTGAGCTGCGCGGCGGCGATCGCCACGGGGTAGAAGTCGTTGTGCCCGAACTCTCCGGCGGTGAAGCCGAGCTCCCTGCGGTAGCCGAAGTTGGTGCCGTTGGAGTCCCACTCGCGCACGGCCGAGCCGTTGGCGACGATCGCCTTCTCCGGCGCGACCTTCACGGTGCTGCCGAAGAACGGCACGCCGTCGTCGCGGCGGTACTCGAGGGCCTCCTGGCGCAGGAGCACCGGGGCGTTCGTGCCCAGCGCGATCGCGCTGATGCCGCACAGCACGCTGTCGGTGTGGAAGAGCTTGGTGCGGTCCTCGACCGAGGCGGACGGGCGGCCGTCGCGCATGAAGTCGCAGGCGAAGCGCCCGATCTCGAGCGCCTGGTTCACGTTTGGCTTGAGTTCGACGGACATGGGGGCGGAAAGGATACCCGTCCCCGCGGGGGCGGCGGCCTACGCCACGATCGCGTCAAGCAGCTCGACCACGCCCTTGCCCTCGGTGGCGATGGTCTCCAGGATCGGCCGCCCGGCGGCGACGTCGAGCAGCTCGCGGACGAGCTTGGCCTCGCCGGCGTGGTCGGCCTTGTTGGCCACGAACAGGTCGGCGATCTCCAGGATGCCGGCCTTGTCCATCTGGACGGAGTCGCCCATGCCCGGCACCACGACGACCGCGGTGCGATCGACGTGCTGGCGGATCGCGACGTCGTTCTGCCCGGCGCCGACGGTCTCGATGATCAGGAGGTCGAAGCCGGCGGCGCCGATCAGCCCGATGATCTCGGGCAGGCTGCGGTAGTCCTCGCCGACGATCGCGAGCGACCGGTAGAAGACCCGGTCGTCGACGGCGTTGAAGTCGACGCGCAGGCGGTCGCCGAGCAGGGCGCCGCCCGTGATCGGGCTCATCGGGTCGAAGGCCACCACCGCGATCCGCTGCCCGCGGCGCACGGCCTCGTTGGCCATCGCCGCCACCAGCGTGCTCTTGCCGGTGCCGGGCGAGCCGGTGATCCCCACCACGCGCGCGGGCCGGCGCGAGGGCGTGCCCGCGGGCAGCGTGCCCGCGTGCGCCATCGAGATCTGCCGCGCAAGCAGTGCCTCGCGCGGCCCCGCGGCGAGCGGCGCGTACGGCCTCACGCTCGCCCGCACGCTGTCGATGATGTCGTCCATCCCCGTGCCGGTGTGGTAGACGCGCGCGACGCCGGCGTCGAGCAGCGCCTGCACGTCCGACTGCGGGATGATCCCGCCGACGTTCACCGGGATGTCCGCGCGCCCGACGGCCTTCAGCTCGCCGAGGAGCCGCGGCACCAGCACCAGGTGCGAGTTCGACATCATCGACGCGGCCACGCAGTCGACGTCCTCGTCGCGCGCGCCGATCGCCAGGCTCCGCGGCGTCTGCCACAGCCCGCTGTAGACGACGTGGATGCCCGCGTCGCGCATGACGCGCGCGATCAGCTTCACGCCGCGGTCATGGCCGTCGAGGCCCATCTTGCCGAGCATGACGCGCGGACGGTGCGGCAGGTCCGCGCAGCGGTCCTGCTTCGGGATCGCGGTCGTTGGCTCGGTGGTCGAACGCATGGTTCAGACCGCGCCGCCGCCGGACGGAACGTCGGCCGCGGCCTTCGCGGCGTCCGCCGCCTCGGCCTCCGCGCGCACGCGGTCGAGGTCGCGCGCCTCGGGACTCCACTTCTCCGGGTAGCGCTCGGAGGCGATCGCGCCCACGATCAGGTGCATGTCACGGTGCTTGTAGTCGTCGAGCACGAGCTTCCGCCCGTCGGTCAGCACGACCGTCGCCAGCGACTTGGACATCCACTTGTCCATGTCGATGTCGGCGATGTCGGCGCGGCCGAAGCGGCCCTCGGGGGCCACCAGCGTGCCGTCGTCCTCGAGCGAGTAGCGCCGGCGCGCGGTCGCGATCCACTGCCACAGGAACCACGGCACGCCCATGACGCCGCAGCCGACCATGTACATCCACAGCTGGACGGGACGGTCGTACGCGGCGGGCGGCGTGGGGCGGCCCTTGTCGACCACCGCCTTCGCCTGCGTGTATGCAGCCACCTCCTCGGCCGAGAGCGGGGACGCGCCGCCGGGGGCGGCCTGCGAGGCCTGCGCCTTCGCCTCGAAGTCCTCGACCTGCTTCGCGGCAGCGTCGTAGGCGGCCACGGCGGCTTCCTTGACGGGGATCGTGACCCAGTAGTCGTAGGCACCCCACAGCGCGAGCACCAGGCAGATGCCCGCGTACGCGATGTTCCACCACTTCTGGCGGGGCTGGATGGACGTGTGGACCGCCATCAGGCGAAGTGTAGCGGTCAGCCCTTCGGCTCCGTCGGCGCGGGCGTGGGCGCGGGCGTGGGCGTGGGCGTGGGTGCGGCGGCCGGTGGCTTCGTCGGCGCGGCGGCCGATGCGTTCGCGGGTGCGGTCGAATCGGCGGGCGCGGCCTTCGGCGTCGCGGCAGGCGCCGGCGTGACCGGCTCGGCCTGCTTCGTCTCCGGTTCCGCCGCGGGCGGCGGCACGGGATCTCCCGCGACCGCGCCCGTCGTTCCCTCGGCGATGTCCCAGATGCGCACGGCCTTCCAGCCGTCGCGCCAGCGCTCGACCAGCGCCAGGTGCCGCGGGTCGTCCACGTACGAGCGGTAGTCGGCGCCGTTGCGGAACCCCACGTAGATGCCGACGTCGTAGTCGCGAAGCACGGTGGTGCGGTCGGTGGCGAGCGGAACGCCGCAGGAGTAGGACGCCACCGACTCCAGCGCCGGCAGGGCGCGGTCGCAGTCGGCCACCAGTTCCGCCGCGCGCGTCGGGTCCTTCAGCTGGATCAGGACCACGTGGGTGATCGGCGCGGTGTCGAGCTTCGCCTTGCGGGAGAGCGACACTTCCTCCGGGGTGGCGGCGCATCCGGCGAGGAACGCGGCCGTCGCGGCGACGCATGCCGCCGGCGCGAGCTTCCTCCCACGCATCCGTCCTCGTTCTCCTGCGGGAACCATCGAATCAGTGTACGCCTCGCCCGGAAAGGAAAGACCCCGCCGCGGGGGTGGGCATGCCGCGGCGGGGGAGGGACCTGGCGCGCACGCGAGGTGCGGCCGATCCGTGGAAAGTGACGCGAGGGGGCGAGTCCGCGGGCGGGTGGGTCTCCCTTCCGGGTCGTCCCGCTGCGGGCATCCTGCCGAGGCAGGCGCAGCAGCGTTCCGATGGGGGGCATCCGTTCCCAGGAGAGGGGGCCGAAGTGCGCGCTGTCCGTGCTCATCCGGCCTGCAAGGAGGGTCCATCCACTCGCTGACCGCGCACGCCCTGGGCGCTCGCCCCCATCGCGTCGGTTGTCGCGACGCGCGCGGGTCGGAGTCCGCGCGCATCGCATGGTCCTGTGTTTCGTCGGCTCGTGGCCTCCGCCGTCCCGCGCCCGCGGCCGTGCGCCGCGCGGGACCCAGTCGTTCGGTCCCCGCCGCACGGCGCCCCATCCTTGGGGCGGGCCGTGCGGCGGGTGGTTCGTCGGGCGCGCCGCGCCCGGGTCGGTGGCTCAGGAGCAGCCCATCGAGGTGCCGCAGTTCAGGCACCGGTAGCACGTTCCGTTGCGGACGGTGATCTCACCGCAGGTGCTGCACGGCGGCGCGTCGCCCATGAGCTGCGCGTTCGACTGCTTGAGCGCGCTGCCCTCCGCGTGCACCTCGGCGACCACCACGGTCTCGGTGATCGTCGCCTCGATCCGCGCCCCAGCCGAACCGTCGATGATCGACGCGGCCGGGATGTCGGTCACGGCACGCGACGCAAGCGACGGGCTCGCGTCCGCCCTCGCCCATCCGGCGGCGGCTCGGTCGCTTCCCGACGGAGCGTCCGTCCGGTCTGCGTGCGGCAGTGCGCTTGCTCGTGCGGGCCATTCAGCCTCCTTGCTGTGGGTGATGGCGGCGGCGCTTCCTGCGCCTGCCGATCCGGCGTGGGTGTCCGCGGGCTTCGAGCGGCGCGGGGCGTTCTGCTCCCGGTAGCCGTCGATGAACTGCATGCCCAGCCAGCGGAAGATGTAGTCCACCAGGCTCTTGGCGAAGGGGATGTCCGTGTTGGTGGTCATCCCCATCGGCTCGAAGCGCTGGTGCGCGAACTTGTTGACGATGCTCTCCACCGGCACGCCGTACTGGAACGCCAGGCTCACCGCGGTGCCGAGCGAGTCCATCAGGCCGCCGATCGTCGAGCCCTCCTTCGCCATCGTGATGAAGAGCTCGCCGGGCTTGCCGTCCTCGTAGAGGCCGACGATCAGGTAGCCCTCGTGGCCCGCCACGTTGAACTTGTGGGTGATCGACTCGCGCGTGTCGGGCAGGCGGCGGCGCATCGGGCGCTCCACCACGCGCTCCACCACGCGCTCGATCTCCACCACGCGCTCGACCTCGACCACGCGCTCGGTGACCGTGGCCTCCTTCAGGCCCTCGGTGTCCTCCTCGTCGCGGTCCTCGGAGGCGTCGCTCTTCGTGCTGAGCGGCTGGCTCAGCTTGCAGCCGTCGCGGTACAGGGCGTTCGCCTTCAGGCCCAGCTCCCAGCTCAGCCGGTAGCAGCGGCCGATGTCCTCGACCGACGCCTCGTTGGGCAGGTTGATGGTCTTGCTGATGGCGCCCGAGATGAAGGGCTGCGCGGCCGCCATCATGCGGATGTGGCCCTCCGGCGCGATGAAGCGCTGGCCGAGCGTGCCGCAGCGGTTGGCGCAGTCGAAGACCGGCAGGTGGCGGTCCTTGAGGTGCGGGGCGCCCTCGACGGTCTGCGTGCCGCAGATGCGCACGTTGAGCGCCTCGATCTGCCTGCGGCTCATGCCCAGCGCGCGCAGGCCGTTGAACTTCATGTCGGCGCGCGCCTTGGCCACGTCGACTCCCAGGGACGCCATCAGGCGCTCGGGCATCTTCCACGCCGAGAAGGCGAAGGAGATCTCGAACACCGTGGGCAGGCTGTTCTCGATCGCCACCACCTCGTCGCCGGTGTAGCCGCACTCGATCAGGTGGTCGCGCAGCGACGGGCCGTGCGACGGGAACGTGCCGTCCTCGGCGGGCATCGGCACGTCGAGGCTCAGCGTGCCCATGACGTGGGTCACGATGTCGTCGACCTGCGCGGCCGAGTAGCCCAGGGCCACCAGCGCCGGGCGCAGCGACTGGTTGGCGATCTTGAAGTAGCCGCCGCCGGCGAGCTTCTTGAACTTGGTGAGCGCGAAGTCGGGCTCGACGCCCGTGGTGTCGCAGTCCATCAGCAGGCCGATGGTGCCCGTCGGCGCGATCACGGTGACCTGCGCGTTGCGGTAGCCGTGCTTCTTGCCGAAGGCGAGGGCGTCGTCCCAGGCCGCCGTGGCGCGCCCGAGCATGTCGGACGCGTTGGCGATGTTCACCTGGCCGGCCTTGAAGACGCCGTGGTCGATCGGCACCGGCGCGATGCGCAGCGACTCGTACGTGCCCGCGTCACGCGCCTCGCCGTGCGCGGCGCGGCGGTGGTTGCGGATGACGCGGAGCATGTTCTCCTTGTTGGCCTTGTAGCCGTCGAAGGGACCGTGCTCGGCGGCCAGCACCGCGCTCGCCGCGTAGGAGCGGCCGGTGAGGATCGCGGTGAGGGCGGCGCACACGGCACGGCCGGCCTCGCTGTCGTAGGGGATGCCCGCCTGCATGAGCATCGCGCCGAGGTTGGCGTAGCCCAGGCCGAGCGTCCGGTACTTCCAGCTGAGCTCGGCGATCTCCTTGGAGGGGAAGCTCGCCATCAGCACGCTGATCTCGAGGACCACGGTCCACAGGCTGATCGCGTGCTCGTAGCCCTCGAGGTCGAAGGTGCGCGACTCGGGGTCGTAGAACTTGAGCAGGTTGATCGACGCCAGGTTGCACGCCGTGTCGTCGAGGAACATGTACTCGCTGCACGGGTTGCTGGCGTTGATGCGCCCGCCGGCGGGGCAGGTGTGCCACGCGTTGATCGTCGAGTCGTACTGCACGCCCGGGTCGGCGCAGTGCCATGCGGCCTCGTTGACCTGCTTCCACAGGTCGCCGGCGCGCAGGGTCTTCGCCACCTTGCCGTCGGTGCGGCGGGTGAGCGTCCACTCGCCGTCCTTCTCGACCGCGTCCATGAACTCGTCCGACAGGCGGACGGAGTTGTTGGAGTTCTGGCCGCTGACGGTGTAGTACGCCTCGCCGTTGAAGTCGTAGTCCAGGCGCAGGCCCAGGCGCTCGGCGATCTCCTTCTGGTTGGCCGAGAGGTGCTTCATGCCCTCGACCAGCGCGGCGACCTTGATCTCCTCGCGCACCTTCCAGTTGACGAACGCCTCGATGTCCGGGTGGTCGACGTCCAGGCAGACCATCTTGGCGGCGCGGCGGGTGGTGCCGCCCGACTTGATGGCGCCCGCGGCGCGGTCGCCGATCTTCAGGAAGCTCATCAGGCCCGAGCTGCGGCCGCCGCCCGAGAGCGGCTCGTCGTTGCCGCGCAGGTTCGAGAAGTTGGTGCCGGTGCCGGAGCCGTACTTGAAGAGGCGCGCCTCGCGCGTCCACAGGTCCATGATGCCGCCCTCGCCGACGAGGTCGTCGCGCACGCCCTGGATGAAGCAGGCGTGCGGTTGCGGGTGGCTGTAGGCGTCCTTGGCCAGCGTGACCTTGCCGGTCTCGTGGTCGGCGATCCAGTGGCCCTGCGCGGGGCCGCTGATGCCGTAGGCGTAGTTGAGGCCGGTGTTGAACCACTGCGGGCTGTTCGGCGCCGCCACCTGGTTGATCAGCATCCACGCCATCTCGTCGTAGAACGCCTCGGCGTCCTTGCGGCTGGAGAAGTAGCCGTGCTTCTCGCCCCAGTGGCGCCAGCAGCCGGCGAGGCGGTGCACCACCTGGCGCACGCTGCGCTCGGGGCCGAGGACGGGCTTGCCGGCGGCGTCCTTCAGCGGGCGGCCGTCCTTCCCCAGCTGCGGCACGCCGGCCTTGCGGAAGTACTTGCTGACCACGATGTCGGTGGCAAGCTGGCTCCAGCCCGAGGGCACCTGCGCATCGTGCATCTCGAAGACGGTGCTGCCGTCGGAGTTGGAGATGCGGCTCGAGCGGGTGGTCCACTCGACGGTGCTGAAGACGTCCTTGCCTGCGGTGGTGAATCGTCGTGCGATGCGCATGTTCTTGTCGTCCTGTTCCTCTGCGTTCCGTGCGTCCGTGACTCGGTCTCGTTCGATGCGGTCGCCGCGGCGCGCGTCCCGGCGGGGCCGGCGCGCGCACCGCGGCGGTGGTTCAGTGCCTGGCGTGCTCGGCGTGCGCGAGGCCGTCGACGCGCGGGAGCGTCAGGCCGGCCTGGTCCTGGTACTTGCCGCCCTTGTCGGCGTAGCTGACGGCGCACTCCCGCTCGGCGCGCAGGAAGATCATCTGCGCGATGCCCTCGTTGGCGTAGATCTTGGCGGGAAGGGGAGTGGTGTTGCTGATCTCGATGGTCACCTTGCCGCGCCACTCGGGCTCGAGCGGGGTGACGTTGACGATGATGCCGCAGCGGGCGTAGGTGCTCTTGCCCACGCAGATCGCCAGCACGTCGCGCGGCACGTCGATCGTCTCGACGGTCTCGGCCAGCGCGAAGGAGTTCGGCGGGATCACGATGTGGTCGCGGCCGGTCTCGGCGGTGTCGATGGTGATGAAGAGGTCGCTGGTGAACGCCTTCGGGTCGACGATGGCGGTGCCGCCGCTCGTGGCGTTGGTGAAGACCTTGAACTTGGTGCCGACGCGGACGTCGTAGCCGTAGCTCGAGACGCCGAAGGACACCGTCCCGGGGCGCTTCGCGTTGTCCGCGAAGGGAACGATCCGCACCGAGTCGCGGATCTGCGTGTCGCACAGGATGCTCATTGCCCGACCTCTTGAACCGGCCATCCTGGCCAGGGGAAGTGCTCACCGAACGACTGGACCCAAGGACGCGGCACCCGCGCCCCCACCACGACCCGAATCGGCCCGATTCGGGTTGCCTGTTCGGCATCCGTACGGTACGATTCGGTTGCCCTTGCACCACCAACGCTTGGGCGTGGGCGGCATGGTACCCCTACAGGTTGTGGGTGCAAGCCTCAAGCGTTCCGTTTTTATTGACTTTCATGCCGTGATTCGCAACCCCATCACGGACCACGGTTTAGCAATTGTGAAGGCCGCCCGAGCGATGTGGACAGAGTGTCGGAGGCTGTCTTCCTAGACTCGCCGCCGATGCGCATGGATGCCGACGCTGATTCCCTCCTTGATGGCCTGACCCCCGACCAGCGCGCGGCGGTCGAGCACGGGGAGGGCCCGCTCCTGGTGCTGGCCGGGCCGGGCTCCGGAAAGACGCGCGTCATCACGCGGCGCATCGCGCTGCTGGTGGCGCGCGGCGTGGCGCCGTGGCAGATCCTCGCGCTCACCTTCACCAACAAGGCCGCCGGCGAGATGAAGCAGCGCGTCGAGGCGATGCTGCCGCCGGACGCCTCCGCGCGCCGCGGGCTCGTGGTGAGCACCTTCCACGCCTTCTGCGCGATGTTCCTGCGCCGCCACGCGCTCGAGTGCGGCGTGGACCCCGACTTCGTCATCTTCGACGCCGACGACCAGAAGCGCGCGATGAAGGTCGCGATCGCCGAGGCCGGGCTCGACGAGAAGAACTTCCAGCCGGCGGCCGTCCTCTCCAAGGTGAGCGCGGCGAAGAACCAGCTGCTCACGCCCGAGGACTTCCGCGCGTCCGCCGGCGACTACGCCTCGCGCCAGGTGGCCAAGGCGTACGAGGCCTACCAGGCGGCGCTTGCGCGCAGCCACGCGCTCGACTTCGACGACCTCCTGATGCGCGTGGCCACGTCGCTCGGCTCGGTCGATTCGCTGCGCGAGGCCGCCGCCGCGCGCTACCGCCACGTGCTGATCGACGAGTACCAGGACACCAACCGCGCGCAGTTCGCGATCGCCCGGCACATCGCCGGCGGGCACCGGAACATCTGCGTGGTCGGCGACCCGGACCAGTCCATCTACCGCTGGCGCGGCGCGGACATCCGCAACATCCTGGAGTTCGAGGAAGGCTTCCCCGGCGCGCGCACCGTGGCGCTCGGCGAGAACTTCCGCTCCACCGCCCACGTGGTGGCCGCGGCCGACGGCCTGATCCGCCACAACAAGCGCCGGCGCTCGAAGCCCCTCTACACCAACCAGGGCGACGGCGAGAAGGTGCGCGTGGTGCGCGCCTCCGACGAGCACGCCGAGGCCGCCAAGGTGGCCGAGGCCGTGCTCGAGGCCGCGCGCGAGGGCGTGCCCTGGCGCGAGATGGCCGTCCTCTACCGGATGAACGCGCTGAGCCGCGTGGTCGAGGACGCGCTGCGCCGCAGCGACGTTCCCTACCGCATCGTGCGCGGCACCGCCTTCTACGAGCGCAAGGAAGTGAAGGACCTGATCGCCTACCTGCGGCTGGCGGCCAACCCCGCCGACGACGTCGCGTGCGCGCGCATCGTGAACGTTCCCCCGCGCGGGATCGGCGACTCCTCGATGGCGCGCATCGAGCGCACCGCGGGCGAGCGGCGCATCCCGGTGCTCGAGGCGCTTCGATTCGCGCGCGACGCCGGCGTCGCCGACCGCACGGCGCGGAAGATCGACGACTTCGCGGGCATGCTCGCCCGCTGGCGCGGCCTCCTCGACACCGGCGAGCCCGACGCGCTCGCGGCGTTCGCCGAGATGGTGCTCGAGGAAGGCGGCCTGCGCGGCTTCGACGACGGCGCCGACGGCGACGAGGCCGAGCAGCGCCGGCGCAACCTCGACGAGGTGGTGAACGCCGCCGGCGAGTACCGCCTGCCCGACGACCCCGACGCCCCGCCGCCCACGCTGCGGCGCGCGCTGCTTGGGTTCCTGCAGTCGGTGGCGCTCGTCGCCGATTCCGACGCCTTCGACCCCGAGGCCGGGGCCGTGACGCTCATGACGCTGCACGCGGCGAAGGGGCTCGAGTTCGACGTGGTGTCGGTGATCGGCTGCGAGGAAGGCCTGTTGCCGCACGCGCGCGCCCGCGAGGGCACCGAGGACATCGAGGAGGAGCGCCGGCTCTGCTTCGTGGGCATGACCCGCGCGCGGCGCCGGCTGGTGCTGACGCACGCCGCGCACCGCGCCGTGCGCGGCATGCGCATGGCGGCGATGGAGAGCGCGTTCCTGCGCGAGCTTCCCGAGGCGAACGTCGAGCGGATCGGCCTGCCCACCGGCTGGGAGGTCGGCGAGGACGGCCCCGCCGACGGCGTCGACGAGCCCTATGTCGACGAGTTCGAGGCCCCGCGCGGCCGCGGCCTCGCCGCGCAGTTCCCCGCGGGCACCACCGTGCGCCACCCGCTCTTCGGCGTGGGCGTCGTGCAGGCGGTGATGATGGCCGGCAGCGTCACGCGCGCGCGGGTCGCGTTCCGGACCGTCGGGGTGAAGACGCTGGTGCTCGAGTACGCGAAG
>CAYTYU010000020.1:0-23443 GCA_964440815.1 uncultured Chitinophaga sp.
GCCGCGGCGCCCAGCGCCTCGGCATCGCCCGCCCAGCTCGACGCATCGTCGGACGCCAGGTGCTCGCTCGCCGCGGCCAGCGCCGCGATGGCGCGCGCGGTGGCGGCGGCGGCGGCACGGCCTGCCTCGGCCGCGGCCTCGTGGTCCGTGATCTTCTCCCGGGCGATCGCGAGCGCACCGCGCTCGTTCTCGAGCGCGGACTCGGTCTCGAGCAGGCGGCGGGTCAGCGCCTCCTTCTCGTCCTCGAGCCGGCGCGCCACGGCCTCGGCGCGGTCCGCGCGGCCGGCATCCTCGGCGGCCTTCGCGGCACGGGCCATGGCAGCCTTCATGTCCTCGGCCACCAGGAGCGCCAGTTCCTGCACCTCCTCGAGGTCGTCGTCGTCCGCGTCCGCGAGCTCCATGGCCGCGTCTGCCGCGGACTTGAGCAGGGCGCCGGCCTCCTCGAACTGGCCGCGCGCGATCCGCGACTGCGCGGCCAGCAGCGATTCCTCGATGGCGTCGAACGCGTCGTCGAGTCGCTCGTACTCCGCCATCGCCTCCATCATGACGGCGATGCGAAGGGCGTTCGCCTCGCGCTCGGCCGGCTCGATGAAGTCACCGGCCCGCTCCATCGCGGCGGCCGCGGCGGTGCACAGGCGCTCGACGGTCGACCAGTCGCCGTCCTCGGCGGATGCCTCGGCCATCACGATCGCGCGCATGGCGTCGTCGCGCTCGGCGAGGCCCTTGGTGAGCGCGTCCAGCTCGGCGTTCGCCTGCGCAAGGTCCACCTCGACGCCGAGCTCGATCCCCATGGCACGGGCATTGCGGTCGGCGAAGCCCATCGCGGCGCGCGCCTCGGCCATGGCGGGGCGGTCGCGGCGGTCGGACGCGGACTCGAACTTCCGCTGCCATGCCCGGAACGGCACCATCTGCGAGTCGAACCGTTCCTGGCGCGCGGCTTCCTCGGCGGCAACGGCGGCAGCGGCGGCCTCCTCGGGCGTCGGGGTCGTGGCGCAGCCAAGCACCGCGAGGGAAACGGCGGCAGGGACAAACCAGCGCAGCGTCGCGGGGATCTTCATGTCGGCGGTCCTTGACGGAGGTTATCGACAGCCGTCGGACGTGACCTGAACGAAATCGCCGAAGTGACGTCAGACCGCGGCCGCCACGGCCCTTGAATAGTCGTTGTAGCCCGCGGGACCATCGCCATAGAAGAGCTGGTCGTTCCACTCCGCCAGGGCCGCCCCTTCGCGCAGCCGCTCGGGCAGGTCGGGGTTCGAGATGGCGAGCTTGCCGAAGGCAACCGCGTCGCCGAGCCCGTCACGCACGTCGCGCACCGCCGCGTCCACGTCGCGGGCGTAGCCGTTGAGCACCACCGGACCGCGGAAGTTCGCCCTCATGCCCTCTGCCAGCGCGCGGTCGAACGGCCCGTCCCAGCCGGCGGTGCCGAAGTGGTGGTTGTAGAGGTGCAGGTAGGCGCAGCCGCGGTCGCCGAGCTCCTGCGCGGCGCACAGCATGAGGTCGCGGTCGTCGGGTGCGATCGGCAGGTCCTTCACGCTCCCCATCGGCGACAGGCGCACGCCGACGCGCGCGTGCCCGAACGCCATCGCCGCGGCGTCGGTCGCGCCGAGGAGGAGCCGCAGGCGGTTCTCGATGCTGCCGCCCCACGCGTCGGTGCGCGTGTTGAGCGATCCGGAGAGGAACTGGTTGATCAGGTAGCTGTTGGCGCCGTGCACCTCGACGCCGTCGAATCCCGCCGCCTTGGCGTTGGCGGCGGCGTGCGCGTAGTCCTCCACGACGCGCGGCATCTCCTTCGTCTCCAGGGCGCGCGGCATGCCGGCGGGCACCATCTCGCGCCGGCCATCCGGATGCAGGATGCTGATCTGCGCGATGCTCGCCTTGGCCACGCAGCTCACCGGGGCCTGGCCGCCGGGCTGGTGGTGCGGGTGGCTGACGCGCCCGACGTGCCAGAGCTGCAGGAAGATGCGGCCGCCCGCGGCATGCACGCGCTCGGTCACCAGCTTCCACCCGGCCACGTGCGCGGGCTCGTGGATCCCCGGCGTGCGCGGATAGCCCTTGCCCTCGGCCGAGATCTGCGTTGCCTCCGAGATCAGCAGCCCGAACGACGCGCGCTGCGCGTAGTGCTCGGCCTGCAGCTCGCCGACCACGCCCTCCGGGCGCGCCGCGCGCTGGCGCGTGAGCGGGGCCATGAAGACACGGTTCGGGCACTGCAGCCCGCGGAGGTCGATCGGCTGGAGGAGGGGGTGCATGGGACCGTGATGCTAGGACGGTCCGCGGCATGCAGCATGCCGCCCTACTCCTCGAACATCTCGCGCAGGGTCGCGAGCACGCGACGCACGGTCTCGGAGGACATCGCACCCGCGATGCGGTCGATCCGTGCGCGGTCCAGCGTGGATACCTGGTCGACGATCACGTGGCCGCGCGTGCCGCGCCATGCGCATGGCACGCGGTAGGGATATGGATGCGACCCGGTCGAGAGCGGGGCCACGGTGACCGTGGCGAGCGAGGCATTCAGCTCGTCCGGCGACACGACCAGCCACGGACGCGCCTTGCGGATCTCGCCGCCCACGGCGGGGCGGTCGGCGACGAAGACCACGTCCCCTCGACGCGGGCCGCGCTTCACTCCCATCTCCACTCCGAGCGCATCCATTCGGTGTCACCGAGCTCGCCGACCTGGGGCAGCACGCCTTCCCCGCCCGCCGCCATGCGCCGCGCCGCCTCCGCCCAGCCCTCACGCGGCGCGCGCTTGCGCCGGATCACGATCGAGCCGGCCACCAGTTCGAGCTCGAGGTCGTCGCCGAGTCCGGCCTGCTCGATCAACGCCTTCGGCAGCCGAACGCCCCGGGAATTGCCGATGGCCACGAGCTTCGCGGGAATGCGGGGCATCCATGTAATCATATTGTGATTACCTCAGGAATCCAAACCGGGCGGCGACGACACGTCGCGCCCCGCGGCCCGCGCATGGTGCATCGCTATCCCGGCGAGTCGCCCGATCACTGCCATCTTTCGACGCGGTCGGTCGGCTACCGTCCCCCGCGCATGCAGGAACGCGACCCCGACCGATACCGCGTCGTCGGCCTCCGGGCCGCGGTGGGCGTGATCGTCGCCGCGACCGTGGGCAGCGGCATCTTCTCGGTGACGGGGCAGTTCGGCGCGCAGGCGGGCAGCGACACGAACGTCCTGGTGCCATGGGTGGTGGGCGGGCTGATCGCCCTGTGCGGGGGGCTCTCGCTTGCCGAACTGGGCGCGATGATCCCCTGCTCCGGCGGCAGCGTCGAGTTCGCGCGCCGCGCGTTCGGGCCGACGGTCGGCTACCTGGTCGCGATGGTCACGCTGCTTGCCGGATACGTCTTCTCGATCGCGGTGGTCGGCCTCTTCCTGGCCGAGTACGTCGACCGGCTGGTCCCCGGCGACTGGCCGAACCACGCGATCGCGGCGGCGGCGATCGCCGCCGCCTTCGGCTCGCAGCTTCCCAGCCTGCGTGCGGGCTACGGGTTCAACACCGTGCTGGCGGCCGTGAAGGTCGCGACGGTCGCCGCCTTCGCGGTCGCCGGCATGCTGGTCACGGTCGAGGGGCGGCTCGAGGCGCCCGCAGGCGCACCCGCGCCGCCCGGCCTGCTCTCGCCCGCGGTCGCGGCGGCCACGCTCTCGGTGAGCTTCGCGTACCTCGGCTGGTCGACGGGCGCCGACATCGCCGGCGAGGTGCGCGACCCCGGGCGCACGGTGCCGAGGTCGATCGTCGTCGCCATCGCGATCGTCTTCCTGCTCTACGTCGGCGTGAACCTCGCGTTCCTGCGCGCCATCGCGCCCGCCGCCATGACCGACGGCAGCGGCGGCCCGATGGAGGCGATCGGCTCGGTCGCGGCGGGCATCCTGTTCGGGCCGCAGGTCGGCGCGGCCATGACCGGGCTGATCGCGCTGCTCCTGTTCTCGACGCTCGTGTCCTCGACCATCGCCGGCACCCGGATCATGGAGTCGATGGCGCAGGCGCACGAGCTGCCGGCGTGGATCGCCGTGCGGCCCGCCCGCGGGGTCCCGGCGAGGGCCATCGCGCTGCTTGCCGCCGCCGGCATCGCCTCGCTCGCGATCGGCTCGCTGGGGCAGATCCTCGACCTGCTGACGGTCCTCGTGAACGCCTTCAGCGCGATGTCCGTGGCCGCGGTGATCGTGCTGCGGCGCACCATGCCGGATGCACCGCGCCCCTTCCGCGTGCCGCTCTACCCGTTCACGCCGCTCCTCTACATGGCGCTCGCCGGCTGGACGATCGTCGCCGGCGCGCTCGCCGGGGGCGTGCGCGCGCTGGTGGCGTCGGCGGTGACGGTCGTGCTGCTGCTGGCGCTGCGGCCGCTCGTGGCCGCCCGCCGCGTCACCACTTGAGGTTCATCGGCCCCTGGTACTCGGCCAGCGGGCGGATGATGCGGTTGTTCTGGTGCTGCTCCATGATGTGGGCGCACCAGCCCGTGATGCGGGCCGCCACGAAGATCGGCGTGTACTGCGGCACCGGGATCCCCATGATGAAGTAGGTCATGCCGCAGGGGAAGTCCACGTTGGGGTGGATGTTCTTGTCCTTGAGCATGACGGCCTGCACCTTGTCGCCGAGGTCGAACCACTTCTTGGCGTCCGGGCCCATCTTCTCGGCGAGCTTGAGGCCCCAGCGGCGCAGGATGCCCGCGCGGTGGTCGCCGTTCTTGTAGACGCGGTGGCCGAAGCCCATCAGCTTGCGCTTCTCGGCGAAGGCGCGCTGCATCCACGCCTCGGGGGTCATCTTGCCGCCGGCGCAGTCGCGGTCGATGTCCTTGAGCATCTCCATCGCCATCTCGTTGGCGCCGCCGTGCAGCGGGCCCTTGAGGGCGCCGATGCCGCCGCACACCGCGCTGTGCATGTCCGCCTCGGTGCTGGCGATGCAGCGGCAGGTGAACGTGCTGGCGTTGAAGTCGTGCTCCGCGTAGAGGATCAGGCTGACGTCCATGATCCGCGCCTCGAGCTCGGAGGGCTTGCGGCCGGTCATGAGCCACATGAGGTTCGCGGCGTGGCCGAGCGAGCTGTCGGGCTCGAGCACCGGCTTGCCCTCGATCGTGCGCTGGATCGCGCCGATCAGGGTCGGGATCTTGGCGAGCAGGCGCTTCGACTTGCGCAGCTCGGCGTCGGGGGCATTCGACTCGCACTCCTGGTCGTGGTGGCCCAGGATGCTGACGCCCGTGCGCAGCAGGCTCATCGGGTGGGCGTGCGGCGCGGCCTTCACCACCGCGGCCAGCTGGTCGATCACCGTCTTCTCGACGGCGCGCATGCCCTTGATCTCGGCGTCGAAGGCGGCCAGCTCGGCCGCGGTCGGCTTGTGGCCGACGATCACCAGGTGCGCCACGCCCTCGAAGGTCGCGCTCTCGGCGAGGTCGGCGATCTCGAAGCCGCGGTAGATCAGCTCGCTCTGGGTGACCGCGCACACCCTGGTCTCGCCCACCACCTGGTTCGCGAGTCCGCGCGTGTCGACGGGCTTGGCGACGGAAACGGGGCTCGGGGGGGTGGCGGTGGCCATGGTCGGCGTCCTCGTGGAATGCGTTGGGTGCGGCTCGAAAAGCGGAGTCTTGGGATGGTAGCGACCATGTCCGCGGGCGGGCCGCCGCAAGTAGGATCGCTGCGCAATGAACCGAATCCGAAGCCCGTATTTCACGAGGCTTTCCACCGTTATGGGGATGTGCGCCGCGCTCGGGACCGCCGGCTGCGACGGCCCCCCGATCGTGGACGCGGGCCCGATCGAGCCCGCGCGGCCCGACGCCGCGGCCGCGCCGACGATCGACGCCCTGCGCGATGCGTCCGCGTGGCTCGCCGGCCACTACTCGAGCGCGGCGCAGGCGGCCGAGGACCCGACCTACTTCGACGTGCGCCTGCACATCGTGCCCATCTGGCCCGACCGGATCGACGGCCCGTGGTTCTACGTCGAGCAGGCGATGGCCTCGGCGCTGGACAAGCCGTACCGGCAGCGCATCTACCGGCTGTCGGCGGTGCCGGAACTGAAGGTCGAGAGCGTGATCTACGAACTGCCGGGAAACCCCCTGCAGTGGGCCGGGGCGTGGGAGCACCCCGAGCGCTTCAACGCGCTTGACCCCGCGATCCTGCAGGTACGCCCGGGCTGCAGCGTGGTGCTCGCGTACGCGGGCCCCGAGCGGATGACGGGCGGCACCGAGGGCGACGGCTGCATGAGCGCACTGCGCGGCGCGGCCTACGCGACGAGCGAGGTGGTGCTGACGCCCACCGGCATGGAGACGTGGGACCGAGGCTTCGACGCCGCGAACCGCCAGGTCTGGGGCGCGACGAAGGGGCCGTACCGGTTCGTGAAGGGCACGCCGTGACCGCACACGTCCACCCCGGCCGGCGGCTGCGCGACGCGTGGTCCCGCGGAGTGGTCATGGTTCCCGGCGCGTTCAACGCGCTGGTGGCCCGTGCCGTCCGCCAGGCGGGCTTCGAGGCCTGCTACATCTCGGGCGGAGCGACCGCGAACGTCTCGGGCTACCCGGACATCGGCCTCATCACGCTCACCGAGATGGCGCGCACGATCCGCGAGATCAGCGATGCCTCGGGGCTGCCAGTGATCGCCGACGCCGACACCGGCTACGGCGAGGTGGAATGTGCGGTTCGCACCGTCGTCGAGTACGAGCGTGCCGGCGCCGCCGCGCTGCACGTCGAGGACCAGGTCTTCCCCAAGCGCTGCGGCCACCTCGACGGCAAGGACCTCGTGCCCGCCGCCGCGATGGCCGACAAGGTCCGAGCCATGGCCACGCACCGGGTGAGCCGCGACTTCGTGATCATCGCGCGCACCGATGCGCGCCACGTGACGGGCTTCGAGGACGCCGTGAAGCGCGCCAACCTCTACCGCGAGGCCGGCGCCGACATGATCTTCCCCGAGGGCCTGCAGAGCGAGCAGGAGTTCGCCGACTTCGCGAAGGCCTCGCCCGGCCCGCTGCTTGCCAACATGACCGAGTTCGGGAAGACGCCGGACATTCCCGCGGCACGCTTCGGCGAGCTCGGCTACCACGTGGTCATCTACCCGCTGAGCATGATGCGCGCGGCGATGGGCGAGGTGGCGCGCGGGCTGGCGGCGCTGCGGCGCGACGGCTCGGTGCGCGAGCTGCTGCCGCGCATGCAGACGCGCAAGGAGCTCTACGCGCTGCTCGGCTACGAGCCGGGCCGCCAGTGGGACTACCCGGGCCCGCCGGTCAGTTGACGACGATGTCGTAGAGGAACGTGGCGTCGTCGCGCGGGTCGCGGCGCCAGGCGACGCCGACGTCGTTGGGGCGCAGCCCGCGCGTGCGCAGCATGGGCGGCGGCGGGAGCTCCTCGTGCAGCTTGCGGTCCTTCGCCTTGCGCGGCACGGCGTGCGCGACGAGCTCGATCGTCGCGGGCGCGGGCGTGGCGTCGTCCGGCGGCACGGTGAAGTTCGCGTCGTCGGCGGCGTCGAGGGTGACCACGTACCCGTGGCTCGACGCGGTCCAGCGGAACTTGCGCTCGCGCAGCACGGCCTTCAGCTCATCGAGCGTCGCGGGGCGCTCGCCGTGCGCCCACGCGTCGCGCAGGCCCTCGGCGAGGAACTCGAGCCGGCCGCGGGCGGCGACGTAAGCGCCCGGCTTCGCCGTGCGCGCATGCTCCTTCCACCGCGCCTCGAACTGGCGCACCTCGGGCTCGGTGTCGAGGCCGAACGCGCGGCGCATGGCGTCGAAGGGGTTCGAGCCCTGGTTCAGCAATCGGAGCATGTCGGAGAAGTGCGGCTCGTACTTGCCGCCGTCGCCGTAGACCAGGAAGTGCACCATCGACCACGCCTGCATGTACTGCGCGCGTGCGGTGCCGTTGCGCACGGCGGCGTTCCAGCGTGCCGAGTCCATCTGCAGGATGTCCATGAACGGGATGGTGCGGTCCTGCTCCACCGAGGTGCGCACCTGGTCGACCACCGCCGGGGTGGCCTGCCCGACGATCACCGACTTCCCCTCCACCACCGCCTCGCCGAAGAACTCGGCAAGCCCCTCGTTGAGCCAGGGCGGCAGCTCGTTGCCGAAGAACGCGTACGCGAACTGGTGGAAGCCCTCGTGCTGCGCCACGTGCGCCACGCGCTGGCGCGGCAGCCCCTCGGTCCAGAACGCGAGCCCCGACCCGAGCGGCGTCACGAAGAACATGCCCCCGGAGCCCGTGGCGTTGATCCCGAACCGCGTGCGCAGGGTGTCGAGGTAGTCCTGCTGGCGGGCGAACATGAAGACGTTCGGGTGCTCCGGCGACTGGCGGCGCATCCCCGTGCGCAGGACCAGCCGGCGGAAGAACTCGTCGTACATCGTGTCCAGGAGGTCGGCCCACGCCTTGGTGTCGGCCGGGGGCAGGTCGCTCCGGATCGCGTAGTGGCGGCTTTGGGGCAGGCCCGTGCCGGGGCGCGGGGCGGTTCGGTCCCACCACGGTCCCTGGATGGCGGGAGACACCGCCGGGGGCGTGGCTGGCGGCGCGGCGAGCGACGCCGGCACGAGCGCGACCAAGCAGGAGGAGGCGGCAATCACCGCGGCAATGAATCGCGGAAAATCCACGGGTTTCGAGGATAGGTTGGGAGTGCGACGGGATGGGCCTGCAAATGCATGCACAAGGGGTCTTTACCGGACATCACGGCGCTCGCAGGTGGCACAGGATGCAAAAAGTGAGGCGTCATCCTTGCGCACCCCTGGAACCGTGCCATAGTCGCATCAGCCCCTCTCGCTTAAGGGAGTCGAGACGGGCCAGCAACCGCCTGGTGGTTCCAAAGGTTTGGTTGGAGTTGGGAGAAAGGGCCCGATTTCAACGTTATCAAGGGACACTAGGGAAAAGGGAACTCTTGGCGTCCTGATCGCCTTGCGCGGTCACCGAAAGCCATCGGGCTGTGTTGCGAGGGTATGAGGGAAAGGGAGCCGGTCGCGAACCTAGAAAAGGGCGCGACCGCGCTTCTTTTTGCACCGAACGCTCGCGAAGTCGCGGGCTGAAGCGGGCGCCGGCGGGAACGGGGCCGCCCCGTCGATCCGTATACTTGCCGACTTGCCCAACGCCGGAATCACCCCGGCCTGGGCCCGTCCAGGAGCCTTGCCGCCGATGATCGAATCCAAGACCTGCGCGGTCCGCGGTCCAGCGTCCGCCGGCACCCTGCTCGCGCTTGCTGCCGTGGCGTTCGCGCCCGCGGCGCTGGCCCTCGCCCGCCCGCCCGCGCCGCAGGCTCCGGCCACCGGCGCAGCGCCCGTGGCGGACGTCGAGGCCCCGGCCCCCGAGACTCCGGAAGAGGCCGCCGAGCGCCGACGCGCCGAACGGCGCGCCGCCCAGGCCGCCCTTGACGCGCGCTACGTGGTCGGCCCGACGGTGGCAGACGACTTCGGCTACCGGATCGTCTGGCAGACCGAGCCGCTCACCACCCTCGACGCCTCGATGCAGGTGCTCAACGCCTCGCGCGACAGCTTCTGGGTCGGGGACAGCGCCGGCAGCGTCGTGCGCATCCGCGGCGACAACGGCGAGGTCGTGTGGCGGACCTCCACCAACCAGGGCGTCGAGCGCATGCTCGGCATCGAGTACCTGCCCACGCCGCGCCATGACAACGTGTACGTGGTGAACGAGCTGGGCATGGTCACGCTCGACGCGGTGACCGGCAACGTGCTCCGGCGCGCGCGGTTCTCGCAGCTGCCGGCGACCGAGCCGGCGGTGTTCGGGTCGTACCTCGTGTTCGGCACGCGCACCGGGCTCACCAGCTGGTTCCAGTACGTCACGGGCTACAACTGGCGCTCGACCACGATCGGCGGCGCGGTGAACGGCCGGATCACGATCGCCGGCGACCTCGCGCTCGCCGCGGGCACCAACGGCACGGTGATGGCGCTGAGCGCCGGCACGGCCGGCGTCATGTGGACGCGCAAGCTCGCCGCAGGCGTCGAGGCGCCGGTCGCGGCCGACGACATGGCCTGCTACGTCGCCGGGCGCGACCAGAGCCTGTGGGCGTTCGACCTGATGCGCGGCCGCGTGCTCTGGCAGTACTTCACGCAGACGCCGCTCATGAACCCGCCCGCGCGCGTGGGCGACGGCCTGTACCTGCAGATCCCGGGCGAGGGGCTGGTGAGCTTCGTGCCGCAGCCGAACGACAAGCCTGATGGCGAGGTGCGGTGGAAGAGCCAGGCCCCGGGCAACGTGCTCGCGCAGGTGCGCAGCGACGTCATGGCCTGGGACCGCGCCACGCGCACGCTGACCGCGGTCGACGTGGCCACCGGACGCATCGTCCGCCAGGCCAAGCTGCCGAAGGTCGAGGCGATCCGCTTCGGCGACGACTCGACGATGGTGGTCGCCGCGGCCGACGGGCGCGTGCAGCGCCTGGAGACGCTGGCCCGAAGCGACGCCGAGGCCACGAGCGGCCGCGAGGCCGCCGCGGCGGCGCCCCGATCCCGGTCCACGAGCCGCTGAAGCCGTGTCGGGCACGGTGCGCATCCGGCGAGCGCTCGTCTCGGTGAGCGACAAGACGGGGCTGGAGGCGTTCGCACGCGCGCTGGTCGACGGCGGCGCGGAGATCGTCTCGACCGGCGGCACCGCGGCGGCACTCGCGCGCGCGGGCATCCCGTGCGTGCCGATCGAGGACGTGACGGGGTTCCCCGAGATGATGGACGGCCGCGTCAAGACGCTGCATCCGCGCGTGCACGGCGGGCTGCTTGCCGTCCGCGACGACCCCGCGCACCTGGCCGCCATGGAAGCGCACGGGATCCGCGCGATCGACCTGGTGTGCGTCAACCTGTACCCGTTCGAGTCGACGGTCGCGAGGGCCGGCATCGCCGAGCACGAGGCGGTGGAGCAGGTCGACATCGGCGGCCCGTCGATGGTGCGCAGCGCGGCGAAGAACCATGCGAGCGTCGCGGTGGTGACGGATCCGGCGCAGTACGAGTCGGTGATCGGCGAACTGCGCGCGCACGGCGGGAGCACGACGCTGGCGCTGCGGCGACGGCTGGCGCATGCGGCCTTCGCGCGCACGGCGGCGTACGACGCGGCGATCGCGCGCTGGATGGGCGGGAACGGGTTCGCGGGCGAGTCGGGCGGCGGCGCGGGCGCGGCGGGGGGCGACGAGCTGCCGGCCGAGATCACCGTGCGCCTGGCGCGCACGGAGTCGCTGCGCTACGGCGAGAACCCGCACCAGCGCGGGGCCGTGTACCGCGACCTCGATGCCGCGGACGCGGGCATCGTCGGTGCGCGCGTGCTGCACGGCAAGCAGCTGAGCTACAACAACCTGCTCGACGCGAGCGCGGCGGTCACGCTGGTCGCGGACCTCGCGGCGCAGCTTCCGATGGGCGCGGCGTGCGCGGTGATCAAGCACACGAACCCCTGCGGTGCGGCAGTCGCCGGCACCGTGCTCGAGGCGTTCGAGCGCGCGTGGGCGGGCGACCCGCTCGCGGCGTTCGGCGGGATCGTGGCCTTCGGCAGCGAGGTGGACGCCGAGACGGCGCGCGCGATGGCCGAGGGCGAGCGCTTCCTGGAGGTGGTGATCGCGCCGGGCTACGCGGCCGAGGCGCTCGCCGTGCTCCAGGCGCGGTGGAAGAACGCGCGGCTCCTGGCGACGGGCCCGGTCGCGGCGGCGGTCGCGGGGATGCGCGCGATGCGCACCATCCCCGGCGGCATGCTGGTCCAGGACCGGGACGCGGTGCCGATCGATGGGCGCGCGTTCGTGCACGCCGCGGGGCCGGCGCCGAGCGACGCGCTGCGGTGGGACGCGGCGGTGCTGTTCACGGTCGCCAAGCACCTGACCTCGAACGCCGTGTGCATCGGTGCCGACGGCGCGCTCTGGGGCGCGGGCGCGGGACAGATGGACCGGGTGGCAAGCTGCCGCAACGCCGTCGAGAAGGCGCGC
This sequence comes from uncultured Chitinophaga sp., assembly GCA_964440815.1. Classification (GTDB taxonomy): domain Bacteria; phylum Planctomycetota; class Phycisphaerae; order Phycisphaerales; family SM1A02; genus UBA966. The sequence continues at coordinate 11,861 of CAYTYU010000020.1, forward strand.
GCGCGGCTTGCCTCGCGCGCGCCGGGCGCCGTGGCGGTGGCGGCGAGCGACGCGTTCTTCCCGTTCGCCGACGGCCCAGGCCTGCTTGCGGATGCCGGCGTGGGGTGCATCGTCCACCCGGGCGGCAGCAAGCGCGACCAGGACACCCTCGACCTCTGCAACGCGCGGGGGATCACGTGCCTGCTGACCGGCACGCGGCACTTCCGGCATTAAATAGGTGCCAGGAACGGGTGTCCCTATTTTCCGGGACGCGACGTGCCACGCCACGCCGAGCCGCGGCCACCGGCCGGAACGCCGGCGGAAAATAGGGACAGGGGTTCCTGGCACCTATATTGTTCGCTCCATGAAGCTCGACCACCCGACGCTGCCGGTCCTCAAGGCGGCCTTCCCCGACGTGAAGTTCCTGGCGGCGGAGTTCCGCGGCCAGACCACGGTCATCGTGCCGCGCGAGCGCCTGAAGGACGTCTGCCGCCTTCTGCGCGACGACCCGCAGTGCTCGTACGAGTTCCTGGCCGACGTCACGGCGGTCGACTACCTGAACTACCCCGCCCCGCAGCCCGGCCGCTTCGCGGTCGTCTACTGCCTGGCGAGCCACGCCAAGGACCGCCGCCTGACCCTGAAGGTCTGGCTGAGCCCGAGCGTCGATACCGCCGGCATCGAGCCCGACCCCGAGCTCGTGGTGGACACCGTCACCGAGGTGTGGCCCGGCGCCGAGTGGCTCGAGCGCGAGGTGTTCGACATGTTCGGCATCCGCTTCCGCGGCCACCCGGACCTGCGCCGGATCCTCCTGTGGAAGGACTACCCCGGGCATCCGCTGCGCAAGGACTACCCGCTGCGCGGCCGCGGCGAGCGCGAGATGCACGAGGTCATGAAGCGCGAATCGGCCTGAGCCATGCGCGTCCTCGTCCTGGGCGCGGGGATGGTGGGGAGCGTGGCGGCGGCGGACCTCGCGGCCACGCCGGGGTTCGAGGTCACCGTCGCCGACACCGAACGGAAGTCGCTCGCCCGTGCGCGCACCCGCTCGGGCGGCAAGGTGCGCACGCTGACCGCCGACGCGGGCGGCGCAGCGAAGGCCGCCGCACTGGTGCGCCGCACGAAGGCCGACCTGGTGCTCGGGGCGCTGCCGAGCCGCTTCGGATTCGACGTGATGGGCGGCGTGATCTCGGCGAAGCGCCCGTACGTCGACATCTCGTTCATGCCCGAGGACTTCCGCGAGCATGACCGCGCCGCGCGCCGCGCGGGCGTCCCGGTGGTCGCCGACTGCGGCGTGGCGCCCGGGATGAGCAACATGCTCGCCGGATGGGCCGCACGCACGCTCGAGCGCTGCCACACCATCGAGATCATGGTCGGCGGCCTGCCGCGCACCCGCCACTGGCCCTGGCAGTACAAGGCGCCGTTCAGCCACCACGACGTCATCGAGGAGTACGTGCGCCCCTCGCGCATGGTCGAGAACGGGAAGATCGTCGTGCGCGAGGCGCTGAGCGAGCCCGAGCTGGTCACCATTCCCGGCGTCGGCACGCTCGAGGCCTTCTACACCGACGGCCTGCGCAGCCTGGCCGACACGCTGAAGGTCCCGAACATGCGCGAGAAGACGATGCGCTGGCCGGGCCACGCCGAGCTGATGCGGACGCTCCGCCACCTCGGGCTCTTCTCGCACGAGCCCGTCGACGTCGCGGGCCGCAAGGTGCGCCCGATCGACCTCACGGCCAAGCTCCTCTTCCCGCACTGGACGTACGAGGAGGGCGAGCCCGACATCACCGTGATGAGCGTGCGCGCCTGGGGAACGCGCGACGGCCGCGAGGTGCGCCTCGCCTGGACGCTGCACGACGAGCTCGACCGCGCGACCGGCTTCCCGAGCATGAGCCGCACCACCGCCTTCCCCGCGACGAGCGTCCTCCGGCAGATCGCCGCGGGCAAGGTGCGCACGCCGGGCGTGCATGCCCCCGAGGCGCTCGCCGGCATGCGCGGCGTGCTCGACGCGGTGCTTGCCGACCTGCGCGCCCGCGGCGTCGAGTACCGGCCGTGGATGGAGACGGCGGCCGCGCCCCGGCCCAAGCGCGCCGAACGCACGCCCGCCCGCACCGCCAAGCGCGGCGCCCGCCGCACCGCGCGCTAGGCGTGGAGACGCGCGAGCACCTGGGCCTCAAGGAACTCGCGGCCTCGTGGCTCATCTCCATGGGATGCCGCGCCGTGGCGCACGAGGTGCCCTGCCCGGTCGCGCGATTCCGCGTCGATGCCGCCGGCTGGATGCCGGACGGGCCGCGCACGGTGGTCGTCGAGTGCAAGGCCTCGCGCGCGGACTTCCTGCGCGACGACCTGCGCGTCGACGACCTGCTCGCCGAACGCGAGCGGCTCCTCGGGCGCAAGGCCGAGATCGAGCGCGACCTGATCCCGGTGCATGAGCCGCACCTGCGGCGCGAGGGCGACGCGCTCTTCGAGCAGGATGCCTCCTGGGACTTCGGCCGCAGCCGCCTGCTCCCCTACCGCCGCGTGCTGCGCCAGCTGGCGAAGGTCGAGGAACGCCTGCACGGCCAGACCAAGTTCAACCTGATCGCGCGCTGGCGGCTCGCCGACGAGCTGTGGGTGCTGGCCGCGGCCGGCGTGGTGCGCGCGCGCGAGGTGCCCGCGGGCTGGGGCCTCGCGGAATGCTCGCCCGCCGTGCTGCGTCGCGGCGTGCGGCATGCGCTGGCGCTCGGCACGCTTCCGGTGCGCGTCGTCGTCCCCGCGCCGCGCCATGCGAGCCCCGACGCGCGGCGCGCGCGCATCCTGCGCAACATCGCCGTCTCGCTGACGAAGGCTCAGTTCGGCGCGATCGGCGGCGGCGGCTTCCCGCATGACGGCGCCGGCACGACCACCATCCCCTCGGAGGGCCCCGGGGCACCCGAGGAAGAGCCGTCTGCGCCCGGCGTGAACGCCGAGCGCAGCGCGTACCCGACCCCGTCGGGGCCGTCGTCGACCAGCTCGTAGGCGAGCGGTCCGTCGCGCCAGGGATCGTTCGGCAGGCGCTCCAGGAATTCCGGCACGAGCGCATCGAGCGAGGCGGGCAGGCGCCCGCGCGCGAGGCGGAACCGCTCGATCGCGAGCATGGTCTCGAACGCGCGCAGCTCGAGCACCGCGTGCCAGCGGGAGGGCTCGTTGGCGACGTTCATGGACCCGACGAAGACGTACACGTCGACCAACGAGGCCGGGACCACCATCACGCCCGACGACGGCTTGGCAAGGGCGGCGCGCAGGGCATCGGCATGCTGCGAACCCGCGGCATCCCACGCGGCGTCGAACGACGGAAGCACCCACTGGTGCGGCAGGAGGCCACGCTGACGCTTGAAGTACTGCGAGACCAGGGGGTCATCGCTCAGCACGCCCCAGCGCGCCGCCTCCAGGGAGGAATAGAGCGCGCAGATCGACGACCGCGCGTTCTCCACGACGAAGTCGACCACGAGCTCCACGTCGGGCGTCCAGGATGCCCGGCGCACCTCGGCCGCCAGGTCGGCGGCAGCCTGCTCGCCGCCTGAGCGCCGGATCGCGCGGATGACGTCGCGCGAGGTGCCGAGCACGCCCGACGGCCTCGTCCACAGGATGGCCGGCACCACGGCATGCCGCAGCCTCACCGAGGCAAGCAGGCCCTTCGCGCCGCGCAGCACCTCGGCGTCGTCACCCTGCGCGGCACCGGTGCGCGCACGCGCAAGCGACAGCTGCCGGAGGTTGAAGATGCCGACCTGGCAATCGACCGTGACGGCGTCGAGCCATGCGTCGCTCAGCACCATTCGGCCGGGGCGCGGCTGCTCGGGCCGGCGTGGGTCGGTGCGCGTGCAGTCGACGACCGCATCGGCGAATTCGAGCAGTCCCTTCGACCGCGCCAGCATGACCGCCCGCCGGCATCGCTCCCACTCGGCGACGGAATCTTCGCCCCCGGGGTTCTGGTCGATCGATCCCATGCGGACGATGAACTCCGCGAACGGCTCGTCCCGCAGCGCATTCACCTGCGCGCCGAAGCCGGCGAGGAGCTCGAGGGCGTTCGGCCCGGGATCCCGTGCCGACGGCGGCGCGAAGCGCTCGATCCACCGCTCCGCGGGCGCGATCTGCGCGCGCCGCGATGCGGCGACCGAGGCGTTCCAGCGGTTGCGGACCTCGTGTGCCGTGATGGCGATCGCCAGGATGCCCACGACGGCGCCGCCGCCCCACGCGAGCCGCCGCAGCCATGCCTTCGTCCGGCGGCGCGTCCAGTACCCGACCGGCGCGACCTGCACGTCCGCGGACGGCAGGAACCGCAGCTGCCCCGCGGCATCGAGGACGCAATGGACCCGATCGCGCGCGAGCGACGTGCATTCGCCGCACTCGGGGCAGAGCACCTCGAAGGACGCGCCGACGGGCAGGCCGACCAGCACGTAGCCACATCCATGGCACGTCCCGCGGATCCGCATGACCCGGCGGATCGCCAGCCGCAGCGACAGGTCGCCCGAGAGCAGCCAGGTCGCACCGCCGGCGAGCAGGCCAGCCAGCAGGATCGACGCGAACAGGACCATCGACTGCGACGTGCGCATCCCCGCGCCCACCGCGACCGCCACGTAGCACGCCCACGAACCGACCGGCACCGCGACCACCGAAGCCACGAGGCGCGCCACCACCCGCGTCACGCGGCGGGCACGCGAGCCCGCGGCACGCGCCGCGAACTCACGGCACTGCGCGTCGCTGAACGCGTCGAGCTCGGGGAAGGCGCGGTAGGCGGGGGAGGCGATCAGGCGCATGCGGTGCCGCGCCGGTGCGCGAAGCACCCCGGGGGGGACTCGAACCCTCAACCTGCCGCTTAGAAGGCGGCTGCTCTGTCCAGTTGAGCTACCGGGGCTTCGAACCAATCCTACGGCGCCAGGAAAAACGGCGGATTCCGTCGGAGCCCCGGGCTGGCCACGTTAGGTTGCCGCATGTGCCGCCCCGCGGCATGGCGCAAGGGAGAAGAAAGGAACGGGTGGAGGCATGACGCGAATGATCCGGAGGATGGGGTGCCCGATCGTGCAGGCGGGCCCATGGGCCGTCATGGCGCTGGCGGCGGCGACCGTGGCCGGTCCAGCCGTTGGGCAGGTGATCGCCCCCGGCTTCCCGCCGTGCGGCACGCGGCCGGAACAGCCGTGCCCGACCACCGTCGAGCGCCCCTGCTACGACCCCGAGCGTCCCTCGGGCCCGTGCAGCTGCGAGTGCGGCCAGGGCGTGTGGGCCGCCACGAGGCAGGAGCGACTCCTGCCGAGGACGCCGCACGAGCTCGTCAGCCAGGTGACGTCGGTGAACAACACCCGGTGGACGTGGTCCACCATCGCCCGGGCCGAACCCGGCCATGCCGAGGCGAGCATCTCGCTCGACGGCGCCAGCCAGTTCTGGTCCACGGGATCGCTCGTGCGCCGCGTGAATGCATCGCAGGAGGTGCTGGTCCGCGAGGACTGGAACGGGATCGGCCTCCCGTGCCCGAGGGTGGTGTCGCTGGCCGCGATCGGCGGGGCCATGATCGAGCTCGGGCTCACCTGCGCCGCGCGGCAGGGATGCACGGTCAGCGGGGCCATGACGGTTGCCGGCGCATGCAGCTCGCTCGGAAACGCGAGTGCGGCGCTCGACTCCCGCACCGTCTCGGGGACCGCCGCCTACCGGTCGCTCGAACGCAAGGTCAAGGCGAGCGGCCGCATCGGCACGAACGTCGACGACGACGGCTTCGGAATCGAGGGCCAGATCTCGAGCGAGGAGGAGTGGGAACTCGAGGGCGACGGAAGCGTGGTCGGCGCCGCGATGTATTCCGTCACGCACGACCGGACCTACTGCGCATTCACGAACCGGGCCTACGTCCGGCGCGCCTCGGGCCAGGCGTCCGGCGTGGCCAGCGGCACGGTGTCCGACAACGGGACGGTCGCGGTGAACGGACTGGCCGTCGTCAACATCACCATCGCCTGAGGAGGATGCCATGCGACTGCTCGGACGACGGTTGACGGGGCGACTGGCGGCAGGCGCGCTGGCCGCGGCGGCCCTCTGGGCGGGAGGCGGGGCATCGGGCGACGATGCCCCGCCTCCCCCGACCCGCGGGGATGCCGAGGACGACGGCTCGATGGTCGCGCTGCGGCGCGAACTCGAGCGCCAGGCGCAGGCATTGCGCGCTTCGCTCGACGCGCAGGAATCCGGACGCGGCTGGTCCGAGCTCCTCGAACGGAGACGGTCGGTCGACGGCCTTCTGCTGCCGCTCCATCTGGTGCGCGACGCGGTGCGGGCCACCGCGCGGGCCGACGCACCGGTCGACCTCCTCGCGGTGCTTCGGACCGAGTGGCAGGAGGGCGCGGCGATCGAGCGGTGGTCTCACCCGCGGGCGCCGGAGCGGGCGCGTGCCGCGCTCTCCGCGTGGTCCGTGCCGGGACGCGGAGCATGGATCGAGGTCACCGCCGGGTCGGACGCCTGGGTCGGCTGCGACGCGCCGGCGACGCTCCGCTGGAGCGCCGAGGCGAGGCCGGGGCCCGATGGCGTGGCGGTCGATGCCCGGTGCTGGTGGGGATTCCCCACGGTGGCACAGGCGCGCTCCGACTTCCCGCTCCCCTCCGACGGCATCGACCTTCGCTGGGACGAGGCCGGGGCCTCGTACCGAGACGACCGGGGTGGTGCACACGCCGAGCGCTGGCATTCACGGCCGATCTTCAACAACCCACCGGATCTCTACGCGGTGTTCGACTCGCTGCGGACCGTGCGGGCGCCCGACGCCGCGATCAGGGCCGCGGAACCGTCGGCGGATGCCGCCACGCCGGAAGCGATCGGTGACGTCCTGATGCGGACCGTGTCCCGGCCCGACGGTCGCGTGCTGACGGTCGAGCGCTGGCGCTTCGAGGGCGGCCGGCTGCGGGAGATCGCCTTCGACCTGCGGCCTCGGATGCTCCGCCACCACGCCGAGCGCGGCGTCGAGATCGCCACCGAGGCCGAGGGCACGGTGCTCGGGCGCTCCCCGTACCGGGCAACGAGCGAGATCGAGGACCTGCCCCGCGGGGCGACCGTGGTGCTCGCCTTCCGCGAACCCGCGGCGAACACGGACCGCGTCGCGGATGGAGCGCGCCCCGGCGCCACGGTGCCGGACCGACTCGAGTGGGTCGTCGGCGGCGTCCGGAGGACGTGGGCGCGCTTCGAGTCGGTGCGCGCCGCCGACGGCGACCGCGACGACGGCGACCGCGACGATGGTCGGGACGCGCGGATCGGCCACCTCGCCTCCGGACTCTCGGATCACCGCTCGGCAATGCACGCATTCGACGAGGCGATCCGCTCGGGCGGCGAGGACGCGTTCCTGGACGCGTCGCGGGCGATCGCCGCGCGCCACGAGTCGGCCGGGCTCGCTGATCCGCGCCGTGCGGACGAGTGGTGGATCGCCGCGGCGCGGCTCGCCGGCGGAGGACGGCCAGACCGCGCGGCGGCCGTGCTCGCCGGCCGATGGCGGGACCTCGCGCACACCCCGGGCCATGCGCCGAGCGCGGGCGGCTGCGAGTCGGCGGACATGGGCGCGATCGCGGGATCGGTGGCGAACGTCGCGTTCGAGCCGGCGCCGAAGCCGGCGGACTCGGCCGATGCGACCGATCCCATCCGCTGCGGGACGGCCGCCCGGCATCCTTCGATGCAGTCGATGCTCGACGCGATCGCCCGGGCCATCGGGCGCGCACGTCTCGACGCCGAGGCCGCTCGCTGCATGATGCAGGCCGTCTGCCGCGCCAGCGACGATCCGGCAGTGGCGGCCGCGGTGGCGGGCCTCGACCCCGCGACCGCGCACGGCATCGAGCAGGAGCTTTCCGACGCGCTGCTCAGCGGTGACCTGCCGCTTCCGGAGGCGGTGACGGGCATGGCGGGTGCCCACGCCGCGTCGGACGAGTGCCGCGACTTCGCCGCGCGGGTGATGGAGCGGGCGATCGGCCCGGTCGCACCCGCCGCGACGGTCACGGACGCCCGCACGACCCACGAACGCGCAAGCGCCGATGCCGTGCGCATCCTGCGGCGCACCCTCGAGCGCGCGGGACTCCCGCACGACGAGGCGGCGCGCATCGGGCGTGCGGTCGCCGGCCGGCTGGCCGACCGCCGTCGCCTGATCGGCAACCGCTTCGCGCCGACCATGGATCCATCCCGGCTGCGGCCGCCCGAGGACCCGGTCGACATGGACGGGGAGCTGCTTCGCGCGGGGCTCGCGGACGTGGTCGCACGGGAGTTGGCCCGCGTCGAGGCGCTTCGCGCCGTCGCACGGGACCAGGCACTCGCCGAGGATGTCCGTGCGCGGGGACAGGCGGCGCTGGCGGACAGCCGTGCACGGACCGCCGAGCACCGCATCGCCTCGCTGGTCGAGCGGGCCATCGACCGCGCGACGGCCCGTCCGCGCGCATGAGCCGTGCGCGGCTGCGCGGCATGGGAAAGGGCACCGGCGATTTCCCGTCGCCGGTGCCCCTGTGCTGTTTCGTCGGCGTCGGCCGACGTCCCTTCATCTCCCGCTCCGCCGTCCGCGGAGCACTCAACCTTGATCCCGGCCCGAAGGCCGCCCGATCGGACGGAACGTCGGATCCGGAGGGCATGCAGGCAAGCGGGCCACGCGACGGTTTGCGCGATTCGTGCCGGTTCGCGGCGGTCCGGTCCGGGAATCGTCCCGTCGATATCGTGCGGCGCCGCGTCCCCGCGCCGGCCGCACCCACCGCATGCCCGTCCGACTGCCTCACGCCCGAAGCCGACTGCCGCTCGTCGTCCTCGCGGCGGGCATCGCCTCGGCCGTGGGGCGCATCCCGCCGGAACCCTCGGGGACGTTCGTTCCGCCTGCGCCGGCAGCTCGGGCGGCGATGGGAGCCGCCCGAGTGCACGGTGGCATGCTCGACCTGCCCGCGCCCACGCCCTCGGCACACGCCTCGAGCATCGCCGTGCGGCCGGACGGCTCGGCGATCGTTGCCTGGTTTGCGGGTACGCGCGAGGGTGCACGCGATGTCCACATCCACATGGCCGAGCTTCGTGGCGGCGCAGCGGTCGCCGACTGGTCCGCGCTCGACCGGGCCCGCCTGGAAGCACTCACCCATCGCACGGTCCGAAAGCTCGGAAACCCCGTCGTGTGGTGCGCCCCGGACGGCACGCTCCACCTCTTCGTCGTGAGCGTCGGGATCGGCGGCTGGTCGGGCAGCGCCGTGACGCACCTGCGCTCGCAGGACGGCGGACGCACGTGGGGCGAGGCGCAGCGGCTGGTGCTGTCGCCACTGCTCAACCTCGGCACGCTGGTCCGCGCGCAACCGGTGGCCATGGCCGACGGATCGATCGGCCTGCCCGCCTACCACGAGTTCATCCACAAGCGCGGGCTCTGGGTGCAGCTGGCGCAGGACGGACGCATCCTGCGCACGGCCGCGATGAAGGGCGGGCCGCGGTCGCTCCAGCCATCGGTCGCACCGCTCGACGGCACGCGTGCGGTCGCCATGCTGCGGCGCGGCAGCGACGGACGCGATGCGCCTGCCGACTCGCCGCACGCCCCCGCCGTGCTGCGCACCGCCACCGACGACGGTGGTGCGCACTGGACCGCCCCGGCAGCGACCGCGGTGCCGAACCCGGATGCCGGCGTGGCGCTGCTGCGGCTGCCCGACGGTTCGCTGCTCTTGGCGTGCAACCCGCTGGCACGCGGGCGGCACGTGCTGGCCCTCATGCGCTCGACGGACAAGGGTCAGTCCTGGGCCGAGGAGGCAGTCGTCGAGGACGGACCGCCGGGCTCCGAGTTCTCGTATCCGTGCCTGGCGCTCTCGCCGGACGGTTCGGTGCTCCTCTCGTACACGCTTCGGCGCGAGCGGATCCGCGTCCGCACCTATCGATTCGCGGAGATGGCGCCATGAGCACGGCCGCCGCGATGCACGCCTCCGACGCGTTCGGCCTCCTCTGCCAGGCCCTGGCCGCCGCGGCCGTCGTGCGGACGACGCTCGACCGGCTGCGCCCGGGAACCGACCCGCTTGCGGCAGCGGGAATCGCCGCCGCGACCGTGGTGGCGATGCTCGCGGTGCCGCTCGGCGGCGCAAGCATCGCGATGCACCTGCGGGCGATCATCGGCGATCCCGCCGCCGTCACCGCCGCGCTGCTGGCGCTCGCCGCGTTCGCACCCGGGCGGCTGCCGAATCGTCCGCGGCCCGGGACGCTCGTCGGGACGGCGTGCGCGCTCGGCATCCTGCTCTGGACGCCGGTGTTCGCGGGGACCTACCCGTTCGGCGTCGATGCGTACGCACTCGGCTGGCGGCCAGGGGCGATCCTCGCCGCGGTGGCCGTGCTCGCGGTCCTCGCCTGGCGCCGGCGCGCCGACGGCTGGGTCGCGGTCGTCGGCATCGCCCTCCTCTGCTGGGGCACGGGGCTCGTCGAGAGCGACAACCTCTGGGACGCGCTCGTCGATCCATGGATCGTCGGGGGATGCGCCGTCGTCGGCGTCGGCGACGCGCTCGCCGCGCGCGGGCGCGCCGTCAGGCCTTCGCCTTCAGCAGCGTGACCCGCCCGATCGGCACCCACTCGGCGACCAGGATGTCGCCGTTGTCGAGCCAGATCGCGTCGTGCGGGTGGATGAACCTGCCGGGGATGAACTTCTCCCGCGGCGCGCCGCGCAGGTCGCTCGGCTTGCCGTCGCAGAGCTGCGCGACGGGCTTGTTCGCACCGTCGACGATCGTCACCACGCTCTCCAGGTCCGGCACCAGCATTCGGTCGCCGCGCACCTTCATGTCGCAGGGCATGCGCATGCCGTCGGTCACGAAGCCGAGGTGCGTCCCGTCGAGCGACAGGTACTGGATGCGGCGGTTGCCGCGGTCGGCCACCGCGAGCGCGGGCTCCTTGGTGAAGGCCGTGCCGCGGCGGTCGACGGTCATGCCGTGCGGGCAGGACACCTCGCCGGGCTTGCTTCCCGGGCGCGCCACGATCCGCTTCCATTCGCCGGCGGGCGAGAAGGCGTGGATGAAGCTCGCGCCGTAGCCGTCGCCCACGAAGACCGTGCCGTCCGGGCCGAAGGCGACGTTCGTCGGGCACCACTGCCCGGGATTCTCGTAGGCCTTGCTCTCCATCGGGCAGCCGGCCTCCCAGACCACCGTGCCGTCGAGCCGCGTCTTCACCACCAGGCGCCGGCCGGTGTCGCAGTGGTAGAGGAACTGCTCGCCGCCCTCGTCGGCGAGGTCGAGGCCGTGCGCCCCGCCGGCGAACTGCGGGCCGAAGCTGCGCAGGAACTCGCCGCCGCGGTCGTACACCAGAACGGCGTCCTTCAGCGTGCTCGACGGGTGCACCGTGTGCGCGAGGTAGATGTTGCCCGCGCGGTCCTGCGCGACGCCGTGCGTGTCGCCGAACGCGCAGCCGGGCGGCGGCACCAGCCAGTCGTGGATCACCTCGTACCGCGCGCTGCCCTCGCCGACCACGATCGGCGCGGCGGGGGCTGACGGCACGTCCGAGGGAGCGGCGCCGGCCGCGGCCTGCGCACCGCTTCGACGGGCGAACGCCGCCGCGGCCCCGAGGCCGGCGGCGGACGCGATGAACGATCGGCGGTCAAGGTGCATTCTGTTCTCCGAGGACGATCTCGACACCGGGACGGGACTTGCGGAACGCGGCGACGCC
>CAYTYU010000021.1:0-22026 GCA_964440815.1 uncultured Chitinophaga sp.
GGCGGCTCGGCATCGCCGTCGATCGAACCGGGCTCGCGATGCCGGTGGCGCCCGACGATGCCTGGGCCACCGAGGCGATGCTTGCCGACTGGGGATGGCCCACGGACCAGGCATGCCTCGTCGACGGTGCGGCAGCCTCCGCGCTCGCCGGCACGCCGCTCGGTGACCTCGAGACGCCGCGTGACGCCATCCACTTCCCGACCGCCGGCACCATCGAGCCCGCGCACGCGGTTCAGGCGATGCTCGATCATCCGTCCGTCACTGTCCACCGGCACGCACCGATCGCATGCATCGCACGCGACGACGGCCGCTGGACCGCCACCGCGGAGGACGGTCGCTGCTTCTCGGCAGACGTACTCGTCCTTGCCACCGGCGGCCTCCCGCCCGGCACGCTTGCCGACATGCCGCAGGCCCTCGGTGCCTCGGCCGCGCCATCGGTGCCGTTCGACGCGACCCGCGGGCAGCTCTCGCTGCTCGGATTCACCGACCATCCCGGCCTGCCGCGCGTCACGGTGAGCGGCAACGGCTACGTGATGCCGCCGCGCGACGGCATCGCCTGCGTGGGCGCCACCTTCGAGCGCGAGGAGCTCGAGCGCCCGACCTCGCCGCGCGACGACGCGATCAACCTCGGGCATGCGCAACGGCTGCTGCCGGCACTTCGCGAGGCGATTCCTGCGCGCGCCGGCGCATGGGCCGGCCTGCGCTGCTCCGTGAACGACCACTGCCCGGTGGTCGGTCCGGCCGTCGCCGAGGCATCCTTCCGCACCGCGTTCGAGCGCCTCGTGCACGGGCCGACGGCCGCACGCTGGCCGGCGGCACCGCTGATGCCGGGACTCTTCCTGTCCCTCGCCCACGGCTCGCGGGGCACGTCGACGGCGCTCCTCGCCGCCGAGCTGATCGCGGACATGGCGTCCGGATCGCCGCGGTGCGTCGGGAACGGGCTGCTTCCCGCGCTTCTGCCACAGCGATTCCTGGTCCGTTCGCTGCGTTCCGCGCGGGCGTGACCGCGCTTCGTCGCGCGCCGCCCCATCGGTACCCTGCATGCCATGAGCACCATCAAGCCGATCGTGACGCCGTCCGCCGGCCGTTCCTGCGGCTGCGGCCCCCAGGGCTGCGGCACCGGGCCCGCCGGTGCTGGAGCGGCCCGAGCCGTGAACGAGCACGGCGACCCGACGGGGCTCAACGTCGACGGCACCGTCGCCTCGCCGGTGGCGCTCATGCAGTGGATCGCCGAGAACCGGCACCTCATGAAGCCGCCCGTCGGGAACAAGTACCTCTATGCCGGCAAGGACTTCTTCGTGATGATCATCGCGGGCCCGAACGCCCGCAACGACTTCCACATGACCGACAGCGAGGAGTTCTTCATCCAGCTGAAGGGCGACATCACCGTCCGCATCCGCGACACCGACGGCATCAAGGACGTGCGCGTGCGCGAGGGCGAGACCTTCTTCATCCCGCCGGGCGTGCCGCACAGCCCGCAGCGCGGGCCGGACACGCTGGGCCTGGTGGTCGAGCGCCGCCGCCCCGAGACCGAGCCCGAGCACCTCATGTTCTTCTGCGAGAAATGCGGCGAACTGGTCTACGACAAGGTCTTCTGCTGCGCGGACATCGTGAAGCACTTCGCGCAGGCGATGGAGGAGTTCTGGGCCGAACCCGCGCTGTGCACCTGCCGGAAGTGCGGCACCCAGGTGAAGCGCCCGTACTGAGCGGCGCGCGATGATCGACCTGCACACCCACATCCTGCCCGAACGGTGGCCGGACCTCTGCGCGAAGTACGGCTACCCGGGCTGGGTGAGCATCGAGCACTGCGCCTCCTGCCGCGCCCGGCTGTGGAAGGACGGGCGGATGTTCCGCGAGATCCAGTCCAACTGCTGGGACCCGTCGGCGCGGGTGTCCGACTGCGACGCCTCGGGAGTGCGCATCCAGGTGCTGAGCACGGTGCCGGTGATGTTCAGCTACTGGGCGAAGGCGGCGGACGCCGCGGACCTCGCATCGATCCTCAACGACCACGTCGCGGACGTGGTGCGCGCGCGGCCGGACCGGTTCGTCGGGCTCGGCACCATCCCGATGCAGGACCCGGGCCTGGCGATCAAGGAACTCGAGCGGTGCACGCACCGGCTCGGCATGCCGGGCGTGCAGATCGGCACCAACGTCAACGGGAAGAACCTCGACGACCCCGCGGTGGTCGAGGTGCTCGCCGCCGCCGAGTCGCTCGGGGCCTGCGTCTTCGTGCACCCGTGGGACATGCTGGGCGGCGAACGCATGGCACGGCACTGGTTCCCGTGGCTCGTCGGCATGCCGGCCGAGACGTCGCTTGCCGTGGCGAGCGTCTGCTTCGGCGGCGTGATGGAGCGGCTGCCGCGCCTGCGGATCGCCTTCGCCCACGGGGGCGGCGCGGCGCCCATGACCCTGGGCCGCTGGGACCATGGCTTCCGCGAGCGGCCGGACCTGTGCCAGACCGCGACCACGGTCATGCCGAGCGAGGCGTTCCGGCGCCTGTGGTTCGACTCGCTGGTGCATGACGCCGAAGCACTGCGGCTCCTGCTCTCGGTCGCGGGCCCGGGGAAGGTCGCGCTCGGCACCGACTACCCCTTCCCGCTCGGGGAACTCGCGCCCGGCGCCGTCGTGCGCGCTGCCTCGTGGCTCGACGACGCGACGCGCGCGAGCATCCTGCACGGCGCCGCGGCGGCGTTCCTCGGGCCGCGCGCGGCGCATGCCACCGGTGCCGCATCCTCCACCGCTCCCCCGCACGTGAACGCCATCCGATGACCGCCGCCGCACCCGCCTCCGCCGACCTGACGCGCGAGCACGCCCGCCGGCTCGACGCCGCCGATCCGCTCCGCGCCTTCCGCGACGAGTTCGAGCGCCCCACCGCGCCCGACGGCACCCCGCTCGCCTACCTCTGCGGCAACTCGCTGGGGCTGATGCCGAAATCGGCACGCGCACTGGTGAACGAGGAGCTCGACGACTGGTCGCGCTTCGCGGTCGAGGGCCATCTGCATTCCCGCCGACCATGGGTCGACTACCACGAGCTGTTCCACGAGCTTGGGGCGCGGCTCGTCGGGGGGCTGCCCGGCGAGGTGGTGATGATGAACTCCCTCACCGTCAACCTGCACCTCATGATGGTGAGCTTCTGGCGGCCCGAGGGCAGGCGGACGAAGGTCCTGATGGAGCGCGGCGCGTTCCCGAGCGACACTTACGCCGTGCACACGCACGTCCGGGCGCGCGGGTTGGACCCGGCCGAGCACGTGATCGAGGTCGGTCCGCGCCCGGGCGAGGCGCTGATTCGCGAGGAAGACCTGCTCGAGGCGATCCGCGCGGCCGGCGACACGCTGGCACTCGTGATGATCGGCGGCGTGAACTACGCCACCGGGCAGGCCTTCGACATCGCGCGCATCACGGCCGCGGCGCACGCGGTGGGCGCGCTCGCCGGGTGGGACCTCGCGCACTGGGCCGGCAACCTCCCCGCGAAGCTCCACGACTGGAAGGTCGACTTCGCGTGCTGGTGCTCCTACAAGTACCTCAACTCCGGCCCCGGCGCGGTCGCGGGGTGCTTCGTGCACGCGCGGCACGGGGCGCGCACCGACCTGCCGCGCTTCGCCGGATGGTGGGGCAACGACCCGAAGACGCGCTTCGCGATGGGGCCGGACTTCGTGGCGCGCGCCAGTGCCGACGGCTGGCAGCTCTCGAACCCGCCGATCCTCGCGCTCGCGCCGCTCCTCGCCAGCCTGCGCCTCTTCGACCGTGCCGGGATGGACGCGCTGCACGCGAAGAGCCGGGCGGTGACGGGATTCATGCGCACGCTGCTGGCGGCGCGCGCGCCGGCTGGCTGCCGCATGATCACCCCGGACGCCCCCGGGACCCACGGCGCGCAGCTCAGCATCGCCTTCGAGCGCGGCGCGCGCGAGCGGCACGCCGCCCTGACGGCCCGGGGCGTGATCGGCGACTTCCGCGAGCCGAACATCATCCGCCTGGCCCCCGCCCCGCTCTACAACGGGTGGGAAGACGCCTGGACGGCGGTCGACGCCCTCTGCGCGACCTAGGCTTCCCCTCCATGCCTCGCACGGCCGTCATCGTCGGCGCCGGTCTCGGCGGATCGCTCCTGGCGCACTTCCTGGGCCAGCGCGGCTGGCACGTCCGCGTCTTCGAGCGCCGCGGCGATCCGCGCGCGCGGGGCTACGTGGGCGGGCGCTCGATCAACCTGGCGATCAGCGCGCGCGGCATCCACGCGCTCGAGCGCGCGGGGCTCGCCGACGAGGTGAAGACGCACGGCATCCGCATGCCCGGGCGCATGCTGCACTCGCCGGGCGGCGCGACGGCGTTCGTGCCCTACTCGGCCGATCCGACGCGGGCCATCATGAGCTTCAGCCGAAGCGCGCTGAACATGATGCTGATCCAGGCGGCCGCCTCGCATGCGAACGTCGAGCTCGCCTTCGACCACCGCTGCACGGGAATCGACGAGGCGCGCGGCGAGGTGACGTTCGAGAAGCCGGACGGCACCCGCGTCGCCGCGACCGCGGACCTGATCGTCGGCGCCGACGGCTCGTACAGCGCCATGCGCGGCCACTTCGAGAGGCGCGAGCGGTTCGAGTACTCGCAGTCGTACCTGGCGCACGGGTACAAGGAGCTGTCGATCCCGCCGGTCGCGTCCGGGGCGCACGCGCCCTTCGCCATGGACCCGAAGGCGCTCCACATCTGGCCGCGCGGCAGCAGCATGATGATCGCGCTGCCGAACCCGGACGGCAGCTTCACCTGCACGCTGTTCTGGCCGTTCGAGGCGCCGGCCGGCGGAACGGGCGATTCCTTCGCCACGGTGCGCGACGGCCAGGCCGCGCTCGAGCGCTTCCGGCGCGACTACCCGGACGCCGTTCCGATCATGCCCGACCTCGTCGGCGAGTACGACCGCAATCCGGTCGGCTCGATGGTGACGGTGCGCTGCTGGCCATGGGCGCTCGGCGGGAGGTTCGCGCTCCTCGGCGACGCCGCGCACGCGATCGTTCCCTTCTACGGCCAGGGCGCGAACGCAAGCTTCGAGGACTGCGAGAGCCTGGTCGATGCGCTGGAGCGCCACCCGACCGACGTCGCGCGGGCGATCGACGAGTACCAGCACGAACGCAAGCCGAACGCCGACGCAATCGCCGACATGGCGCTCGCCAACTTCGTGGAGATGCGCGACAGGACCGCGCATCTCTCGTTCAAGCTGAAGAAGAAGCTCGACCACGCGCTGAACCGCTGGATGCCGAACGCCTTCGTGCCGCTCTACGACCTGGTGAGCTTCACGACGGTGCCATACGCGAAGGCCCGCGCGCGGGCGCGCCGGCAGGACCGCCTCGTGCTCGACGCGGCGATCGCGCTCGGGGCGCTCCTCGTCGTCGCCGCGGCCTTCGTCGGTGACCGGCTCCTGCGCTCGCCCGGCGCCACTCCCTGAGGAACCGATGGCCACGCTGATCGACATCTCGCCGGTCCTCTCGAACCGCATCGCCGTGTTCCCCATGGACACCGCCTTCGAGCGCGACGTGCTGCTCGACTTCGAGCGCGGCAGCCACATCACGCTCTCGCGCGTGCGCACGACCGTGCACCTGGGGAGCCACGCCGACGCGCCGGTCCACTACGGCAAGGGGGGCCGGACGATCGACGAGCAGCCGCTCGACCTCTACGTGGGTCCCGCGCGGCTCGTGCGGGTCGAGGGCGCACGCGGGCGCGGCGTGACCGTCGCGGATGTCGCCGGCAAGGTGCCCTTCGGCACGGAGCGCGTGCTGATCGCCACGGAGACGTATCCCGACCCGGAGACCTGGAACGGCGACTTCGCGTCGATCGATCCCGCCCTCGTCGGCTGGCTCGCCACCCGCGGCGTGCGTCTCGTGGCGATCGACACCCCGAGCGTCGACCAGTCCACGAGCAAGGACCTGCCGGCCCACCACGCCTTCTTCGAGCACGACGTCTCGATCATCGAGGGCGTGCGCCTCGCGGGCGTCCCCGAAGGCGAGTACGAGCTGATCGCGCTGCCGCTGCGGATCGAGGGCGGCGACGGCAGCCCGCTGCGCGCCGTGCTGCGGAAATAGGTCCCGTTCCTCCCGGACCAATTTAAATTGGTCCGGGAGGAACGGGACCTATTTCGTCGCGACGATCGCCTTCACCTCGACGGCGATCGGAGTGGGCAGCGCCGTGATTCCGAGCGTGGTGCGCGCGGGGTTGGGGTTCCCGGGCCCCGCGAAGAACTCGGCGTAGACGCGGTTGTAGGCGGCGAAGTCGCGGCGGATGTCGGTCAGGAACACCGTCACGTCCACCACGTCCTCCCATCGCGCGCCGGCGTCCTCGACGACGGCCCGCACGTTCGAGAAGCAGCTGCGGCACTGCACTTCGATGTCGTAGCTGGCCACCCGGCCGTCGGGGCCGAGCGTCACGCCGGGGATTTCCTTCGATCCGCGCACGCGCGGGCCCACGCCCGAGAGGAACAGCAGGTCGCCCACGCGGCGCGCGTGCGGGTACGGCCCGACGGGCTCGGGGGCGCGGTGCGAGACGATCGAGTCGTTCATGGGTCGATGCTCCGGGGCGGGATCACTGGCCGGTGGAGACCACGGGCTGGGCGCCGCGCTCGCTCACCAGGACGACGAGCAGGTTGGTCACCATCTCGGCCTTCTGCTCGGGCGTGAAGTCGGCCAGCTTCTTCGCGTGGATCTGCTCCATCGCGAGTTCGACCATGCCCACCGCGCCCTCGACGATCTTCTGACGGGCCGCCACGACGGCGGACGCCTGCTGCCGCTGCAGCATGGCCGCCGCAATCTCGGACGCGTAGCTGAGGCTCGAGATGCGGCTCTCCAGCACCTCGACGCCGGCGCCTCGCAGTCGTCCGTCGAGCTCCTCCTTGAGCCGCTGGCCGACGAGGTCCGTGCTGCCGCGCAGGCTCACCGCGCCCGGCTCGGGCGAGTCGTAGTGGTACTGGCTGGCGAGGTTTCGCAATGCGGCCTCGCTCTGGATCTCGACGTACTTCTCGTACTCGTCGACCGAGAAGAGCGCCTCGGCCGTGTCGATGACCCGCCAGACCACGACGGCCGCGATCTCGATCGGGTTGCCGTCGAGGTCGTTCACCTTGAGCGGGTGGCGCGACCGCGTGCCCTCCTGGAGCACCTTGCCCGTCGGGTCCTTGAGGGCCGCCGTCTGCTGCGACCCGGTCTCGAAGGTCCGCACCCGCAGGGACACCCGCTTCTTCGACGTGAACGGGTTGGTCCAGTGCAGGCCGATCTTCCGCACCGTGCCGCGGTAGTGGCCGAAGAGCACCAGCGTGCGGCTGTCGTTGGGGCCGATCACGAAGTACCCGACCAGCGACAGCAGGAATAGGAATCCGCTCGGCAGCGCCAGCAGGGCGATCGGGGGCTCGCCGGTGCGGACCGCCGTCACCACGGCGCCCACCGCCACCGCGGCCAGGCCGAGGGACACGGGCAGCAGCAGCCAGCCGCTCAGGGGGGCGAAGGGGCGCTCCCGGAACTGCCCGTCCGGGGCGATCGGGGACATCGACTGCGGGGAACCCGTGGCCATGGGAAGAGAGTTTAGCGGCCCGGTAGTACTTGCATTCTAGTAGTGTGGCTAGTACACTACCGACGTGCCTCCCCGGATGACCGACAAGCTCGAACGCGACCTCAGCGTCGGGACCGCCTGGCTCGTGGTGCTGGCCGTGATCGCCGGTGCCGACGACCCGATCCACGGCTACGAGATCGCCAAGCGGCTCGCCGACGACGCGCCCGAGGGCCTGTCGTTCAAGCAGGGAACGCTCTACCCCATGCTCCGCGCGATGGAGGCGGACGGCCTGATCCGCAGCTCGCTGGTGCCGTCGAACGAAGGCCCCGCGCGCAAGTGCTTCGTGCTCACGCCCGATGGCCGGCGCGTGCTCGCGTCCTGGACCGACACCTGGCGGCGCACCAGCCGCTGGGTCAACCGAATCGTGGGAGGCATCGATGGAACCAAGTGATCCCGCGGCGCACGCCCCCGGCAATCCGGATGCCGCGATCCGCGACTACCTGACGCAGTTTGCGGCCGCGCTCGACGGCTGCGATGCCGCCCTGCGTCACGACGCGCTGCTCGATGCCGAGGCCCACCTGCGCGCCGCGGTGCGTGCCGGGACGCCCGCCGGGCGCGCGATCGCCGACTACGGTTCGCCCTCGGAGATCGCGCGCGCCTACCGCGACGCGGACGGCGCGCCCGCGCCGTGGCGTGGCGGTCCATCGGCGATGCGGGGCGAATCCGGGCCCTCCCTCGCGTCCGGGGAGTCGTCCGCTCCGCGCGGCGCGTTCCGCCGCCTGCCCATCATCGGGGTGTGGGCACAGCGGGAGGCGTGGGGCGCCCTGCTCTATTTCGGCGTGGTCGGTTTCGTTCTGGCGACGGCCTACTTCGTCTGGAGCGTCAGCGTCGGCGCCGTCGCCGTCGGCCTGCTGCCCACGCTGCTTGGGTTGCCCGTGTTCGTGGCGCTCCTCGGCAGCGCGCGGGCCCTCTGCCTCTTCGAGGGACGCGTCGTGCAGGCGCTGCTCGGTGTCCGAATGCCGCGGCGCACGCAGCCGGTTGCGGGCGCCGACAGCGTCGGCTTCTGGCAGCGGATCTGGTGCTGGCTGCGGGACGTCCGGAGCTGGCTGTCGCTGGCGTACCTCCTGGGGAACTTCCCCGCGAGCGTGGCGGCGTTCGCGGTCACCATCACGCTGACGGCGTTCAGCGCCGTGCTGCTGGCGATGCCGTTCCTCTTCGCGCTTGGCGTGCCGATCGCCTCGGTCGACGGCGAACCTGACTTCACGGTGCGGCTGCTCTGGATGGAGCTCACCCCCGACGCCGACGGCAACGTGTGGCTGCCCGGAACCGCGGTGCTGCCGACGTTCCTCGCCGGCATCGCGCTCATGACCGCCACGCTGTGGCTCGTCCGCGGCCTGGGATGGGTCTACGGCCACGTGGTGCAGGCGATCCAGGTGGCGCGCCCCCGCCCGGCCCTGCCGCCGCGCGTGAGTGCCTGGCGCGCCTGAACGCGCCCAGCCACGCTCAGACGATTGACAATTTGCCGCTACCATCAAAGGTCCAGGATCCATCCATGCTCCGAATCAACGACCTCGTCAAGATCTACCCCGGTCCCGTCGCCGCGCTGAAGGGCGTCTCGCTCGAGATCCCCGAGGGCCTCTTCGGCCTGCTGGGCCCGAACGGCGCCGGCAAGTCGACGCTCATGAACATCCTGGCCGGGCTGCTCGAGCCCACCGGCGGCTCGGTGACGCTCGACGGCACCGACATCGTGAAGGACCCGCGCGCGGTGTGGAGCCGACTGGGCTACCTGCCCCAGGACTTCGGCTTCTACCCGTCACTCTCCGGGGCGCAGATGCTCGACTTCCTGCTGCGCCTGAAGGGCGTCGATGCCCCGCAGGGACGCAAGGCGCTGGTCGCCGAGCTCCTGGAGCGCGTGAACCTGGCCGACGCCGCCAGGCGCAAGGTGCGCACCTACTCGGGCGGCATGCGCCAGCGCCTGGGCATCGCGCAGGCGATCGCCGGCAACCCGCGCCTCGTGATCGTCGACGAGCCGACCGCGGGCCTCGACCCCGAGGAGCGGCAGCGCTTCTACCGGATCCTCGCCGAGCTCGGCCGCGACCGCATCGTGCTTCTCTCGACGCACATCGTCGAGGACATCGCCACGCTCTGCCCGCGCTTCGCGGTGATCCGCGGCGGCCGCTGCGTGACCTCGGGCGGCACCTCCGAGGCGCGCCGGGCGCTCGAGGGCCGAGTGTTCGAGGGAATCGTCGCCCCCGAGGCGCTCGAGCGCATCCGTGCCTCGCACCGAGTGACGCAGGCCGTGCTCGTCGAGGGTTCGATGTTCCGCACCCGCGTGCAGGGCGCCGCGGGAACCGAGCCCGAGGGCTTCATGCCGGTGCCGGCCACGCTCGAGGACGTCTACTTCGGCGTGATGGACGAGAGCCGCGCCGCCGATGCCACGCGCGCCGATTCCGCCACGCGCGCCGCTTCGGCCGCCTGACCTACACCCGGGAGCCACGACGATGAACCGCGCCCTGACGCTCGCCTTGCTCGAGGTCCGCACCGCCTGGCGACGCCCGTCGCTCTGGGTGTTCCTGGCCATCCTGCTCTTCCTGACCTGGGGATTCGCCGCCGGCACCGTCACGATCGGCAGCGGGAGCGGCGTCGCCGGCGGGGAGCGGGCGCACCTGAACAGCGAGTTCAACCTCGCCTACGGCGACATCCTGGTCTTCACCCTCTTCTACGTGTTCTTCGCGTGCACCGCCTTCGGCAACGCCCCCAGCGAGGACGACGCGCTGCGCGTCATGCCGATCGTCGGCAGCACGGGCCTCTCGCCGGGCCAGTACGTGGTCGGCCGGTGGCTCGGGATCGCGATCGTCTACTCGGCAATCGTGCTGGTGCACCTCGTGATGCAGGTCGCCTTCTACGAGCTGTACCCGCTGGCCGAGCCGGAGAAGATGCGCGGGCCCTTCTCGCTCGTGAACTACGCGCGCCCGATGGCGCTCTTCGTGCTCCTGCCGATGCTCTCGCTCGGCGCCGCGAGCTTCGCGATCGGCTCGGTGACCCGCCAGGCGGTGCTGGTGTTCGCGCTGCCGGTGGCCATCCTGCTCGCGAACATCTTCTTCCTGTGGAGCTTCGCGCCGGAGTGGCTGCCGCACTGGGGAAACCGCGTCCTGCAGGCGGTCGACATCACCGGCTTCCGTTGGCTGAACGAGACGTGGCTGAAGGTCGACCGCGGCGCGGCCTTCTACAACTCGAACCCGCTGTCGCTCGACGGCCTGATGGCGGCCCAGCGCCTGCTCGTTCCGGCGACGGGCGTGGCGGCGCTGGCACTCGCGGCGTGGCGCGAGCAGGCCCGGATGCGCGCGCCGTACGAGGTGCCCGAGGCCGCGCGACGCCGGATCATCTCGGCGTCGGACCTCGCCCGGCAGGCCGCCGAGGCGCGCCCGCGCACCCATGCACCGCTGGCCGCGCTCGGCATGACGCAGGGATCGGTCGGTGCGGCGGCCGCGATGGTCGACGCCTTCCGTGCCGAGGCGCGCGAGCTGCGCCGCTCGCCCGGGCTCTGGGTCTTCATTCCCCTCATCGTCATCCAGTGCATCGGCGCCGTCTACACGCCGGGTGCCTTCGACACCCCGAACCTGACGTCCGCCGGCACCTTCGCGGCCGATACCTACAACACCGTCACGCTGCTCTCGGTGCTGATGGTCCTCTACTACTTCACCGAGAGCCTGGCGCGCGACGACCGGTCTCGCATCGCCGCGATCGTGAACGCGAGCCCTGCGTCGCTTGCGCCGATCGTGCTCGGCCGCATGCTCGCGTGCGCGGCGACCGTGGTGCTTGCCCTTCTGGGCGCGGTGTGGATCGCGCTCGCCGTCGCGCTCGTGGTGCAGGGATTCGAGTCAGGCATCTTCCTGATGCCGACGCTTGCGCCCTTCGTGATCGGCTGGGGTGCCCTGCTCTCGGCCACGCTCTTCGCGTGGATGTGCTTCCTGACTCTCCTCTGGAGCCTGTTCCGCAACCGCTACGCCGTCTACGGCGGCGGCCTCGCCGCGCTCATCGTGACCGGCTGGTGCGTGCAGCAAGGCTGGATGAACTGGGTCTTCAACTGGCACCTCTGGGGTGGCCTCATCTGGACCGACTTCGGCGCGCTTGAGCTCGACCGTGGGGCACTGGTGCTGAACCGCGTGCTCTGGACGCTGGTCGGGCTCACCCTGCTGCACGCGGCCGTCGAGTGGTGGCGGCGGCGCGCGCCGGACGCGCAGGGGATCACCTCGCGCCTGCAGTGGTCGCGCGCATGGCGGCGCGGCCTGCGCATGCTCGTATTCGGCGGCCCGGCGATCGCCTGCGCCATCGTGCTCGCGGTGATGGTGCGGCAGGGCGAGAGCGGCAGCCCCGAGCGCGAGCGCGGCAAGCAGTACTACGTCGGCAACGCCAACACCTGGAAGGATGCGCCGAAGCCGACCATCATGCGCATGGACCTCGACATGGACCTCGATCCCGCGGAAGGCAACCTGCGGGTCAAGGGCACCTACGGCCTGCGCAACGAGACCGATGCGCCGCTGCGGCAGTTCGCGGTGACGCCGAACACCACCTTCCGAGATCTCGCCTTCACCTTCGAGGGCCAGGAGTGGACGCGCGAGTCCGCCGCCGAGGCCCGCCGCAAGAACCCGCGCGCCCTCAAGGTCGAGGACAGCGCCGGCCTATGGGTGTTCACGCCCGACGTGCCGATCGCGCCCGGCGCCGACGTCGAGCTCGGCTTCCGCCACGAGGTGCGCGTGCCGTCCGGCCTGCGCCGAAACCCGGCCGGCGCAAGCGAGTTCATCCTGCCGTCCGGCACGGTCCTTGCCGGCTTCGGGCCGACCTTCCTGCCCGAGATGGGCTACCTCGACGGCGTGGGCATGGACCCCGAACGCACCCCGGAACCGAAGCGCGTCGGCCCCGAGGACTGGAAGAAGGTC
Source organism: uncultured Chitinophaga sp. (assembly GCA_964440815.1). GTDB lineage: Bacteria > Planctomycetota > Phycisphaerae > Phycisphaerales > SM1A02 > UBA966. Next base: position 12,456 of record CAYTYU010000021.1, read on the forward strand.
ACCAAGACCGGCTTCGGCACCGGCGGCAAGACGACGATGAAGGCGACGATCCGGGTCCCCGAGGACTATCGCGTGAACATGCCCGGCGTGTGCACCGCCGATGCGGTGGCCGACGGCATCCGCACGATGCGCTGGGAGACCGACTACCCGATCATGGCGGCGAACATCGTGGCCGGCAAGTGGCAGGAATCGCGGGGCAAGGCGTCCGTGATCTGGCACCTGCCGCAGCACGGCTTCAACGTGCCGGTCATGCTCGAGGCCCTCGACGGCGCGCACGAGTGGTACTCGAAGTGGTTCTGGCCCTACCCGTGGAAGGAGCTGCGCCTGAACGAGTTCCCGGGGCTCGCCGGCTACGCCCAGGGCTTCCCGACCAACATCACCTTCAGCGAATCGATCGGCTTCATGTCGAAGCCGACCGCCGAGCAGGACACGCCCTTCATGGTGACGGCGCACGAGGCGGCGCACCAGTGGTTCGGCAACATCCTGCGGCCGGGCATGGACCCCGGCGGCAACATCCTGAGCGAGGGCATGGCGCACTACGCCTCGGCGCGGCTCATCCGCCAGGTGCGCGGCGACCGCATGCGCATGGCCTTCATGCGCGGCATCGAGTTCGGCTACGGCAACGGGCGCAGCGCCGACGACGAGCGCCCGATGACCGAGATCGACGGCTCGCGCCGCGGCGACACCACCGTCACCTACGACAAGGGCGGCTGGGTGTTCTGGATGCTCATGGAGCACCTGGGCGAGGAGCGGATGGACGCGGGCATGCGCGAGTTCATCGGGAAGTTCATGCCCGGGCCCGACTACCCGCTGCTGCAGGACCTGGTGGAGTCGCTGCGCGCGCACGCGCCGGACGCCGCGGCCTACGACGCCTTCACGAAGCAGTGGTTCTTCGACGTCGTGGTGCCGGAGTTCAAGGTCGAGTCCGCGGAGACGACGGCCCCCGACTCGGCAGGCGGTCGCTGGCGCACCGTGGTGAAGGTGCGCAACGCCGGCACGGGCACGGTGCCCCTCGAGGTGGCGGTGACCAACGGCGAGGAGCGATGGCCGGACGCCGAAGTCTGCCGCACGCCGGAGGAGCGCGCCGCCGCCGCGAAGCAGCGCGACGAGTACCGCGACGCGCGGAACCGCAAGACGATCGCCGCCGGCGAGGTCGTGGAGTTCGTGATCGAAGGCGACTTCGAGCCAAAGAAGGTCGTGGTCGACCCGGACGTCCGCACGCTCATGCTCAACCGAAAGCTCGCCGAGGCCGACGTGGCAGGCGTCACGCAGGCCACGTCACCGACTTCGGCTCGGTGAAGAGCCGCAGTGCGTCCTCGCCGCCCTCGCGGCCGACGCCCGAGCGCTTCATGCCCCCGAACGGCACGCGCAGGTCGCGCAGCATCCACGTGTTGAGCCAGACGATGCCGCACTCCACCTCTTCGGCCACGCGCATGGCGCGGGCGCGGTCGGTGGTCCAGATGCTGGCGGCCAAGCCGTAGCTGCTGGCGTTCGCCAGCGAGACGGCCTCGGCCTCGCCGTCGAAGGGCTGGATCGTCACCACCGGGCCGAAGATCTCCTCCTGGTTGGTGGCGCACGCCATCGGCAGGCCCTCGATCACCGTGGGGAGGAAGAACGCCCCGGCGCGCACGCGTTCAGGCAGCGATGCCGGGTCAGGCGGCCGACCGCCGCACAGGAGGCGGCCGCCCTCGGCCCGGGCGCGCTCGACCGCGGCCGCGACCTTCGCGCGGTGCACCGCGGACACCAGCGACCCCTGCTCGGTGCCGTCCTCGAGCGGGTCGCCCATGCGCAGCGCCGACGCGCGCGCGACGACTGCGTCTCGGAAACGCGCGTAGATCGATCGCTCGACGAGGATGCGGCTCCCGCACAGGCAGATCTGCCCTTGGTTGCGGAAGGCGGAATTCACGGCGCCCGCGACGGCCTGCTCGAAGTCGGCGTCCCCGAAGACGATCGTCGGGTTGGACCCGCCGAGCTCGAGCGCGACCGTCTTGAACATGGGTCCGGCGACCGACATGATGCGCGCGCCAGTCTCCGTGCCGCCCGTGAACGAGATCACCGGGATGCCCGGGTGCGCGACGATCGCCGCGCCGCACTCGGCGCCACGGCCCTGCACGATGTTCAGGACGCCCGGCGGGAACCCGGCCTCGCGGCTGAGTTCGCCGAGCGCCGCGGCGGTGAGCGGCGTCTCCTCGCTGGGCTTCGCGACCACCGTGCATCCGGCGGCAAGCGCCGGCGCCACCTTCCATGTGAAGAGGTAGAGCGGCAGGTTCCACGGGCTGATGCAGCCGGCCACGCCGACCGGGCGGCGCAGGATGCGCGAGACGGCATGCGGCGCCGACAGGTCCTCGTCGGGCGTCCACCTGCGGACGAGCTCCGCGAAGAACCGGAAGTTCGCCGCCGCGCGCGGGATGTCGACGGTGCGGGCAAGCGACAGCGGCTTGCCGGTGTCGCAGCTTTCGAGGGACGCCAGCCGGTCGAGGTCGCGCTCGATGAGCGCCGCCAGGCGCTCGAGGGCGCCGGCACGTGCCGCCGCGCCGACGTCACGCCATGCGGGGAACGCCCGCGCCGCGGCCGCCTGCGCCGCATCGACGTCCGCCGCGCCCGATGCCGCCAGCCGCCCGAAGGCCCGACCGGTCGCCGGCTCGACGATCTCCATCACGGCGCCCGACACGGCGGGCCGCGCCGATCCGTCGATCCAGTTGTCGACCCGCTCGGGAAGGGGCATCCATGCAAGGCTACCGACCGCGCGGCGGCGGATGCCCGCCGGGAATCGGCAGCCGCGTGCGGCCGAGCGCCACGAGCTGCGCGTCGTTGAGACGGTCCCTCGCCTCATCGGCGACCACGCGGCCCTCGATGGCCGATGGGTCGTTGGATGCCGCACGCGCCACCAGCTCGCGCCGCGCGGTTCCCGGCCCGACCACGATCGCCCGCGTGCACCGGCCGATCGCGGCGATCACGGCGTCGTAGAGCGCGGTCTCGTCGGGGTGCGCCTTTCCGAACCGCGCCCCTTCGCTTCGGTCGCTCATCCGGAAGCGGCGGTGCGGCTCGACGAGGCGGACCTGCGCGAACGACGCCTGCTCGAGGTCGATGCCGTCGAGGAAGACGAGCCGCGCGTGCTGGTGGTCGATGAACACGACGACCGCGTCGTGCGCCTCGGCGATGGCATCGCCATCCACGTGGAGCGTCGCCTGGATGTGCTTCTGTGACATGGCCCGAACGTACGGCGCGCGCACCCGGGCTTCGACGGGAAACCCGCGCGAACCGTTCGCATCCGGGAACCCTCCGCGCGAATCAAGCCGCGCGGGCGCGCCGGGCGCGCTCGGCGGCCTTCTGCGCGCCCAGCACGAGCGCCGCCCCGACCACCGCCACCACGCCGCCGCCCCACTGGATGCCGGTCATCCGTTCGCCGAAGACCGCGAGGCTGATTCCGCCCACCACGAAGGGCTGCAGCTGGAGCACGCCGGTGGTGGTCGCCACGCCGAGCCGGTCGATCGACGTGTAGTAGAGGACGTGCCCGAGCGCGATGCCGAAGAACGCGCTCACCGCCAGCGCCCAGAGTTCCCGCGACTCGAGCTGCAGGACGTCGGCGCCGCCGTTTCGGCCGAAGGCGAGCATCAGCGCGAGGAGCGCACCGGCCGTGTACAGCGCGATCACGCCGAAGGCGATGATCGGGTGGTAGGTCGACATGAACCGCCGCACCGCGAGCGCATAGGCCGCGTAGCCCGCGCCCGCGGCAAGCGACAGCACGACGCCGAGCGTCGACGCCCCGCCGTCGAGCGCACCGCCGTCGAGCAGGATGCCGGCCATCCCCGCCATCAGCAGGCCGATCCCGACGAGGTAGCGCGGCGAGCGGATGGTGGGCCGCTCCGACGGGAAGAGCAGGTACGCCCCGAGCGCCACCACCACCAGCTGCATGCGCAGCCCGAAGGTGAGGAGCCCCGGCCCGATGTGGCTGTGCGCCGCGGTGAAGGCGATCTGCCCGGCGGTGTTCGCGGCCGCCGGCACGATGGCCGCGACCCAGATCGACCGCGGCAGGCGACCGCGCACGAGGGCCCACGCCACCGCCGGCAGCCAGAGCAGCGCGCTGGCGCCGTAGCGCCAGCCGTTGTTGGTCCAGTGGTCGAGATACGGTGCCAGGTGCTTCAGGAGAAGCGGCACCGTCGACCAGCAGCCGAGCGTCGTGAGCAGCACGACGATGCCCTCCCAGCGGGCCATGCGGCGCACCGCGCGGCTCGTGAGCTCGAAGGGAAGCGCGGCGGCGCGGACGACCGGGTGGCGCGCGCGTGGATCAGCCGAGGGCAAGCCGCCCCCCGTCCACCGGGAGGTTGACGCCCGTCACGTAGCTTGCGGCGGGCGAGGCGAGGAACGTCGCCACCGAGGCGATCTCCTCGGGCGCGGCGAAGCGGCCCATCGGCACGAGGCGCATCGCATCGGCCTCGACTTCCTGCAGCGAGCTGCCGGCGCGCTGCGCACGGCCCTGGAAGAGGGCCTCGAGCCGCGCGGTGCGCGTGAAGCCGGGCAGGATGGAGTTGACCGTGATTCCGAACGGCGCCAGCTCGACGGCCAGCGTGCGTGCCCAGTTCGCGACCGCGGCGCGCACCGTGTTCGAGACGCCGAGGCCGCGGATCGGCGTCACCACGCTCGTCGACACGATGTTCACGATGCGGCCGTAGGCGGCCTCGCGCATCCCCGGTGCAAACGCCTGCACCAAGGCCTGCGACGACAGGAGGTGCATCTCGAAGGCCTTCACGAAGTCCTCGGCGCGCGCCTCGATCGCGCTGCCGGCCGGCGGACCGCCCGTGTTGTTCACCAGGACATGCACCGGCCCGGCGGACTTCAGGTGCGCGGCGGCGACGAACGCCACCTCGCGCGCGCTCGAGAAGTCGACCTCCACGCTCCAGTGCTTCTGTCCGACGGGCGACGGCAGCGCCTCCAGCGCGCGTACCAGGCCCTGGTCGTTGCGTCCGCACACCGTGACGGTGGCGCCGGCGGCGGCCATGGCGATGGCCGTGGCCTTGCCGATGCCCTGGGTGGCACCCGAGACGAACGCGTGGCGACCCTGGAGCGGAAGCATGGCGGGCTGCATTGCGGAGAGGGTAGCCGCGCACGGGCGCGGTAGAACATGGCCATGACCGGCGCGATGCTTGCCCTCGTGATCTCGGCCGCCGCGACGGCCCTGGCGCCTGCCGAGCGCATGCCCGACCTCTGGTACGCCCACCCGGCGAAGACGTGGAACGAGGCGCTTCCGGTGGGCAACGGCCGGCTCGGCGCGATGGTCTTCGGCGGCACCGCACGCGAGCGGATCCAGCTGAACGAGGCCTCGGTGTGGGAAGGAAACGCCGACGACCGAAACGCCCCCGAGGCCGCGGCCAGCTTCCGCGCCGCACGCGAACTGGCGCTTGCCGGCAAGGTCGTCGAGGCGCAGCGCATCCTGCAGCGCGACTGCATGCTGCCCGGGAACATGCTGCCGCGCAGCCACCAGACGCTCGGCGACCTGTGGATCGAGCTGGCGGATGCAGGCCTCGCAGCGGACGCGGGTGCGGGCGAAGGTGCCGCGGACACGCCGGCCGACGGCTACCGCCGCTCGCTCGAACTGCGCACGGGCGTTGCAACCACCACGGTGATGCTCGGCGGCGTGCGCATCGAGCGCGAGGTGTTCGCAAGCGCCCCCGACGAGCTGCTCGTGATCGGCGTACGCGCGCCCGGGGGAACGCTGCCCGACCTGCGCGTGCGCCTGCGGCGCGAGGCATTCGAATCGGACGTTCCGGTGCATGCGGCGATCCCCGGCACCACGGCGGCGCGGCTCTCGTTCGCCGGCCAGACGGGCCAGGGCGGCGTGCGCTATGCGTGCACCGCCGCGGTGATGGCCGACGGCGGCGCCGTCACGATCGAGGGCGGCGACGCGGTGGTGCGCGGCGCGCAGTCCATCGTCATCGCCGTCGCCGGCCGCACCGGCTACTTCGGCGGGGAACCGGTCGCCCAGTGCGACGCGGACCTGCGCAGTGCCTCGCTCCCGTACGAGGACCTTCGGCACCGCGCCACGGAGTGGTTCGCGGAGGGCATGGACCGCGTGACGCTCGAGCTCGGCGGGCCGCCGGCCGAGCCGGGCGTGGCGCCCGAACCGATGTCGACCGATTCACGCCTCGCCCGCTTCCGGTCGAAGCCGGAACGGGATCCGGCGCTCGTCGCCCGCTACTTCGACTTCGGCCGCTATCTCCTGCGCGCCTCGAGCCGTGCCGGCAGCCTGCCCGCCAACCTCCAGGGGATCTGGAACGAGCACTTCCGCGCACCCTGGAACGCCGACTTCCACACCAACATCAACGTGCAGATGAACTACTGGCACGCGGGCCCGACTGCGCTCGCGGATGCCGAGCTGCCGCTCATCGACCTGATCGACCGGGTGCGCGCCCGCGGCGAGCGCACCGCCCGCGACCTCTACGGCGCGCGCGGCTGGTGCTGCCACCACATCACCGATGCCTGGGCGATGACGTCGCCCGAGGGACTCACCGTGTGGGGCATGTACCCGCTCGGCGGTGCCTGGCTCGTGCGCCATGCCTGGGACCACTGGGCCTTCACGCAGGACGATGCCTTCCTGCGCGACCGCGCCTGGCCGGCGCTTGCGGGCGCGGCGCGGTTCCTGCTCGACTACCTCGCGGTCGACCCGGCCACGGGCAGGCTGGTGAGCGGGCCGAGCACCAGCCCGGAGAACACCTTCATCCTGCCGGACGGCCAGCGCGCGGACGTCTCGATGGGCACCTCGATGGACCAGTGGATCGCGCGCGACCTGCTCGAGAACCTGGTCGACGCGGCGCGGGTCCTCGGTCGGGAGGACGATGCGCTCGCCACCGAGGCAAGGGCGGCCCTCGCGCGCCTGGCGACGCCGAAGGTCGGCGCGGACGGGCGCCTCATGGAGTGGAGCCAGCCCTACGGCGAGGCCGAGCCCGGGCACCGGCACATGAGCCATCTCTACGGGCTGCACCCGGCGAACGCCATCACGCCGGACGGCACGCCCGAGCTCGCGGCCGCGGCGCGCGCCTCGCTCGAATCGCGGCTCTCGCACGGCGGCGGGCACACCGGCTGGAGCCGGGCATGGCTCATCAACTTCTGGGCGCGCCTCGGCGACGGCGACCGCGCGCTGGCAGACGTCCAGGCGCTCCTCTCCAAGTCGACGCTCCCCAACCTCTTCGACGACCACCCACCGTTCCAGATCGACGGCAACTTCGGCGGAACGGCCGGCATCGCGGAGATGCTGCTGCAGAGCCACGTGCGCACGTGGATCGACGGGCGGCTGGTGCACCGCATCGACCTCCTGCCTGCCCTGCCCTCGGCATGGCGCGATGGCCGCGTGCGCGGGCTGGTGGCCCGCGGCGCCGTGGCCGTCGACCTCGAATGGCGGGACGGGCGCCTCGCCCGTGCCGCGCTGCGCGCCCCGGACGGGCGCGCGATGCGCATCCGGCTGCCCGCAGGCATGCAGCGCGCCACGGTCACCGTCGCCGGCGCCTCGAGCATCGCCATCCCCGAGAACGGGCGCACGATCTCCCTGCCGCCCGGGCCCGCGGGCGCGCGCACCGTGGTCATCGAACCCTGAGCGCGGTCACTCCTTCGGCTTCGCCGCGCGCAGCGTGACGTCGAGCTCGACGTCCTTGCCGTCGCGCCAGACCTTCACCTTCACGACGTCGCCGGGCTTGTGCCCGCGGAGCTTCGCCATCATCGCGCCGGCGCCGTCGAGCGCCTCGCCATTCCAGCTCGTGATGATGTCGCCCTTCGTGATGCCCGCGTCGGACGCGGAGGTGTCGGCACTCACCGCGTCGACCAGCACGCCCTTGGGCGTGCCCGGCGCGCGATCCTCGTCTCCGCCCATCGCCGGCATCACGCCGAGCCGCACGCCCGCGTAGCCGCGGTCGGGCGTGGCGCCCTCGCTGCCCTGGAACTCGAGCTTGTCCGGGCGCGTGGCGACCAGCTGCACCATGTCGGTGGCGAGGGCGATGATCTTCGCCGCGCCTTCCGGGTTCAGGGTGAAGCCCTTGTCGGCAGGCGTGTGGTACTCGTCGTGGTTGCCGGTGTAGATGAAGGCCACGGGGATGCCCACGCCGTAGAAGCTCGCGTGGTCGCTCGGGCCGCGGCCCGACGGGTCGGCGCGGATCGTCAGCCCGCTGCGCTCGAAGGCGGGGCGGAGGATCTCGACCAGGTCCTTGGCGCTCTTCATGCCGCCGACGCTCAGGTCGTCGGAGCGCAGGCGTCCGACCATGTCCATGTTGATCATCATGGACACCTTGTCGCCGGGGACGGTCGGGTGCTCGACGTACCAGCGCGATCCGCGCAGGCCGCTCTCCTCGGCGTCGAAGCCCATGAAGAGCACGCTGCGCGCGTCGGCGGGTGCATCCTTGCCGCCGTAGAGGTCGGCGATCGCCTGCGCCACGCAGAGCATGGCGGAGGTGCCGCTCGCGTTGTCGTCGGCACCGGGGTGCAGCTGTCCCGTGTACTGCGGCGCGGTGCCGAAGTACCCGAAGCCGACGTGGTCGAAGTGCGCGCCGAGGATCACCCACTCGTCGGCGAGCTTGCCCTTGCCGCGCACGACGCCCGCCACGTTCTGCGCCGGCGTGCCGCCGGTCGAGAGCTTCGTCGAGATCGCGACCTTCGATCCGTCGCCGAGGGCCACGGCCTTCACCGCGCCCTCGTCGGCCTTCATGCGCCAGTCCATGAGCGAGCCGCCCTCGGGCATGCCGCGCTTCAGGATGTCCTCGGCCACCGACTCGGAGACCTGCACCATCGGGATGTCGAGCGGCCGGCCCCAGCGGCTGGTGGCCACGTCCTCGAGCGCCGTGCGGCCGTCGCGCGCGCCGGGCGGCGCGACCAGGATGATCGCCGCGGCCTTGCGCTCGACGAGCGCGTTGACCTTGTCGGTCATCGCGGAGAACTCGCTGAAGCGGCGCGTTGCCCAGCGCGAGCGCCCACGCTCGTCGAGCGGCTCGTAGCGCAGCACCATCGCCACCTTCCCCGAGAGGTCGGTGTCCTCCTCGAAGCTCGTGTAGCCGTCCTGCCCTTCCTCGATGCCGTAGCCGACGAAGACCACCGGGGCCTCGACGGTCGCGTTGCCGGAGATCCCGAGCACCGACCAGCCCTTGCCGCGCTCGAGCGCCTCGCCGCCGGCGACCGACATGCTTGCTTCCTCCACCTTCGGTGCGCCGCCGGTGAGCGTGAAGTGCTGGCGGTAGCTCTTCCACGGACCGTCCTTCGGCGTGACGCCGTCGGTTCCGCGCTCGGGGAAGGCGGGCTCGAGGCCCATGTCCTTCATCCAGAACTCCAGGTACTCCGCGGCCACCTCGCTGCCGCGCAGGCCGGGCGCGCGGCCCTCGAAGAACGGGTTCGAGAGCGTCAGCGCGTGCTGGTACCAGCGCGTGGCCACCGGGCCGAGGTCCTCGAAGACCTTGCGCAGGTTGATGTCCTTCGCTTCGACCGCCTTCGAGCGGTCGTCCGGGCCCCACGAGTAGATGTTGACCGCGCCCTCGATGACCTTCGGCCCGGCCGGGGGCTCGGAAGGCGCGTCCTTGACGGGGGCGGGCGCGTCCTG
>CAYTYU010000021.1:22126-23433 GCA_964440815.1 uncultured Chitinophaga sp.
GGCGCGTCCTGCGCGGGGGCGGCAGGGGCCTGCAGGGCGAGGGCGAGGAGCGCGATCGAGGGGACGTGTTCGAGCATGCGTTCGGCCTTTCGTGAAGGGCGATCGAGTGTACGGGCGTGGTCGCGTGCGCCGCGCGCAAAAGCGCGCGAGGGCCGCCCGATGGGCGGCCCTCGCGGAAGAGGACAGGCAGGATGCGAACGGCGTCAGTCGCCGATGCGCAGGAAGTCGCGGCCGAGGATGCCGTTGACGGTCATGACGCCCGCATTGCAGGCGCCCTGGCCGGTGACGAGCATGTCGTACGCCGCAACCGCGAAGTAGGCGTTCGCGCCGCCGCCGCAGGTGAAGTACAGCGGGGTGCCCTGCGCGCTCGCAAGGTCGTTGTCCTGCTGGATGCCGGCGATGGACACGATCTGCGTGTGGCCGTCGAAGCACATCACGGCCGGCGCGCTGTTGTAGCCCTGGTTGTAGAACCACGGCGTCGGCGTCGTGAACGCGGGGTTGGTCTCGCCGCCCTCGCGGTTCTGCAGCCACTGGTGCTCCCACATCCGCCACTTGAGCGACGGATACGCAGCCATGCCGGCCGCCGGGCTCTTGTAGGCGCCGGGCATCGTGTTCTGCTGCGGCGGCGGGCCGATGCACGCGGCCGGGCCGGTGCCCGTGCGACGCTGCCAGTCGAGCACGTCAGGCGACCACATCGCGGCCGGGCTCCAGCAGTAGGTGGGCTCGGCGTAGTCGCCGTTGGTGAAGTTGAACTCGACGGGGGTCGAGAAGTACTTCTCCACGTTGTTCAGCGTCACCGTGTCCTTCGGAGCCCAGAACACCTTGTCGTAGTAGCGGCCGTTGAGGTAGCTGTTGAACGCCTTGCAGTTGCTCAGGCGCCACGAGCCGAGCCAGCGCGCCTGGCAGCTGCCCCAGTAGTCGCAGGCCTGGTAGATGACGAAGTTCTGGCCGCAGGAACCGGGCCAGCCCGCGCAGCGCGGCGGGTTGCCGCGGCACCAGTAGCCCCACAGGCCACCGCCGGAGTCCCAGCCCAGGATCATCTGGGGAAGGCACTGCGTGGCGGTGAGCGCGGTGCAGGCGGCGACGCAGTAGTTGCCGTACATGCCGGTCTCGTCCGGCACGGCCGTGTACTGGCGGTCGTTGTAGTCCGCGCCGTAGGCGACGCACGCGGCGCTCAGGTTGCGGAGGTTGCCGAGGCTCTGGGTGATGAGCGCGGCGTCGCGTGCGCGGCCGATGGCCGGGAGGAGGATCGCGATGAGCAGCGCGATGATCGCGACGACCACCAGCAGCTCGACGATCGTGAAGCC
>CAYTYU010000022.1:0-23417 GCA_964440815.1 uncultured Chitinophaga sp.
GGCGAGCTCGAGCTCGATCGCGCCGAGACCGAGCGCCGCCGCGCGATCGAGCTCGAGCTCGCCGCGAAGGCCGCGCGCGAGGCGCATGCCCGAGGCGTCACCGCCTTCGAGCGCGGCGTGGCGCTGCAGCGCGAGGGCAAGCTGCCCGGCGCCATCGCCTCGTACCGGCAGGCGATCGAGTTCGACGCGAGCATCGCCGGCGCCTGGACGAACCTGGCCATCCTCCTCGACGAGGTCGGCCAGCACGCCGAGGCCGTCGACGCCGCGCGCATGGCAGTCGCGCTTCCCGCCACCGCCGAGCCCGCGCGTCGCGCACACGCGATGCACGTCCTGGGCCACGCACAGCTCGGCGCGGGCCGGGGCCCCGAGGCGATCGAGTCGCTCGAGCAGGCCCTGGCCGCCGACCCGGCGCACGAACCCGCGGCGCTCGCACTCGCCAACGCGTGGCTTGCCGAGGGCAAGCCAGACCGTGCCGCCGACGCGCTCGCCGCGGCGCGCGCCGCCGGTGCGGATGACGCCGCGATCGAGTCCTTCCTCGCCATGCTGCGCTGGCAGCAGGGACGCATGGACGAGGCAGCCGCGCATGCCAACGCCGCGCTGAAGATGGACCCGGCGAACCTCGAGGCCTCGATCGCCCTCTCCTACGCACAGCTGGGGCTGAAGCAGTGGAAGGAGGCCGCGGCGGGCCTGGAGGCCGCGCTCAAGCGCCGGCCGGACGACGCGAACCTCCACGCCGCGCTCGGCTACGCCTACGACAAGCTCGGCCGCCGCGGCAACGCCGTCGACGAGTTCGACCGCGCCATCGCGCTCGAGCCCGCGCACCCCACCGCGCATGCGCACCGCGGTGCGTCGCTCGAGGCTTCCGGGGACGTCGCGAAGGCCCTCGAGGCCTTCCGGAAGGCCGAGGCGTCCGCGCCGGTGCACTCGCGCTCGGCGGTGCAGACCAAGCTCGCGGTCTCGAGCTTCCAGGCCGGCGACATGGAGCAAGCCCGCGCGATGGCGCGGCGCGCCATCGAGACCGACCCGACGAACGCGCACGCGCGCTTCGTGCTGGGGATGGCGTCGCTGCGCCTGGGAGACCGCGCCGAGGCCGAGGCGCAGCGCAAGGCGCTCGACGGCAAGGATCCCGAGCGCGCGGCGGAGCTCGCGAAGGCGATCAACGAAGGCGCGGGGTGATCGCGCTCGAGGTCATCGCGGGGCCGGACGCGGGCGCGCGCCACGTGCTGCCGGACTCCGAGCCGCAGCTCCTCGGGCGCAGCACCGAGGCGATCGGCTCCACCGACCCCGCCATGAGCCGCCGGCACGCCGAGCTCACGCCGTCCCAGGACGGGTGGTTCGTCCGCGACCTGCAGAGCACGCATGGCACGCTGGTGAACGGCGAGCGCATCGCCGGGCGCCGCCCGCTGCGCATGGGCGACGTGGTCCGCTGCGGCGAGACCGAGTTCCGCGTGGCGGAGGCCGACGCCCCCGCACCGCCGGCCCCGGAAGGCACCGATCCCGCCCGGCTGCAGGCCATCGGCGAGACCGTCGCCACCATCAGCCACGGCATCAAGAACATCCTGCAGGGGCTGCGCAGCGGCGCGGACGCCGTGGAGCTCGCGCTGCGCCGCGAGGACCTCGCGATGGCGCGCGAAGGGTGGCCCATCGTCGCGAGAAACCTCGACCGCGTGTCGTGGCTCGTCATGAACATGCTCGCCTACGCCAAGGACCGCCCGCTCGAGATCGAGGAGACCCAGCTCGAGGCGGTGGTCGGCGAGGTGGTCGAGCTGATGCAGTCCACCGCGGCGCGGCGACGCGTGCGGCTCTCGCTGCAGGTCGATGCGCCGCTGCCGCCGGCGCCGATCGACGCCAACGCGGTGCACCAGGCGGTGCTCAACCTGGTGGCCAACGCCGTCGAGGCCGCACCCGACCGCACGGGCGCGGTCGCCGTGCGCTGCGCGCTCGAGGCGACGGACGGCCGCTTCGCCGTCGAGGTCGACGACGACGGCCCGGGCGTTCCGCGCGAGCAGCGCTTGCGGCTATTCGAGCCCTTCGCGAGCACCAAGGGCCAGCGCGGCACGGGCCTTGGGCTCGCGGTCGCGCGCAAGCTGGTGGAGCGGCACGGCGGGCGCATCCTGCACGCGGACCGCTCGCCGCGCGGCACGCGCATGCGGATCGAGCTGCCTGCCGACCGCGGCGACCCGGACGCCGAGCGCACGCGCGGACCGGTCGCGGGGGGCGTGCCCGGGATCCGCTGGGACCCGCCGGTGCGCGTCTAGGGCGCCTCGGCCTGGATCGGGTGGCGGAGGTCCTGGACGATGATCCAGAGGATGAAGAGCGCCGGCACGATCATGGAGCGGCCGTCGCTCCAGAGATAGAGCGGTGCGCCGACCGCGGCACCGGCGAGGAAGCTGAGGAGGATCGCCCCGAGGACGATCAGCCGCTGGTGGCGCATGATCCACGGCGACGCGGGGTCGGGCGCGGGACCGGGCGCCGGCACCGCGAGCCGCGAGAGCTCGAGCCCGAGGTCGGTGATCACGCCGGTCAGGTGCGTGGTGCGCACCACCCCGCCGGAGATCCGCGTGATGGTCGCGTTCTGCAGCCCCATGGCGAGGGCGCCCGCCGCGGTGCAGGCCCACAGCACCGCGCCCTCCATCGGCGAGCCGTCGGCCGGGTCGTGCAGTTCGACCATGGTCGCCAGTACCGCGAGGCACGCGGCCTCGATCACCATCGGGCGGGCATGCACCGCGCGCCAGCCACGGGCGTTGGCGATGCCGGTCATGAGGCCGGAGACGACCGCGCCCGCCGCGAACCACCCCAGGATCCAGCCGGGCATCTCCAGCCCATCGAACGCCGCGAGGCCGACGTCCATCGAGACGCGCGTCGCGCTCCCGGTGACGTGGGAGATGGTCTCGCCGCACGCCATGATGCCGACGACGTTGGTGAAGCCGCCGACCCAGGCAAGCGTCACCGCGAGCCGCACCTGCTGGTCGAGCGTCGTGGCCAGGCCGCGCAGCACGGCGTCAGCGGGCGCCCGCGAAGTCGGCGGCGGCGGCGGGCACCGTGTCAAGGATGTTCGTGACGATCTCGTCCGCGCCGCGGCCCTCGGCCTCGGCCTCGAAGTTGAGGAGCACGCGGTGGCGCAGGGCCGGCAGGGCCACGGCCTTGATGTCCTCGGCGGCGACGCTCGTGCGGCCCGCGAGGAGCGCCTTCACCTTCGCGCCCAGCACCATCGTCTGCGCGGCGCGCGGGCTCGCCCCGAAGCGCAGGAACTGGTTGACGAGCGGCGTGGCGAACTGCCCGCGCGGGTGCGTGGCGAGCACGACGCGCACGGCGTAGTCCTGCACGGCGTCGGAGATGCGCACCGCGCGCACCAGCTTCTGGTGGCGCAGGATGGTCTCGGCGTCGATCGCCTTCTGCGGCTCCTCTACGGCGCCCGCAGTGGTGCGGTTCAGGATCTCGCGCAGGTCGGCACGCGTCGAGTAGCCCACCTCGAGCTTGAAGAAGAAGCGGTCGAGCTGCGCCTCGGGCAGCGGGTACGTGCCCTCCTGCTCGATCGGGTTCTGCGTGGCCATCACGAAGAACGGCCGGTCGAGCTGGTAGGTCGTGCCGCCCACGGTGACGCTGCGCTCCTGCATCGCCTCGAGCAGCGCGCTCTGCGTCTTCGGGGTGGCGCGGTTGATCTCGTCGGCCAGCACGATCTGCGCGAAGAGCGGGCCCTTGCGGAACTGGAAGTCGCGGCCCTGCGGGGTCTCGACCACGATCGTGGTGCCGGTCACGTCGGCCGGCATCAGGTCGGGCGTGAACTGGATGCGACCGAACTTCAGCTGCAGCGCCTGGGAGAGGCTGCGGATCAGGAGCGTCTTGCCGAGGCCCGGCACGCCCTCGAGCAGCGCGTGGCCGCCCGCGAACAGGCACACCAGGATGCCGTCGATGATCGGCTCGTGGCCGACGACGGCCTTCTGCACCTCGCGCTTGACGCGGTCGTGGTCGGTGCGGAAGGCGGCAACGAGGGCTTCGGTCTGCTGGGCGTCGGCCATGGATCCTCCGCGGGACGGGCGCGCATCGTAGGTGGGCGCCGCGCGCGCCCCGGTGCGGCTATCCTTCGAGCGCCGCGTCCCGTGCGGCGCTCCCCAATCGCCTGGCCGGCCACGGAACGGATTCCGGGGCCCTCGGGCGGATCCCCTGAGAAGGATTCGACATGGAACTCGCCTTCGCCGTCGTGGCGGCAGCCCTGGCCTCCGGCCCGGATGCGCCGTCGTTCGAGGTCACGCTCCTCGGTTCGCCCGCCGAGGGCATCGTGGCCGCCGCCATGCGCACCGACGGCGCCCCGATCGACCTCGACCACTGGCACTTCTGGACGCGTCTTGACGGCACGCTCTTCCTCTCGGGCGACGACCTCTCGGTGCGGCCCATGCTTGCGCGCGCGCCGACCGGCGGCGGTGCGTTCGACGCCGGCGCGCAGGAGATCCCGGCGCCGGGCGCGCTGCTCCTCTTCGCCGCGATGGCCAGCCGGCGGCGGCGGAAATAGGTGCCAGGAACCCCTGTCCCTGATTTTCCGGCCAACGTCACAACCGGCCGGAGCGATGCGCTCCGGAAAATGGGGACAGGGGTTCCTGGCACCTATTTCCCGGGCAGGCGGTCGAGCACCTTGTCGATCAGGCCGTACTCCAGCATCTCCTGCGCGTTGAGCCACTTGTCGCGGTCGCAGTCGGCGTGGATGCGGTCCTTCGTCTGGCCCGTGTTCTCGCTGTAGAGCTGGTAGAGCTTCTCGCGCAGGCGAAGGATGTGCTTGGCGTGGATCTCCAGGTCCGTCGCCTGGCCCTCGATGACGCCGCTGATGAGCGGCTGGTGCATCAGGTTCTCGGCGTGCGGCAGCGCGAAGCGCCGGCCCTTGGTGCCGCTGCAGGCGATGACGCTGCCCATGCTCGCGGCCTGCCCGATGATGTACGTGGCCACCGGGCACGGGATGAAGCGCATCGTGTCGACGATGCCCAGGCCCGCGCTCACGCTGCCGCCCGGGCTGTTGACGTACATGCTGATCTCGGCCTTGGGGTCCTCGTTGGCGAGGAACAGGAGCTGCGCGACCACCAGGTTCGCCATCGCGTCCGAGACGCCGCCGCCGAGGAAGACGATGCGGTCGTTCAGCAGGCGGCTGTAGATGTCGTAGGCGCGCTCGCCGCGGCCGGTCTTCTCGATGACGATGGGGATCAGGGTCATGGTTCTTTCCTCAGTCCTGCGTCCCGGGCCGCACGATGTGCGGCGCCTCGGGCATGCGTTCGATGATTCGGTCGATCAGCCCGTACGCGAGCATCTCCTGCGCATCGAGCCAGAGGTCGCGGTCGCAGTCCTCGGCGATCTTCGACTCGGGGTGGCCCGTCGCCTCCGCATACAGGCGGTTGCACACGTCCTCGATGCGCTGCATCTGGCGCGCGAAGATCTCCAGGTCCGTGGCCTGCCCCTCGAAGCCGCCGATGCGTCCCTGGTGCATCAGGTTCTCGGAGTGGCGCAGCGCGAAGCGCCGGCCCTTCGCGCCGCAGCAGGCGATGACGCTCGCCATGCTCGCGGCCTGCCCGACGATGTACGTCGCCACCGGGCAAGGCAGCGACCGCATGGTGTCGATGATGGCCAGGCCGTCGGTGATCGAGCCGCCCGGGCTGTTGACGTACATGCTGACCTCGGCCTTCGGGTCCTCGTTCGCCAGGAACAGGAGCTGCGCCGTCACCACCTGCGCCAGCGGCCGCGACACCGCGCCGCCGACGAACACCACGCGGTCGCGCAGCAGGCGGCTGTAGAGGTCGACCAGCTCCTCGCTCTTGCCGCGCTTGTCGACGACGAGCGGGACGGCGACCCAGTCGTGGTCGTCGTCGTCGTCGTGCCGCACGGCATCGCCGAGCGGGTGCGCGGACCGCGACAGGATCAACGCTTGCCCTTCTCCGGGAACGACGCGACCTCGTCGACCAGGCCGTAGGCCTTGGCCTCGTCGGCGCTGAAGTACTTGTCGCGCTCGGCGTCCTTGGCGATGCGCTCCACGTCCTGGCCGGTGTGGCGGGCCAGGATCTCGTTGAGCTGGCGCTTCATCTTCAGGATCATCTCGGCCTGGATCTGGATGTCGGAGGTCTGGCCGTAGACGCCGCCATGCGGCTGGTGGATCATCACCTTGGCGTGCGGCAGGATGACGCGCTTGCCCTTCTGGCCGACGGCCAGCAGCACCGCGCCGCCCGAGTACGCGCGGCCGATGCAGTAGGTGGCCACCTCGCTCTGGATGAACTGCATCGTGTCGTAGATGGCCAGCGTGTCGTCGACCGCGCCGCCCGGGCTGTTGATGTAGAAGTTGATGTCCTGGCCCTTCTTCTGGTTCTCCAGGTACAGCATCTGCATGATCACGCGCGCGGCCGAGGCGTGGTTGATCTCGCCGATCAGGAACACGACGCGGTTCTCGAGGAGCAGCTCGTCGATCGTCATCTCGCGCGTGCGCTGGTAGGCGACGCTCGCGAGCACCTCGCGGGGCAGCACGCCCGTGCCGATGCCGGCCGCCGCGAGCGAGCCGGAGTTGGCGGTCATGGCGCCGTGGACGCCGTTCTGGTAGTGGCCGATCGGGAGGTTGGGTTGCATTCGAGCCTCGGGTGTGGGTTGCCGCGTCCGGTGCGGGGCCGGGGATCATAAGTGCGGCCCGGGCCATCATCGGCACGCGGGGCGCCTGCCTTGCGGGGACTTCCCTAGGATCCACGCGAATGTTCCTGGCCGCCGCCACCATCGTGCTCGCTCAGGCAGCAGCCCCGCCCGCGGGTGCGGGAACGCCGCCGCCGCCCCCGACGCCTGCGTCGCCGCCGCGCGCTCCGTCTTCGCCGCCGCCGCAACCCGTCGAGCGGGTTCCCACCCAGGGCCTCGTCGACGGCGACCCGAGCGCCGGGCTCGACATCCCGCTGCGCGCGGGCGATGCCGGCGGACCGCCGCGCCAGCCGCCCTTCTCGCTCGGCGCCGGCTACATCCGCCAGTTCTCCGCGGGCACCGAGGGCGGCGGCACCATGGCGGTCGACCGCGCCTATGCGAGCTTCTCGTCGCGGATGATCACGAGCGACGACTTCACGCTCACGCTCGCGATGGGCTACGAGTACGGCGGCTACCACTGGAGCGGCACGAGCGCCCTCGGCACCGCGGCACCATGGGGCGGCGTCAACCTGCTGGGCGTCCAGCTGCGGGGCGCGTTCCGCCTGAGCCCCGAGTGGATGCTCTCCGCGGGCGGCATCTTCGCGATGGCCGGCGAGAGCGACGCCGACGCGGGCTCGAGCCTCTACGGCGGCGGGCTGGCGAGCATCTCGTACGCGCCGAACCAGGACATGATCCTCGGGATCGGCGTCCTGGGCGTCACGCAGATCGAGAACAACCCGATCGTCATCCCGATCCCCGTGGTGCACTGGCGCTTCGCGCCGGAATGGGTGGTGTCCACCATCCGCCGGCCGCCCGCGAGCCCGTTCGTCGGGATCGACGTGGCGTGGGAACCGGAGGGATCGACCTTCGACGTGGCGCTCGGCGTCGGCTGGCAGCAGCGGCGCTTCCGCCTCGGCGCGAACGCGGACCCGACGATCAACAACGGCGTCGGCCTCGACCAGTCATGGGCGATGTTCGTGAGCGTGGGCGCGGACCTCGCGCCGGGGCTGCGGATCGACGGGCTGGTGGGCTGCCAGTTCCTGGAGTACCTCGAGCTCCAGGACTCGCGGGGCAACGCCCAGCGCAACGCGACCGTCGACCCGAACGCACTGCTCGGCGTGTTCGTCACCTGGAGCTTCTGAGCGCGCGGGCCCAGGGCGCCCCGGTGCTCACGCCTCGATGAGTTCCCCGCGGTCGACCATCGCGAGGACCGCCGTCACGCACGCAGGCTCGAGCCCGAGCATCGCCGCGAGCGCCGCGCGGTAGTCGGCCATCTGCGCGCGATAGGGCGCGATGCGCTCCTCGAGCGCCGCGCCCGACAGACCGCGCGCCCCGGTCTTCCAGTCGACCACCTCGGCGCGCACGACCCGCCCGCCTCGGACGCCGAGCACCACGCGGTCCATGCGGCCGCGCATCGGGCCGGCCGGAAGGTCTGCGGCGAAGGCCATCTCGGCGCGGACCTCGAGCCGTTCGCACGACCAGCCCGTGCAGCGGTCGGGCCGCAGCACCGCGCCCATCGGGCCGGCGCACGCCTTCGCGACCGCCGACTCGACCTCGGCCGCGAGCGCCCCGTCGATCGCACGACCGACCTCGAGCGCCGCAGCGGCACGCGCGTCCGCCCCGATCGCGGCATCGAGCGCCGTTCCCGAGAGCCACTCGACGCGCTCGAACCATGCATGCGCGAGCGTCCCGCGCGCGCCGTCGTCGTCGCCGACGAACTCACGGGCGAAGACGCTGGACCCGTCGCCGTCATGCACGCTCGGCGCACGCGCCGTGCCTGCCCGTTCGACCCACGCGATCTGCGGCGCAGCGGGCGCCGGGGCATCGACCACCGTCTCCACCGCCGCGCGCGCCGGCAGCGGCCCCAGGTCGCCGCCATCGCGCACGAACGACCAGAACGGCCCCTCGGCCGGCCCGGCGAGGTACGCCGCGTCGAACCCCGGGACCGCCATCCGCATCAGCCATGTCGGCGTCGGCCGCGGCTCGTCCTTCGCCGACGGCGGCGGGCAGACCAGGTGCACCGCCTCGCGCGCGCGCGTCACCCCGACGTAGAGGCTCGACAGGTCATCGGACGCCTGCGCCACCTGCACCTCGCGGCGGAATGCCTCGAGCAGCGGAGAGAACGCGCGCATCTCCGCGGACACGATCGGTGCGATGGCCGCCGGCGGCCGCGACGGGTCCGGCGAGAGCGACGCGAACGCCGACGCCCCCGCGCGTGCCTCACCCATGGCCTCGCCGAGGCTCGCAAGCACCACCTCGTCGAACTCAAGCCCCTTGCTGGCGTGCACCGTCATCACGCGCACGCGTGCGCGCTCGCCCGTGCGGGCGCGGTGCGACTCGGCCGCCCGCACCACCTCGCCCGGGCGGGCGGCGAGCGCCGGATCAAGCCCGTCGACCAGCACCGCCAGCTGCCGCAGCCGCTCCAGGTCGTGGCGCGCGCACGCGGGGCGAAGCGCCTCCGCCGCGCGCGCGATCCATCCGCGAAGGCCGTGCTCCAGCAGTTCCTCGCGCACCCTGCGCGAGATGCCGCGCGCGGCCGCGTCGGCCCGGTCCGCGCGGCCGTGCCGCTCCATCGGCTCGAGGCCCAGGAGCCCCGCCGCCGGCGCGCGGGTCACGAGGTAATGGGAGATTCGGTCATCGGGCCGGTCGGCGAGCCGGAGCATCCCAAGCACCGTCGCGACAGCCGCCGAGTCCTCGAGCGGCGACCGGCCCTCGTCGCTCGCCTCGATCCCGAGCGCGCGGATCGCCGCAGCGCACGCGGCCACGTCGCGGTTCGAGCGCACGAGCACCGCGATGACGGCACCCGGCCGCTCGCGCACGCGCCCGGCGACGATGGACGCCGCCGTCGACGCGAGCGCCTCGCGGTCGTCCGACGGCGCCCGGTGCGCGCAGACCGCACCCGGCATGCGGGCGTTCGGCGCGGCAGCCTCGTGCGGCGTGAACGTCCATGCGTCGATCGCCCGCACCAGCGGCCCGTCCGCCGCGCCCGGCGGCACCGGAAGTCCCGCACCGCGAAGCGCCTCCGCCGCGGCCGGCATCCGATCGTCGAGCGCCGAGCCCCGCACGGCGGACGCCAGGCCCCCGAACAGCACGTTCACGAAGTCGAGCACCACCGGGCTCGAACGCCAGCTCGTCGAGAGCGTGACGTCCGGATCGAGCCCCTGGCGCGCGCACAGCGGCCCGAGCAGCGCCGGCGTCCCGCCGCGCCACGCGTAGATCGACTGCTTCGGGTCCCCGACCACGAGGAGCCGCCGGTCGCCCGTCGCCAGGATCTCGTCGACGAGCGGCGAGAGCACCGACCACTGCCCTGGCGAGGTGTCCTGGAACTCGTCGACCGCCAGGTCCACGATCGCGCGATCGAGCCGCTCACGCATCGCATCGAGCCGACCGCCGGCTTCCGCACGCGCAAGCGCCGACGCGATGTCGCCGAACCCGAGCACGCCGTCCTCGCGTTGCGAGCGGCGGAGCTCGGCATCCACCACGCTCGCAAGTTCCGCGGTCGCCTCGAGCCGCGCGCGCACCAAGGCGTCGGCGACCGAGAGCCCCTGCCCCACCAGGACGTCGAGGGCAGACTGCACCGGCGCGGGCGCCGCGTGTCCCGCGAACAGCCCGCCGCCGTGCACGCCCTGGACGAGGGAATCGCCGAGCAGGTCGATCCACGCGCCTTCCTCGGCCAGCGCGGTCACGCGCGCCACCGCGTCCACCCAGCGCTTCACCGGCGCGCCCGCCTTGGTCGAGGGCAGCGGCCCGCGCCGCACCGCCTCCACGGCGCGGCGGATGTCCTCCGCCTTGGCACGCCGCGCGCCCGGGAAGAGCGTCACGTCGCGTCCTGCAAGCGCTCGCCACGGACTCCACGGATCGTCCGACGCCGCGCACCGCTGCCAGAGCTCGAGCGCCTCGCCGAGCGCCGCATCCATGCCGGACTGCACCTCGGGCTTCGGCCGCCCGTCCGAGATCCGGCGCGCGAGGTCGGTGGCGCGATGCACGTCGCCGGCGATCGCGCGGCCGATCGCGTCGCGCCGCTGCGCCGCAAGCACGTCCTCGGCGCCGATCGACCACGCATCCGGCACGCCGATGTCCGACGCGAACGCCGACGCCAGCTGCACGAAGAAGCCGTCGATCGTCGAGATGTTCACGCGATGCATCGCCGCGACGAACTCGGCGAGAACGGCCGCGTACTCCCATGCCTCGAAGTCGCCGACCTGGCCGTCGGCCGCGAACTCCGCACGCCTGGCCTCGCTGGATGCCCCGAGCGCCAGGTGCCGCATGACGCGCGCGGTGATCTCGCCCGCCGCCTTCCGCGTGAAGGTCACGGCGAGGATGCGCTCGGGCGACGCCGAACCGTGGTCCCTGCGCGCGCGCAGCATCCAGCGCACCAGCCGGTTCGCCAGGAGGTACGTCTTGCCGCTGCCGGCGTTCGCGACCACCACCGACCGGTCCGTCATGGGCGCACCCCCCCGCGCAGCCCGCGCATGCCGACGCCCCAGATCGGCGCGAAGGCGTGCCGCTCCGGATCCGGCCGCCACGACCCGTCGTCGTCGAACTGCCCCGCCTCGATGAGGCGCGCGATGCGCCGGGCTTCCTCCTCGGCATCCGAAACGACCGCCTCGTCCCAGCCATGGGCCATGCGAAGCCCCGCGGCGTCGGGGTTCGACGGCAGCGCGAAGTAGCCAAGGCGGGTGGGCGCGACCGCGATCCCGATCGAACGCAGCAGCACGCGGTAGAGCGGCAGCTGCAGGTCGATCCAGCGGCCGTCGCGCCTGCGGTGCGACCGGTCGGGATCCGGTGCCTCGGACGAGGTCTTGTAGTCGAGCGCGGCATGGCCGTGCTCGGGGTGCAGGTCGACGCGGTCGATGCGTCCGGTGAGCCGAAGCGACGCGTCGCCGATGAGCGGCGCCTCGATGCCGCCGGGCCCGCCGATGCCAAAGCCGAGCTCCACGCGCGCCACCTTCCAGCCCTGCGATGCCCACCTCGCCTGGTGCAGCGCGAAGGCGCGGAGCCGCTCGCAGGCGAGTGCGAACTGCACCTCGTACGCCCCACGCACGGCGCGCGAGAACATCGTGGCACGCACCTCGTCGAAGGCGGCGAGGACGTCCCGCTCGACCGCCGAGGCGTCGACCGTCGGCACGGCACGCGCACACTCGTCGAGCCCCCACCGCTCGAGCGCCGCATGCACCAGCGAGCCGAAGCCCATCGGGTCGAGCTCGTCGCCCGCGGCCGACGGCTCCTCGAGCCGCAGGCGAGGATCGCGCTTGAGACGCACCAAGGCCGGCGACTCGAACCAGTCGCGGAAGCCGGTGACGCTGATGGTGCCGACGGCCGAAGCGCCCTCCGGAACGATCGATGGCGCGAACTGCCCCTCCGCGGGCGCCGATGCGCTCCAGCGCGCGGCACTCGGCCCAGGCTCATCGGCAAGCCGCAACACCCGCGCCGCGAGCGCGTCGCCCGAACACCCGAGCAGGAGCCGTGACGGCCGCATCGGCTCTCCGTCCGCGGTGACGCGCCCGGCCACCAGACGGATGCTGCGCTTTCGCGCAACCAATCCGTGCAGGATCCAGGCGTCGCGCGCCCGGCGCCGGCGCGCGCATGACATCCCAAGCCGCTCGCGCGCGCTGTCGGGAAGCCACGGGTCCGTGGACGCGCCTTCGGGCACGATGCCCTCGTTCATCGACGTCAGCACCAGGTGCGGCGCATCGTCGATGCCGGCCTCGAGCCAGCCCATCAGCTCGACTCCGTCCGTCCCGCCCTCGGCCGGCAGCTCCGCCGTCGCCAGCGCACCGTGCACGAGCCGAAGCCCCTCGGGCGCTGCCAGTCCGTCGTCCAGTCGCCCCGGAAGCGACTCGAGCGATTCGATCGCCGCGCGGATGGCGCGTGCCGCGGCCATGTCGGCCGGCGTCGCCGGGCGAAGCAGTCCACCGAGCACCTCACGCAGCGCCCCGCCCACCTCGCGACCGCCGCAGGCGCGCGAGAGCCCTCCGAGCCAGCCGTCGATCGCATCGACCACCGGTGCCGCCGAACTCCACGCCGGCTCGGCCTCGGTCGCCACGCGCACCGCGCCCGACGACGACACCACCGCCGACACGCGCGCGATCGCATCGATGATGCCGCACGCGCCGAGCATCCCCTCGACCGCGGGATGCCGCACCAGCGCGCCGAGCGCCGCGCAGCTGCGGTCCGCGAGCCACTCGCCGAGCGCTGCCACCAGCACCCCTCCCGACGACTCCGCCGCCGACCGCCCGGGCGGGATGCGCACCTGCACGCCCCATGCGGGCAACCGGCTCGCCACCTCGGTGGCCACCGACTGGTCCGGTGCCGCGATCGCGATCTCGTCGCTGCGGCGCGGCTCGGGAATCCCGGCAAGTGCCTCCATCACGGCCGCGGCCTGGTCCGCGGGCGACTCCGCCACGGCAATCACACGGTCATCGACGGTGATCGAGACCGACTCCCACGCGGCGTGGTCAGGGAACCCATGCCCGTCGACCGGCGCGGGCAACTCGTCCCCCGCCGCATGCACGCCCACCGTCACCGAAGCGCCGCAGGCCGCCAGCGATTCGAGCAACGATCGGTGCACCGGATCCGGATCCGCCATCAACACCCACACGCGCCGCATGCGCCCCGCGCACACCGTGCCCGCGCGTGCCGCATCGCGCACCATCGACGCACGGTCCTCGGCGCCGCACTCCTCGAGCAACGACTGCCGCGCCGCATCCACCGCGACCACGGCATCCCACGACGCGAGGTCGGCCTCGGGCAGCGTCCGCCGCACGTGCTCGGCCGCCTCGTGGAGGCCGATGCCGGCCGCCGCGCAATCGCGGTGCAGCCGGGCCAGCCGGTCGCATGCCGCGTCGAGCTGGCGGACCGACGGTTCCTCGCCATCCTCGAGGCCGGGAAACAGCGCACGCGCCTGCTCGCAGCGCTCGATCGCCATGCCCCACGCGCGACGCTCGCCCACCGCATCGAGCACCCGTCCGCGCGGCACCACCACGCACGAACCGAGTGCCCCCGGCGTGACGATCCGGGGCAGCACCACCGCATGCCCATCGCCCCGCGCGAGCGTCGTCAGGTGCACCTCGAGCGACCGCATGGCGCGGCTCGCCGGCACCACCGCCAGCGCATCCGCGAAGTCCACGATCCCGTCCCGTGCGGGCGTCGACCGCAGCATCGCCTGCGCGAGCGCATGCATGAGCGACGGTCCGTCCGGAAGCCTCTCCACGGTCCACGGCATCACGGGCATCATCCCACGCACGGGTGAAGCAGGGGCTTCACCGCGCGGCAGCAGCCGACGGGCGCACGCGCGCCTCACCCGCCCGCGCGCTCGACCAGCGCCTCGACCACCGCCAGCTCCGCGTCGCGCACGCGCGCCTCGCGCGCGCAGACATTCACGTGCGCGAGCTTGCGCCCCGGCCGCGGCGACTTGCCGTAGTCGTGCAGCCGCGCCCCCGGCACCGCCAGGAGCGCCGGCCGATCGGGCATCGCGCCGATGATGTTCACCATCGCCGAGAACCCGCGCGCGTCGGCGCATGCCAGAGGCTCGCCCGCCACCGCGCGCACGTGGTTCTCGAACTGGCTCGCCACGGCGCCGTCGATCGTCCAGTGCCCGCTGTTGTGGACGCGCGGGGCCATCTCGTTGGCGACCAGCCCGTCGCGCGTCACGAAGAACTCGATCGCAAGCGCCCCCACGTGCCCGAGCGCGTCAAGCGCGCAGCGCACCGCGCCTTCCGCTTCGGCCACCAGGGCCGGCGCGACACCCGGTGCGGGCACGATCGTCCGGCGCAGGATGCCGCCGCGGTGCACGTTGACGCCGGGCGCGTAGGTGCGCACGTCGCCGTCGGCGCCGCGCACCGCGATCACGCTCAGTTCCGCCTCGAAGTCGACGAACGCCTCGTAGATCGAGGGCTGCCCGCCCACCTCGCGCCACGCACGCGCCAGGTCGCCGGGCGCGCGCACCACGCACTGGCCCTTTCCGTCGTAGCCCATGCGCCGCGTCTTCAGCACCGCCGGCACGCCGACGCGCCCGCACGCGCCCGCGAGGTCCGCCTCGGCCGACACCGCCTCGAACGCCTGCACGCGGATGCCGCAGGCGCGGAAGAACTCCTTCTCCGCGATCCGGTCCTGCGCCACCGCCAGGCTGCGCGCCGACGGCGCCGTGCGCACCCGCGCGGCGACCTGCTCCACCGTGGCCAGCGGCACGTTCTCGAACTCGTAGGTCGCCGCGCCGAGCCCGTCGCAGAAGCGGTCGACCAGGGCGGCATCGTCGAACGCGCCCGCCACCACCTCGCCCACCGCCGAGGCCGGGCAGGCCGGGTCGGGATCGAGGAACCGGAAGCGGTGCCCAAGCGGAATCCCCGCGAGCGCCAGCATCCGTCCGAGCTGCCCGCCGCCCAGCACGCCGATCAGCATCAGCGCCCGCCTGCCGAGGGATCCGGCCGCTCGAGCACCTTCGCCGTCTGCGCCGCGCGGAACGACTCGAGCCGCACGCGCACCGATGCGTCGGCGGTGGCCAGGATCGAGGCCGCGAAGATGGCCGCGTTGGTCGCGCCCGCCTGCCCGATCGCGAACGTCGCCACCGGCACG
This sequence comes from uncultured Chitinophaga sp., assembly GCA_964440815.1. Classification (GTDB taxonomy): domain Bacteria; phylum Planctomycetota; class Phycisphaerae; order Phycisphaerales; family SM1A02; genus UBA966. The sequence goes on from CAYTYU010000022.1 coordinate 15,205, forward strand.
CCGGCCGGCATCTGCACGATGGAGAGCAGGCTGTCCATGCCGTTCAGCGCCTTGCTCTGGACGGGCACCCCGAGCACGGGCAGCGCCGTCTTGCTTGCGCACATCCCGGGAAGGTGCGCGGCCCCGCCGGCACCCGCGATGATCGCGCGCAGCCCGCGGCCGGCCGCCTCGGACGCGTAGGTGAAGAGCCAGTCGGGCGTGCGGTGCGCGCTCACGACGCGGCACTCGTGCGGGATGCCCAGTTCCGACAGCGCCGCGGAGGCGTGCTGCATGGTGTCCCAGTCGGACTGGCTTCCCATGATGACGCCGACCAGGGGCGGACCGGCGGGCACGGGCGGACGGGGCGAGGGATCCATCAGGGCGGAGATCGTACGGATCGCGCCCCGCGGGCCAGAAAGTCCGAGAAAACCGCTCCAAAACGGTCGGTGCACATCCGCCGATGCACCCCGAATCCGCAGGGCGAACTTGACGGCCCGTATTATCGCCAGGCAGCGGAATCCTCCAAAATCGCGTGATGCAATTGCTTGCCCGGTCCCGCCTTCGGGGCATCTTCTCGATACGACGACCGCCGCGCCCTGCGCAGGCCGGTCGACCAGAGTGAAAGGAAGACAACCGGATCAAGGCGGCCAGACCCTGGCCGCCGCTAAACGTTGTTCCTGGAGTCGCGCACGTGTTCCCGCGCGACGACCGGACGACGGGGCGGAGAGATGCGCGGCGACTGTTCCCCGACGCGCGTCAAAGAGTCAGAAAAGGGTCGGGCACCGGCCTCGGAAACCGGAGCCCAAACCGTCGCAGTTCCCGCGACGGCAAAAGATCAAAGGGGCGCGACCCAGGCGTGGATCGCGCCCCTGATCATTTTTGCGCCGCACGCGCGCCGTACGCGCGCTGCGTGGCCGGGCTCAGCTCGCCTCGGCGCGGGGATGCGCCTTGTCGTAGCCGTCGCGCAGGCGCCCGCTCGTCAGGTGGGTGTACACCTGCGTCGAGCTCAGCGACTGGTGCCCGAGCAGCTCCTGCACGGCGCGCAGGTCCGCGCCGTTGTCCAGGAGGTGCGTGGCGAAGCTGTGGCGGATGGTGTGCGGCGAGATGTCCGGGTCGAGGTTGGCCTCGATCAGGTACTTGGCCACCTTGCGGCGCACCGAGCGGCTCGAGAGCCGGCCGCCGTTCTTGTTCACGAACAGCGGGTCGTCCGTGCCGGAACGCCGGCCGCGGGACTGCAGCTCCGCGTCGATCATCTGCAGGTAGTGCCGGAGCGCCTTGAGGGCGTGGCTTCCCAGCGGGACGCGGCGCTCGCGCCGGCCCTTGCCGCGGATCACGATCTCCTCGCCGGTGTCGTTCAGGTCGCCGCGGTTGATCGCCACGACCTCCGACACGCGGATGCCGGTCGAGTAGAGGGTCTCCAGGATCGCGCGGTCGCGCGCGCCCAGGACCTCGGTGTCGTCCGGCGCCGAGAGCAGGCGCTCGATCTGCTCGACCGAGATGGCCTTCGGCAGCCGCTTGGCCTGCTTGGGGGTGCGGATGAGCACCATCGGGTTCGTCGCGGCCAAGCCCTTGCGCTCCATCCACTTGTGGAAGCTGCGCAGGGTGGCGATCTTGCGCGCCATGGTGGCCGCGGAGTACTTCTGCTCGCCGAGCTTGGCGAGGAACTCGCGGATCATCTCCACGTCGCACTTCAGGATGCGGCCGGTCACGCTGTCGGTGCCCGCGGACTTGGAGTCGAACGCCTTGCGCTCCTTGTCCAGGTCCACCTTGGTGCCGGTGCGGGCCTCGATGAACTCGACGAACTGCCGGAGGTCGAGGCCGTAGCAGCGGCCCGTGTAGGGGCTGAAGTGCCGCTCGTCCGTGAGGTACGAGAGGAACTGGTTGATCAGGGGGAGTGAAGTGGTGTCGTTCATGGCCTTTGGCCTCCCGTGCGCAGAGTTCTCGGAAACGGATGCCCGCCACCCTTATCGGAGACGGACCATGTGGTCCTGAAGCCGAACCCGGCCCTTGGCCGCGGAAATCCGGCACACCTTCCCGGACACCGTGGCATTCCGGAAACACGGTGTCCAAGAAGATCTACGCACATGGGTTCGCGGCGACTGCAATGTCGGACGCATGCTCCGGGAACGGGCGATCCCGCCAACAGACGTTGTGTGTTATTGGTCACTCAAAGGTGCTGATGCGCCATAAACCCGATCTCCCTACAATCGCTCCCCTTCCCGACCGACCCGCCCCGAACCCGCTGATTGCGTAGCTCAGTTGGTAGAGCAAGCGGCTTTTAACCGCTAGGTCCTGGGTTCGAGTCCCAGCGCAATCACTGGCCCCCGCCCGCGCCCGGCACTGACGCCACACCGACGCCTCACGGATGATCGTCCTCCACGCCAACTGGTCCCGCGGTGCGCTCCATGTCTGGGGGGAGCACGTCGGCCGCTTCGCGGCGGCACTCGCGCCGGGCGCACTGACCACCGCCGGCACCCACCCCTTCGCGGCCACCGTCGCGGAACTGCGCTCGGCGATCGAGCCGTCGCTCGCGGCCGCACGCACGGGTTCGGGCGACGACGCACGCGTCGGCGCGCCGGAGTCGGTCGGCGACGCGAGCCTCGCCCTGCTCCTTCCCTACGCCGAGCGCCCCGCCGGCCCGCTGCCCCTGCCGAGCGACCGGCTCGCCGCGCTCGACGAGGTCGCCGGCTTCGATGCCGAGCCCGAGGAAGCGCTGGCCGCGATCGAGGTGCCGTCGCTTGCCTTCGATGCGCGCACGGCCTTCGCGCTCACCCGCTGCCTTGCCGACGGCGTGGAGGCCGAGGGCACCGCCTGGGGCCACGACGCGCACTGGTGGGGCGCGGTCTCGCGCTTCGCCGAGCACCTTGTCGCCGACCAGCGCATCATCCCGACGGTGGTGCAGGAGCGCAGCGGCGCCATGTTCGCCGCGTGGAGGCCGTGGCTGCAGGACGCGCCGAACCATGCGCGCTTCATGTCGCTCGTGCGCAGCGTGCCCGCCGTGGTGCGTGCGGCCGAAGGGGCGGGAGCGCCGACCGCGGTGGTCGAGCAGTCGATGGGCGCGTTCGTCGACGCCACCGTGCGCGACATCCTGGAGGCCGAGAGCTACGCGGACGCGATCGACGGCCGCGATCCCGACCGGGACCCGCACGTGGCATGGCTCGCGGGGCTGCTCGGCGCAGGCTGCGCGGTGAAGCAGCCCGCGGCGGTCGAGTCGAGCATCGTGCGGACGGCGCGCCAGTGGATCGCCAACCTCGAGGACGTCGGCGAGGGCCGCCAGATGCGGCTCCTCCTGCAACTCCTGGAGCCCCCGCAGGAGCTGCTCGCCGGCCCCGACGGCCACGAGGACGACCAGCCCTGGAGGCTCGTCTTCTCGCTGGTCTCCTCCGACAGTCCGCCCGTGGTGATCGACGCCGAGACGCTGTGGAGCCGCGCGGCCGGCGGCCGCACGGGGCGCGGCCGATCGGCGCAGGACACGCAGGAACTCTGCGACCTGCTGCTCCAGGAGCTTGGCCGGGCCAGCCGCCTGTATCCGCGGATCGAGGATGCCCTGGAGGAGGGCTCGCCGACCGGGATGGACCTGCGCACGGCCGACGCCTACGAGTTCCTGCGCAACGTGCGCCCGGTGCTGCAGGAGGCCGGCTTCGAGGTGCTCGCCCCCGACTGGTGGGGACAGAGCGCCAGCCGCGTGGGCGCGCGGCTCATGATCGACAGCGGCGACGCCGAGCCCGGGCCCGACGGTCGTCCGGGCGGCGGCGTCGGCCTGCACAGCCTCGTCAACTACAGCTGGCAGATCGCCCTCGGGGACACGCCGCTCACGCTGGAGGCGTTCCAGGCGCTCGCCAAGCGCGGCGTGCCGCTGGTGCGCATCAACGGCAAGTGGGTCGAGATCCGGCCCGAGGACCTGGAGCGCGGCGTCAAGTTCCTGAAGGCGAATGCCGGCGGCCAGACCACGCTCGTCGAGGCGCTGCGCCTGGCGCACGTCGACGCCGCCGACGGCGCGCTGCCCGTGCTGGGCCTCGACGCGAAGGGCTGGGCCGCCGAGATCTTCGGCCCCGCCGACTCCGTCGAGAAGATGGAGATGCTCGAGCAGCCCGAGCGCTTCCAGGGATCGCTGCGCCCGTACCAGCGTGCCGGCGTCAGCTGGCTCTCGTTCCTGGAGCGCTACGGCATGGGCGCATGCCTGGCCGACGACATGGGCCTGGGCAAGACCATCCAGCTGATCGCCCTGCTGCAGTCCGAGCGCCAGGTGGCCACCGAGGGAGACCGCGTCGGCCCGACGCTGCTGGTGGCGCCGATGAGCGTGCTCGGCAACTGGCACCGCGAACTGACGCGCTTCGCGCCCGAGCTTTCCGTCCACGTCCACCACGGGCTGGAGCGGCCGCAGGGCGAACGCTTCCTGCACCTGGCGCAGCGCTCCGACGTCGTGGTCACCACCTACGCGCTGGTCACGCGCGACAAGGAACTCCTCAACCAGGTGGAGTGGCGCCGCGTCGTGCTCGACGAGGCGCAGCACATCAAGAACCCGCCCACCAAGCAGACCGCGGCGATCCGAGCGCTGCGCACGCGCTTCCGCATCGCGCTCACCGGCACGCCGGTCGAGAACCGCCTGAGCGAGCTGTGGTCGATCATGGAGTTCTGCTGCCCCGGCTACCTGGGGACGCAGGCGGACTTCCGCAAGCGCTTCGCGCTGCCGGTCGAGCGCCACCGCGACAAGCGCCAGGCCGAGCGCCTGCGCCAGCTGGTGCGCCCCTTCATCCTGCGTCGCCTCAAGACCGACCCGAACGTCATCAGCGACCTGCCGCCGCTGGTCGAGACGCGCCAGCAGATCCCGCTCACGCCCGAGCAGGCCTCGCTCTACGAGCAGGTGGTGAACGACATGCTCAAGCGCGTCGACCAGGCCGAGGGCATCCGCCGCCGCGGCCTGGTGCTCAGCGCGCTGGTGAAGCTCAAGCAGATCTGCAACCACCCCGCGCACTTCCTGCGCGAGGGGATGGCGCCCGCGGCACCCGCCGAGGACGAGGCCGACGGCACGCCCGAGGGCGAGTCCGCCGAGGCCGCGCCGCGCATCGTGGTGCCGAAGGGCATCGTGCGCGCCGACCGGCTGAGCGGCCGCAGCGGCAAGAGCATCCGATTGCTCGAGATGCTCGAGGAGCTGGTGGCCGCGGGCGACCGGGCGCTGATCTTCACGCAGTACCGGCAGATGGGCCACCTCCTGGTGCAGATGATCCGCCAGGACCTGGACGTCGAGGCGCTCTTCCTGCACGGCGGCACGCCGCAGGCCAAGCGAGACCAGCTGGTGCAGCGCTTCCAGAGCGAGGACCCGGCGGTGCCGATCTTCGTCCTCAGCCTGAAGGCCGGCGGCGTCGGCCTCAACCTCACCGCCGCCAACCACGTCTTCCACTACGACCGGTGGTGGAACCCGGCGGTCGAGAACCAGGCCACCGACCGCGCGTTCCGCATCGGCCAGCTGCGCACCGTGAACGTCCACAAGATGATCACCGTCGGCACGCTGGAGGAGCGCATCGACCAGATGATCGAGCAGAAGACCGAGCTCGCCAGCCAGATCATCGGCAGCGGCGAGCAGTGGCTCACCGAGCTGAACACCTCGCAGCTGCGCGACCTGCTGTCGCTGCGCGGCGGCTCCGTCGAGGAGGCCGCATGAGCGGCGCCGGCGGCGGCTTCGAGATGCGCCCCCCGCAGAAGCGGCTCGAGCAGCCGCGGCGCGTGCGCCACGGCATCAAGTTCCGGCGCAAGCTGGGGCTCGACGGCCTGCCCTGGCACGCGGCCGCGTTCGTGGCCGCGGTCGAGGAGGGGATCCGCCCCGACGCCAAGGTGCTGGCGATGGAGTACGCGCTCTCCGGACAGGTGGCCAACTACACGGTCGCGCCCGGCGTGGTCGAGGCCGCGGTCCAGGGCCGCGGCGTGCGCCCGTACCAGGTGCGCATCACCTGCAGGCCGCTCTCGCGCGAGGAGTGGGACCGCGTCGTCGAGCGGATGGCGGGCGAGGCGGTGTTCGCGGCCCGGCTCCTGACCGGCGACGTCCCGGAGTCGATCGAGTCGTGCTTCGAGGCGATCGGCCGGCGGCTCGTCCCCGGCCCCGCCGACCCGGTGCACACGCAGTGCGACTGCGGGCTCGAGCAGCCCTGCAAGCACGCCGCCGCCGCGGCCTACCTGATGGCCGAGCGCATCGAGGTCGACCCCGTCGTCCTCTTCCAGCTCCGCGGCCTCGACGGCGAGCGACTCCTGGAGCGCCTGCAGGAGCAGCGCACGCTGCAGAGTTCCGGCATCTCGCAGGCCCACGCCACCGTGGCCGAGGACGACGACCTCGCGGGCCTGCCGCCGCTGGAGCAGTGCACGGCCGACTTCTGGCGACCGGGCGCGGCGCTCGACGAGGCCGGCGCCGGCGACGGGGCGGAACACGTCCCCCACGCCCTGCTGCGGCGAATGGGCCCGAGCCCCATGGGAGGCAAGTTCCCCATGGTGGGTCTCCTCGCCAGCATCTACGACAGCATCCGGGCGCGCGCGCCGCGCTGAGTCACGCCGCCGGCGCGCCGGGCGCGGGCATGACGTAGACGATCCGCAGGCGGTTGCCGGGCGGCAGGAACTCCACCTCGGACATGTACGCGCGCATCAGCATGATGCCGCGGCCCGAGGGGATCTCGATGTTCTCCTCGGCGGTCGGGTCGGGCACGGACGTCGGGTCGAAGCCCTCGCCCTCGTCCTCGACCTCGAGCTCCACGCGGCCGCCGTCGATCGCGCACCACACGTTCACCGACTTCGAGGCATCGCCGCGGTTGCCGTGGCGGAAGCCGTTGACCAGCGCTTCCTCCAGCGCCAGCCGCACCGCGAACACCGATGCCTCCGGGAAGCCGGCGCCGTGCAGCGCGGCGCACACGTCCGCCTGCAGCGACTCGATGGCCTCGCGCTCCTCGCGCAGCGTCCAGCGCCGCTCGAAGCGCCCGGCCGGGGAGGGAGGGGACGCGGCGGCCATGGCGCTCGGCTCAGGCGGAGGCACCGAGGCTTGCCTTCGCGGCATCGAGGTCCTTCTCGATGCGGAGGACCTTGTTCAGCTTGGTGATCTCGAAGATCTGGAGGATCTGCGGCGAGATGTCGCAGAGGCGGAGCTGCCCGTCCTTCGCGCGGATGCGGTTCATCACCGTGAGCAGGGTGCCCAGCGCCGCCGACGACAGGTGCTCCACGCCGCGGAAGCTCACGACCAGCCGCGGCCGCGGTGCGGCGTCGACGATCTTCGTGAGCTCCTGGCCGATCTGCCGGATCACGATCTCGTCGATCACGTGCTTCTCCGCAAACTCCACGCGGGTGAAGTCCGGCTCGGCGACGACGCGGAGGTGGCTCTGCTGCTGGGGCATCGGCCGAAGTGTACGGGGCCCGCGGCCCCCTCCTCAGAAGCCGCTGGCGCCGGGGGCGAGCTGCTGCCGCAGGCCGGGGAAGAGCGCGTCCTCCTCCTCCTGCTGGATGATGATCTCCGGACGGATCAGGAGGAGCAGCGTCGTCTCGCTCTTGGACGTGATGCGGTTGGTGAAGAAGCGGTTGACCACCGGGATCTTCGACAGCAGCGGCACGCCCACCTCGACTTCGTACTCCTGCACCTGGCGCTGGCCGCCGAGCAGGATGGTGCCCTTGTCGGGGACCGTCGACGTGGTGTTGATCTCGGTGCCCTGGATCTGGGGCAGCTGGATCGTGGCCTCGAAGTTCGCCGCCCGGCCGCCGCCGCCGCCCGCGCCGCCGCCGCCGCCGGCCGCGCCGGTGACGGTCTGCGTCGTGAACTTCGGGTTCTGGTTCAGGCCGAAGTTGACGGTCATGGTCACGTAGCGCCGGTCGCCCGAGATGCACGCCTCGATGTCGAGGACGAAGCCCACGAGCAGGTTGGCGATGATCGGCGAGAAGGCACCCGAGTTGTCGCCCGTGACCGGCACGACGTTGGCCACGTACGAGATGTTGTTGGCCACGCTGATCCAGGAGCGCTGGCAGTTGTAGAGCGTCAGGCGCGGGGCGGTGAGCACCACGCTGCGCTGGTCGGCCATCGTGGCCGTGATCAGCAGGTCGACCTGGATGTCGTCGAGGTACGTGAAGCCGGTGGTGAGCACCGGGTTGTTGATGACGGCCGAGCCGAAGGCGTTGAGGCCGGCGGCCGCGAGGGTGTTGACGAGCGGCAGGCCTTCCTGCTGCACGTTCACCGGCGTCATCTCGCCCTCCTGCACGCCCACGGGCTG
>CAYTYU010000023.1:0-22951 GCA_964440815.1 uncultured Chitinophaga sp.
GAAGAGCAATGTTGTGGCTTGGTGTGGTGTCGCTGCGGCGGCCGGCGTGATCGGCTGCGCGGGAGAAGTGGCCACCGGCGTTCGCACCGGTGCCGCGGGCGTGGCGGGGGGCGCCGCCGGCGGCGCATCGTCCGGCGCCGGCGCCGACAGCGCCGTCGTGATCTCGTTTGCCTCGGCGGCGTGCTCCACGCTCCACGAGGCCACCTCCGCCTCCGGCAACGCGGCGATCCGAAGCAGGAAGTCGTTGCCCTCGAGGAGCTGGTCGATCCGCGCCCGCGTGGTGCGCTCCTGGCCCTTCTGGATGCGGACGAACGTGTCCTCCATGTGGTGCGCGACGGTGACCGCCGCGTCCACGCCGACGATGCGTGCCGCGCCCTTGATCGAATGCGCCGCGCGCATCAGCGGTGCGATGACGGACACGTCCTCGGGCGTTCGCTCGAGCGCCAGCAGCCCATCGGTGAGCGCCGCGCAGTGGGTCTCCACCTCCGCGCGGAAGAGCTCGTGCATGGAGAACCCGCCGAGGTCGCTCATCCGACCGCCCCCCGGAAGATCGCGGCGAGCGCTCCGGCATCGAGCACCGAGGCCTCGCCATGCTCAAGGCGCGCGAGGGTCGCGATGCAGCCGTTGCGCGCCACGGCAACCGTGACCGGCGGGGCGCGCATCGCGGAGGCCGGGACGTCGACCACGCCAACCACCTCGTCCACCTCGAAGGCCCAGCGGTCGCGCGTGCCGCCGACCACGACGAGCGACGCACGTGGCCGCCCACCCGTGGGCGCGGGCAGGCCGAGCGCGGCCTCGAGCGCCATGCAGAGGAGGATCTCGCCGTCGTGGTTGGCGATGCCGCGGAACACGGCGCCGCCGCGGTGCGGCACGCGGTGGACGGGCCCGGGCGGGGCGACCAGCGCGGTGTCCACCGAACGGACCGCAAGCAGCTCGCCTCCCGCGCGCACCACCAGCAGGCTGGTGCGCTCGGCACTGCGGCGCTCGATGGGCGCCGCCAGCGCCGCGGTCGCGCGGTCGAGGTCCTCGTCGGCCAGCGGTCGGGCGAGCAGGGCCTCGAGCCCGTCGCGCGGGTCGGGAACGGGCGCGAGCCCGCGCGCATCCGCCGGGGCCGGGAGCCCGCTCACGTCGTGCCCCCTGCGGCGCGCGTGCGGTAGCGCTCGGCCTGGTCGCGGTCGCCACGGCGTTCGGCGAGGGCGGCCAGCTGCAGGAGTGCCTCCGCGTGCAACGGGTCGACGTAGACCGCCTGTCGCAGCCATCCCTCGGCGATCGCATCGAGCCCGAGGGCCGAGTGGATCGAGCCGAGGAGTTCGAGGAGCGCCGCCGACCGGTCGCCGCCGGCGTGAAGCCGCTCGGCGATCTCCAGCGCCTCGGCCAGCTGGCCGGCGTCGGCACGTGCGCGGGCATCGTCGATGCCGGCGGACGCACGCCCGGACGTGGCGTGCGCTGCCGCAGGCGTTCGCGAAGCCGTTGCCGCGGGCGCCGCGCTCACGCGTGCTGCCGCGGCAACGGGCATCGTGCGCCCGACCGACACCGTGCCCATGCGGGCTGCGGCGGTCGGCATCGCCGCGCGTGCCGGCGCATCGGCGCCCCGCCGCGCGTGCGCAAAGCTGCCCGCCGGCGCTCCTGGCAGTGGCTCGAGCCGGTCGGCGATCCCGAACAGCGCGGGGCGCTCGGCGTGTCCGAGGAACATGGCGCCGCCCGGCGCGAGCACCCGCAGCAGGGCGCGGCCGATCGCGGCACGGCCGGGCTCGCCGAGGTAGATGCCGAGGTTTCGGCAGAAGACCGCGTCGAAGGCATCCGCTTCAAGCGCGTCGATCGCTTCCGGGGCGGCGCCCTGCACGAAGCGCACGCGGCCGCGCACCACCGCATCGACCGTCACGCCGGTCGGATCCTCGCGGAACCACGCGGCGGCCCAGGGAGGCAGCCCGCCGCGGACGGCCATGCGGGCGAAGCGACCGGTGGCCGCACGCTCGAGCGCCGCGGCGCTCGGGTCGATCGCGACGACGTCGATGGCGTCGGCGGGAATGCCCGCTGCGAGCGCGGTCGCGACCATGGAGAATGGCTCCGCGCCCGTGGCGCATGCGACGGACAGCCCGCGGAACCCACGCGCGCCCGGTCGCGAGAGCATCCCGCGCAGCGCCTCGAAGGAGGCTGGGTAGCGGAAGAGCCACGTCTCCGGCACCGTGATGCGCTCGCGCAGCCGGCCGAATTCCGCCGGGTCGCGAAGCAGCCGGTCGGCGTAGGCATCGACGTCCCGGTCGCCGAGCTCGCGTCGCCGTTCATCGACCACGGGCAGGAGGACGCGCTCGCCGGCAAGCGCCGGATCGATGTGCGCGGCGCGCAGGAGGTCGGCGACGCGCCCGAGGCCCGTCACGGCCCGATCCTCGGCGCGGCGTCCGCGGGACCGGCGAGCATGGCATGCGCGATGGCCAGCGCCGCCGGCTCGAAGCGCTGCACGGCATCCGCGCCGAAGGGAATCACGGCGCCGAGCCACGGTGCGCCGAACGCACCGGAGCCCCACGCGGCGTCGAGGTCGAGCTCGGCGGCTTCCGCCACGCGGTCGACCGCCAGCGCGAAGCGGGCACGGGTTCCCTCGCCGATCCCGGTGTCGATCAGGAGGACGCGCGCCCCCACGGTGCGCGAGACCGCGCTTCCGCCGGCGAGGAGCGACGCCGCATCGACCATGGGCACCAGCTCGCCGTGCACGTCGATCGCGCCCGCAAGCCATGGCGGGCCGCCCGCGACCGGCCGCGCCCGAACCAGCGGGTGCACCGCCTCCACCACGCGCGCGTCGATCGCGAAGCGGGTGCCGGCGGCGTTGAAGACGAAGGCGCGCATCGGTCAGGCGCGCAGCTGGAACGCGGCGATCGCCGACTTGAGCATGCCGATGGCGCGCTGCAGGTCGTCGGCGGCACGGCCGAACTCGCGCACCGCCTCGCCCGTGGCCCGCGCGTTCGAGGTGAGGTTCTCCATGGCGCCCGAGATCTGCCCGGCGCCCGAGGACTGGCTCTGCATGCCCTCGCGCACGGCGGCGAAGCTTCGGGTCGAGTCGTCGACGCTGTCGATGATCTCGCCCATGCTGCGGCCGATCGAGCGCACGTCGCCGACGTTGCGGCGGACCTGCTCGCTGAAGCGGTCCATCTCCATGACCCCGCTCGAGACCGCGCCCTGCATCTCCTTCACCATGCGCTCGATGTCCAGGGTGGCCTGGCCGGTCTGGTCGGCGAGACGGCGGATCTCGCGCGCCACCACCAGGAACCCGCGGCCGTATTCCCCGGCCTTCTCGGCCTCGATGGCCGCGTTCACCGAGAGCAGGTTGGTCTGCTCGGCCACCTTGGTGATGGTGGTCACGACGCCGCCGATGTTGACCGCCTTCTCGTTGATGGCCGCGAGGCGGTCGGCGACGCCCGCGGTCGCCGTGTCGAGCGACTGCATCGCGCCCTCCATCCCCTCGAGCTGGGTCCGGCCGTCGTTGGCGAGCTTCGCCGTGCCGGTGGCGAGCGTATTCATGTGGTCGATCTCGCGGGCGAGCTCCTTGCCCGTGGCGTCGATCTCCCGGACCGCCGCGGCGATCTGCGCCGTGCTCGCGCCGAAGCCGGACACGGCCTCCTCCTGCCGGCGCGCGGTCGCCGCGAGCTCCACCGACGTCGAGCTGAGCTGCGTGCCCGCACCCTGCACCTGCCCGACCAGCGCGTTGAGGTCGGCCGTCATGGCATCGAGCGCGCGCAGGAGGTCGCCGGTCTCGTCGGGACACGTCGACCCGGTCGGGTCCCCCGTGAGGTCGCCCGCGGCCACCCGCTGCGCCGCTCCTGCGGCGGCGTCGATGCGGCGGACGAGTCGTTTCGTCGGGACCCACAGGAGCCCAGCCATCAGCCCGACTCCCGCGAGCGCGAGGCCCGCGGTCCACGAGGTATCCGCGGCGATCGGCGCCGTGACGACCGACGACGGCACGGACACCATCAGCGTCCAGTCGCCGGTGGGGACGCGGGCGATGGCGAAGAACGAGCGCTCCCCGGCGGCGGGATCGTCCAGCTCCTCCACCACGCTGCTGCGCCCGCCCTCGGACAGGCGCCGGTAGACGGCACCGAGCGGGGTTTCGTCGATCGAGCGCATGCGCCAGACGTCGGGATCGGAGGCATAGGTCCGGCCGCTGCCGTCGCAGGCGGCCACCACCCGGCCGCCGCGCGACACGAGGAAGATGTCGGAGTCGGCGGCGTCGGCCCGGGCGAGCACCTCCGATTGCAGGTCCTCCAGTGCACGGTCCGCGCATGCGATTCCCGCAAACTCCCCGTCGACGACGATGGGCGCGCTGTAGGTCACCATCACCTTGCCCTCGTAGTCGTAGGGCTCGGTCACCACGCGCTCGATGGTGCGGCTGCGCTCCCAGGTGCGCTTCGGCACCTGGTAGTAGTCCTCCTCCATGGCCGTGAGCGGCTTCAGCGTCAGGGCGTTCCCGCGGTTCCAGTCGCGGAACCAGTAGACGAGGAGCCGCCCGTCGGGTCCGGTGCCGCCCTCCGGGGTGCCCGTCGCATCGTTGCCGTCGGCGTTCGGTTCGTAGCCGGTGCACATGCCCGTGATCGACGGCGTCGCCTCGAGCAGCGCGCGCACCAGCTGCGACGCCTCCTCGCGCCTGCCGAAGAGGCGCCCCTGCGCGACGGCCAGGACGCGGGCCGTCTCCGTGCCCTCGGCGTTGCGCGACTCGACCCAGTTGGCCATCGACTGCGCGCTCAGCGCGAGCCTCTCGCGCGCATCGGCCACCATCGAGTCGTACTTCCGCCAGGCGTTCACCGCGACGATCGCCACCAGCACCGCCGCCGCGGGCAGGATCGTCGCCGCGGACATGCGGAAGAGCAGCCGGTGCGTGAGTGCCCGCGCGCGTTGGCCCGTCGTCATCTGCCGCAGGATACGGGCGGGGCCCGGCCTCAGTCGCCCGCGTGCGCGGCGCGGACTGCGCGCAGGGCCTCGACCTGCGAGAGCAGGATGTCGACGAGCCCGGGGTCGAACTGGCGGCCGCTCTCGGCACGAACGTAGTCGAGCGCCTGCTCCTCGGTCCACGGCTCCTTGTAGGCGCGGCGGCTCGTCAGCGCGTCGAAGACGTCGGCGATGCAGACGATGCGGGCGAACAGCGGGATCTCCTCGCCGCGCTTGCCGCCGGTCCGCACCACGCCGGTGGCAGGGTCGACGATCGGCCTGCCGTCGAGGTCGACGTGGCCGGGGTAGCCGGTGCCGTCCCAGCGCTCGTGGTGGTTGAGCACCACCTCGCAGGCGGTCTCGTCGAACTGCGTCGGGCTGTCCGCGAAGAGCCGCGCGCCGATCACGGTGTGCTCCTGCATCTGCCGGAGCTCGTCGGCGTCGAGCCGCCCGGGCTTCTTGAGGATGGCGTCGCTGATGCCGATCTTGCCGACGTCGTGGAGCTTGGCAGCGATCCGCAGGCGGTCGCGCTGGCGCTCGAAGCCGGGACCGGTGAACCCGCGCCGGCGCGCCCACTCGTCGAAGAGGACGCACGAGTAGCCCGCGACCCGGTCGATGTGCGGGCCCGTCTCGGCGGGGTCGCGCACCTCGGCCATGCGGATCATGCGCAGGATCACCCGCTCGGTGAGCTGGGCGCGCTCGAGCACCACGGTGGCCATCGACGCGAAGTGCTCGGCCAGCCGCTCGTCCATCGCGCCGAAGCGGCCCGGCACGCCCTCCTCGGCCCCGCGCGGGTTCAGCAGCTGCAGCACGCCGAGGACGACGTCGCCCGAGTCGCGCATCGGCACCGCGACCACGCTGTTGGTGCGGTAGCCGGTCATCGCGTCGTAGCTTCGGTCGAACTGCCATGGAGTCCCGGGTTCCAGGGCGTAGGCGTCCGGAACGTTCACCGAGGCGCCGGTCATGGCGCAGTAGCCGGCGATCGAGCGCGGGCTCACCGGCACCACGAGGCTCGAGAAGCGCGTGCTCGAGTGCCGCCCCGGCGCCTCCAGCGTGTCGTTCTGGCTGAAGGCGAAGCGCAGCGCGTCGCCCTCGCGGGTGTAGATGGTGCCGGCGTCGGCGCCCGTGAGGCCGCGTGCCTCGCTCAGGATCCGCTCCATGAGGAGGTGGAAGTCGTGGATCCGGCTCAGCTCGACCCCCAGGCGAGTGAGCGACTCGACGCGCGACTGCCAGGCACGCAGGTCCCCCGAGGCCCCGGGGGCGGGGTGCGCGGCCGCCCGCGCGTCCTCGGCGTCGCGCACCGCGTCGCGCAGCTGCCGCTGCAGCCGTCCCATCGCCGCCAGCGCCTCGTTGCGCTCCTCGAGCACGTTGAAGCCGTCCGAGAGCCCTCGGATCCTTGCGCGCAGCTCGATCGGGTCCGGCATCTTCTCGACGTAGTCGGAGGCGCCGGCATCGAATACCGCCGCGCGCAGCTGCGACTCGCCGGCGCTGCCCAGGGCGAGCACCGGCAGCGCGGCCGTCTCGGTGCGGTTGCGCAGGCGCCGGATCAGGTCGAGCGCAGGCGTGCGGCCGCGCAGGTCGAGGTCGAGGACCACGAGCGTCGGGTGCAGCTCGAGCGCCTCGATCTCCGCGTCGCCGATCGACGGCGAGGCGTGCACCGAGATGCCTCGGTCCGGCGCCATGGTGGCACGGATGCGCGCCACCAGCGTCTCGTCGGCGCTGACGACGAGCACCACCGAGGCATTGGGGGCGGGCAGGGCGTGTGGGGCGTCGGTGGGCGGCACGGGAAGCGGCGGCGGGGCAATGGCTCCGGTGGGAGTCGAACCCACACGCCCGTTGCCGGGCCGCGGATTTTAAGTCCGCTGCGTCTGCCGGTTCCGCCACGGAGCCGCGTGGATCGTAGTCCGCCGGCCGTGCGCGTCCGCGTAACTCAGTGCCGCGACCCCGCCTGCTTCTCGTGGTGGCCGCCGAAGGCATGGCGCATGGCGCTCAGCACCTTGTTGCCGTACTCGGCGTTTCCGCGGCTCGAGAAGCGGTCGTAGAGCGACGCCGAGATGACGTGCGCGGGCACGCCCTCCTCGATGGCGGCGATCACGGTCCAGCGTCCCTCGCCGGAGTCGCTCACGCGGCCGCCGAACCTCGAGAGCTGCGGGTCCTCGGCGAGTGCGGCCGCGGTGAGGTCGAGCAGCCAGCTCGACACCACGCTGCCGCGGCGCCAGAGCTCCGTGACCTTCCCGAGATCGAAGTCGTAGCGGTAGGCGTCCGGGTCGCGAAGCGGCGTGGTCTCCGCGTCGAGGGCGACGGGGTCGTTGCCCATGTTCGCGTGGCGGAGGATGTTCAGGCCCTCGGCGTACGCGGCCATCAGGCCGTACTCGATGCCGTTGTGGACCATCTTCACGAAGTGCCCGGCGCCGGCGGGGCCGCAGTGCAGGTAGCCGAGGGCGCTGGTGTCGCCGGGGTCGCCCCGGCCGGGCGTCGCGGGGATGCTGCCGGTGCCGGGCGCGAGGGTAAGGAAGACGGGATCCAGCCGCGCCACCGCCGCCGTGGGGCCGCCGATCATCACGCAGTAGCCGCGCTCGAGGCCCCAGACGCCGCCGGAGACGCCGCAGTCCACGTAGTCGATGCCCTTCGCCGCCAGCGCCTTCGCGCGGCGCAGGTCGTCACGGTAGTAGCTGTTGCCGCCGTCGATGATCGTGTCGCCGGGCGAGAGGAGCGGCACCAGGCGGTCGATCATGTCGTCGACGATGCCGGCGGGCAGCATCAGCCACACGTGGCGCGGGGCCGCGAGCGAACCGACGAGTTCCTCGACCGAGGGTGCCGCGACGCCTCCGAGCGCGGCGAGTTCCTGCGCGGGCGCCGGGTTCCGGTTCCACGCCACGACGCGGTGGCCGCCCTTCAGCAGCCGCTTGCCCATGTTCGCGCCCATGCGTCCGAGACCGATCAGCCCAAGTTCCATGGCGAGTCCTTCCGTGTGCGGTGCGGTGCGCCGTCGGTGCGCATGCGGGCGCGGACTGTAGTTCAAGCCCGCGCCGCGGGGCGGTCGGCGGCCATCGGCACCACGGTGCGCGCGAGCCAGCGCGCGAAGGCGCGCTTCGGGAGCCGGCCGGGGCCCGGCGAACGCACCGACCCGTCGCGCAGGAAGAGCGTCGCCTCGACGTCGTCGGCGTCCATGGTGTCGATCGGGTTGGCGACGATCGCGTCCACGCCCTTGCGGGCGAGCTTGCGGCGGGCCGAGGCCTCGAGCTCCTCGGGCCGTTCCAGCGCGAAGCCCACGATGAACCGGCCGGAGCCCGTGCGCGAGGCGAGGCCCGCCAGCAGGTCGGGCGTGGGCTCGAGCGAGAGCGTGACGGGCCCATCCTCCCGGCGCATCTTGCCGGACGCCGGCCGGGCGGGGCGGTAGTCGGCCACCGCCGCCGCCATCACCAGCAGGTCGTTTGCCGGCCAGTGGCGGTCGAGCAGCCGCCCGAGGTCCGCGGCGGTGACGAAGCGCTCGGTGGCCAGGCCGCCCGTCGCCGTCACCCCGGGGCCGGCCAGGACGGTGACCGTGCACCCCTCGGCCGCCAGGCTCTCGGCGATCGCCATCCCCATGCGGCCGCTGGAGCGGTTTCCGAGGTAGCGAACCTCGTCGATCGGCTCGTGGGTCGGGCCGACCGTGACCAGCGCGCGCAGGGGGCGGCCGGCGTGCTGGACGGTCGATGGTCGGGCGGGGGCGGCGTCCATATTCTCGGCCCTGCGCATTGCGCTTCCGGCGCGGACGCCGCATACTACGGATCCCCTGCAGCGTCCCGGGCCGTCCGAGGCCTGCGGAGGGGTCGGTCGGTCGCAACCCTCGCGGCCTCCGGTCGCGAACAGTCAAACGCCCCGCGCCGCACCCCGATCGGGGCCGGCGAGACGGGGCGTGGTGGCCATAGGAGGTCCATTGGCTCGGAAGGTCCGTCAGAAGCTCGGCGAGATCCTGGTCGCCCACGGGGCGGCGACGCAGGCCCAGGTCGAGGAGGCCGCGACCGCCGCCAAGGCGCGCCGCATGCGGCTCGGCGAGGCGCTCGTCGACGCGTCGGTCTGCCAGTTCGAGCAGGTGGCGAAGGCGCTGGCCGAGCAGTTCGGGGTGCCGTACATCGACCTCCAGAAGCCGGAGGACATCGCCAAGATCGACATCGCCAAGCTGGACGCGACCTTCAAGAAGACGCTCGTGCTGCCGATGGTCGGTCCCGGCCGGCTGCGCCTGGTGATCCACGACCCGATGGACCTCGACGGGCTGGAGATGCTCCGGTTCCGCATCGGAGACTTCGAGCAGGGCGGCATCGCGTCCAAGCGGTCGATCGAGGGCTTCATCAAGGGCGGGGGCTCGGGCGGCGCCGCCAAGCGCGGCCCGGACCAGCAGCTCATGTCCAGCTCGATGGACAAGAGCGTCGACCGCTCGATGGACCGCAGCGTCGACAAGTCGATCGACATCGACGAGGCGCCGATCATCAAGCTGTCGGAGCGCATCATCGTGAGCGCCGTGCACTCGCGCGCCTCCGACATCCACATCGAGCCCTACGAGGACCACGTCCGCCTGCGCTACCGCATCGACGGCGAGTGCGTGGTGCGCGAGCGCTTCCCGAAGAACATCCAGAACGCGCTGCTGTCGCGCTTCAAGCTGCTCGCCGGCGTGAACATCGCCGAGAAGCGCGTGCCCCAGGACGGCCGCATCAAGTTCCCGGTGCCGCGCCTCGACGAGGAGGGCAACCCGCAGCGCGACGCGGGCGGCGCGCCGGCCATCGACCAGATCGACTTCCGCGTCAGCACCTGCCCGGCCCACTACGGCGAGAGCGTGGTGCTGCGAATCCTGCGCCCGGACAGCGTGCGCATCGGCCTGCTGAACCTGGGCTTCGAGCAGGACTCGATGGACACGTTCAACAAGATCATCCGCCGCCCCAACGGCATCTTCCTGGTGACCGGCCCGACGGGAAGCGGCAAGACCACGACGCTGTACTCGGCGCTCGACGTCCTCAACACGCCCGACCGCAAGATCATCACCGCCGAGGACCCGGTCGAATACAACTTCAACGGCATCAACCAGGTGCAGATCCGCGAGCACATCGGGCTGACCTTCGGCGCGGTGCTCAAGAGCATGCTGCGCCAGGCACCGAACATCATCCTGGTGGGCGAGATCCGCGACCGCGAGGTGGCCGACATCGCCATCCAGGCCGCGCTCACCGGGCACCTGGTGTTCAGCACGCTGCACACCAACGACGCCCCGAGCGCCATCACCCGCCTCATCGACATGGGCGTGAAGCCCTTCCTGGTGGCGAGCTCCATCCAGGCGATCATGGCCCAGCGCCTGGGGCGCGTGCTGTGCCCGAAGTGCAAGACCCTCGACGACGCGCCGGACCCGAAGTTCCTCAAGCTCTGCGACATCCCCCGCGAGGAGGCGATGGGCCGGGTGATGAAGGCGGTCGGCTGCCCGGCGTGCAACGGCGGCTACAAGGGCCGGAAGGCCATCTTCGAGATGATGATCATGAACGCGGAGATCCGCGACCTGGCGTTCCAGCGCGCGGGCATCTCCAAGCTCCGCGCCGCGGCGATCCGCGGCGGCATGCGCAGCCTGCTCGGCGACGGCCGCATCAAGATCCTCAAGGGCATCACCACCCCCGAGGAAGTGGCCAAGTACGCACAGATCGAGGGCTTCGACCCGAGCGAGGTCGCCAAGGCCTGACGGCCGGATTGCAGGACACCCACCCATGAGCGAAGTCGCCCCCGCCGAATCCTCCGCCAAGCCGACGCTCCAGATGGACCGCCTGCTTGACGTCGTCGTCAAGCAGGACGCGAGCGACCTGCACCTCTCGTGCGGCCGCCCGCCGACCATCCGCCTGAGCGGCCGGCTGCGCAACCTGGCCACCAAGGTGCTCGACCCGGAGGACATGCTGCAGCTGATGAAGAGCATCACCCCGGAGCGCAACCAGCAGGAGCTCCAGGAGGTCGGCGGCACCGACTTCGGCTTCGCCTTCGGCACCGCGGCGCGCTTCCGCGTCTCGGTGTTCAAGCAGAAGGGCGCCATCAGCATGGTGCTGCGCCAGATCCCGAACCGGCTGCTCAGCTTCGACCAGATCGGCCTGCCGGAGATCTGCAAGGACCTGATCCGCCGCCCGCGCGGCCTGTTCGTCGTCACCGGCCCCACCGGCAGCGGCAAGACCACGTCGCTGGCGACGATGATCGACTACATCAACATGAACTTCGAGCGTCACATCGTGACGGTCGAGGACCCGGTCGAGTACTACCACCAGCACAAGAAGTCGGTGATCAACCAGCGCGAGGTGCACCTGGACGTGCCGAGCTTCGCCGAGGCGCTGCGCCGCGTGCTGCGCCAGGACCCGGACGTCATCCTGGTCGGCGAAATGCGCGACCTCGAGACCATCGAGGCCGCCATCCGCGCCGCCGAGACGGGCCACCTGGTGTTCGGCACCCTGCACACCACGGGCGCCGCCGGCACCATCAACCGCATCATCGACGCCTTCCCGACCAACCAGCAGGAGCAGGTGCGCGTGCAGCTGTCGACCTCGCTGCTGGCCGTGCTGAGCCAGGTGCTGTGCGCGCGGACCGACAAGCCCGGCCGCGTGGCCGGCTACGAGTTCCTGGTGGTGACGCCCGCCATCTCGAACCTGATCCGCGAGAACAAGACGTTCCGCATCGACTCGGCCATCCAGACCGGCAAGAAGTTCGGAATGCAGCTGCTGGACGACCACCTCTGGAGCCTCTACTCCAAGGGCATCATCTCCGCCGAGGAGATGATCGACCTCTGCCGCCACCCCGGCGACATGACCGAGAAGGTGCACCGCGCCGGCGGCAACGTCGGCCGCGCCGAGCTCGACGAGGAGCACAAGGCCTGATGCCCGGCCCGCAGGTCCTCACCCCCGTCGCGATCCCCGAGCTGGCCAAGCGCCGCATCGGGCGCGTCCTCACCAAGATGGGGCGCGTCTCCAAGGAGGACCTCGAGCAGGCCCTCAAGATGCAGCAGGCCTCGCACAAGGGGAAGAAGGTCGGCGCCATCCTCATGGAGATGGGGAAGGTCACGCAGCGCGACATCGACATCGCCCTCGCGGCCCAGATGGGCTACGAGTACCTCGACCTCGCCGAGGCGGAGATCCCCGCGGAGGCGCTGAAGTCGCTGCAGCCGGCCACCGCCAACGCCTACAAGGTGGTCCCGATCGCGTTCGACCCGGCCCGCCGGGTGATCCGCATCGTGATGAAGAGCCGCGACAACTACCGCGCGGTGGACGACCTGAAGAACGTCCTCGGCTTCAGCGCGGTGGAGTGCGCGATCGCCCCGGGCGAGCAGATCGACGCGCTGCTGGCCAAGCACTACGGGTCGACCGCGTCCGCCGGCGAGACCACGAAGCGCATCCTGGCCGAGCAGGACTCGGCGGCGGTGAAGGCCGCGGCCGCGCGGTCCACGGCCAGCATCGACCTGTCGACCCTCGCCGATGCCGCGAGCGACAACAAGGTCGTCGAGCTCCTGAACCACCTCCTGATGCAGGCCATCGCCGACAAGGCGAGCGACATCCACCTCGAGCCCTTCGAGGAGGAGTTCAAGGTCCGCTACCGCATCGACGGCGTGCTTTACGAGATGGCGCCGGTGCACAAGTCGATGGCGCTGCCGATGGTGAGCCGCGTCAAGGTGCTGGCGAAGCTGAACATCTCCGAGCGCCGCCTGCCGCAGGACGGCCGCGTCGAGCTCAACCTGCCGACGGGCCCGGTCGACCTGCGCGTCGCGGTGCTGCCCACCATGTTCGGCGAGAGCGTCGTGATGCGCGTGCTCGACCGCTCCAACGTGCAGCTCTCGCTCGACCGCGTGGGCCTGCGCGACGACGACCTCGAGGTCGTGCGCGGCCTGATCACCAAGCCCAACGGCATCGTGATCGTCACCGGCCCCACCGGCAGCGGCAAGACCACCACGCTCTACGCCGCCCTCAACGAGCTGAACACCGAGGACACCAAGCTCCTCACCGCCGAGGACCCGGTGGAGTACGACATCGAGGGCCTGGTGCAGTGCCAGGTGAACCACGACCAGGAGCTGACCTTCGCGCGCCTGCTGCGCAGCTTCCTCCGCCAGGACCCGGACATCATCCTGGTGGGCGAGGTGCGCGACCTGGAGACGGCCCAGATCGCGATCCAGGCATCGCTCACCGGGCACCTGGTGTTCACCACGCTGCACACCAACGACGCGCCGTCGAGCATCGCGCGCCTCCTGGACCTCGGCGTCGAGAGCTTCCTGCTGACGGCCACGCTGGAGGCGGTGGTCGCCCAGCGCCTGGTGCGCCGCGTGTGCACGCAGTGCAAGGAGGAGTACGTCCCCAGCGACGAGCAGCTCATGGAGCTCGCGCTGCGCCGCCAGGACGTCGGAGACCGCACCTTCTGGCGGGGCCGCGGCTGCGACCGCTGCATCAAGACCGGCTACAAGGGACGACTGGCGATCTTCGAGATCATGGTGATGAACGACGACCTGCGCGAGCAGATCATGGCGCAGGCCAGCACCAACGTCCTGCGCCACGAGGCGCGCAAGCGGGGAATGCGCACGCTCCGCGAGTGCGGCCTGCTTGCCATCTACGACGGACAGACCACCATCGACGAGGTGGTGCGCGAGACCCTGAGCGAGGAGTGACCGCCCGATGGCCACCTACGCATACGAGGCAGTGACCGGCACCGGCGCCAAGAAGAAGGGCACGGTGGAAGCGACCTCGTCCGACGACGCCGAGGCCAAGCTGCGCGCCGACGGCCTGTACCCCACCTCCGTCAAGGAGCAGCGGGGCAAGGGCAAGAAGCAGGAGGAGGCGGCCGCCCCGAAGAAAAAGAAGAAGAAGGGCGGCATCAGCCTCTCCTTCGGCGGCGTGCCGCTGAAGCGGATGACCATGTTCACCCGGCAGCTCTCGACCCTGCAGGACGCCGGCCTGCCGCTCCTGCGGTCGCTGCAGATCCTGGAGAGCCAGCAGAAGCCCGGGAAGCTCAAGAGCATCCTCGGCGACGTGTGCGAGGACGTCGAGGGCGGCACCACGCTGAGCGACGCCTTCGCCAAGCACCCCAAGGCCTTCGATCGCCTGTACTCCAAGATGGTGAAGGCCGGCGAGATCGGCGGCGTGCTGGACGTCATCCTGCAGCGCCTGGCCGACTTCATGGAGAAGGGCCAGCGCCTGCGCAGCCGCATCAAGGGCGCGCTCATCTACCCGACGGTCGTGATCTGCATCGCGGTGGCGATCGTGACGGGCATCATGTACTTCGTCATCCCGAAGTTCCAGGAGATCTTCAACGACTTCAACGTGAAGCTCCCGGCGCTGACCCTGTGGCTGGTCTCGGCCTCCAAGTGGATCGCGGGAACGGCAAGCCCCGACCAGCGCGTGCCCGGCGTCGTGTGGATCGCCTCGTCGCCGTTCCTCATCTACTTCTTCTTCAAGGTCATCCGCAAGACCCACTACGGCAGGGCGGCCACCGACTGGATAGGCCTCAAGATCCCGGTGATCGGCGGCCTGATCCAGAAGACCACGGTGGCAAGGTTCACCCGGACGCTCGGCACGCTGGTGGCGGCGGGCGTGCCCATCCTGGAGGCCATCACCATCACCAAGGAGACCTCGGGCAACTGGGTGTTCGAGGAGGCCCTGGGCAAGGTGCACGACAGCATCAAGGAGGGCGAGACCTTCGCCGAGCCGCTGCGCAAGGCCAAGGTCTGCGACCTGATCGTCGTCAACATGATCGACGTCGGCGAGGAGACGGGCGACCTGGACGTGATGCTCATGAAGATCGCCGACAACTACGACGAGGAAGTGGACGTCGCGGTGGCGAGCCTGCTGAGCCTCCTGGAGCCGTTCATGGTGGTGATCCTGGGCGGCATCGTCGGCACCATCGTGCTGGCGCTGTTCCTGCCCCTCGTCAGCATGATCGAGAGCGTCTCGGGACAGAAGGGCAAGTGATGCGCATCCCCGCACGCCGGACGGCCGGCTTCAGCGTGGTCGAGATCCTGGTGGTGCTCGGGATCGTGATCGGCGTGATCTCCACCGTGATCGTCGGCCTCAACGTGGCCGCCGGCCGGGCGCGCACGGCCAACACCGAGTTCCTCATGAACTCGATGACGAGCGCGATCACCCGGTTCCGCTCGGAGACGGGCTACCTGCCGCTTTCGCTCGGCGACCCCGGCCTGCTCGGGGGCAGCGGCACGCCGCGCGGGCCGATCAATGGCCCGCCGACGCTGGGCTGGGCACGCGATGGCCTGGGGTTCGGTCCGATGCCGACCGCGGCCGACGGATCGCCGGCCTACGGCGCCTGGGGGCCGCAAGGGCGCCAGCGCCTGCAGCTGGTGGGTTCGGCGACCGCCCTCCCCGAGTTCCTCCTTGGCCTCGGCGACCGGTCGCAGGACGGCTACGGGGTCATCAAGCCGGGCGGGGTGCTCCCGACCGACACCACCAGCATCAACAGCCCCGGCTACCGCGAGCAGCCCACCCTCGGCATCCGCGACCCGGGCCGGGACGGCCTTTGGGGCGCCTACGTGAGCCCCCGGCAGGGCACCCCGGGGAACGGCCTGTTCGGCTCCCGGAACCTGGCGTCCGCCAACGCCGCCGGAAACACCGAAAAGGTGAACCCCTTCCTCAAGGGCAAGAGCCTGGGTCCGTATCTGGAGGTGAAGTCCGACGCCGAGGTCGGCGCGCTGCTCGGGTTCGCCGCCGACGGCACCCCGCAGGTGGCCAAGCCCGGCGAGGTGAACGACTTCGACGCGTACCCCAAGGTCTTCCTCGACTACTTCGGCAACCCGATCATGTACTACCGACGAGGCTGGGTGAACGGCGACCCGCGGACGATCGACCAGAGCTGGTCGCTCGCGGACATCGTCGCGCTGCGCCCGACGCGCTTCGGCAACGGCGAGGACTTCGACGCCATGCCCGATCAGGCGGGCGACACGAGCGCCAGCCGAGCGGCGCGCGCGGCCGAGTTCGCGCTGCTCTCGATCGGCCCCGACCGCCGATGGAACCCGCAGGTCCGCGCCGACGAGGCCGGCTTCAACGAGGACAACCTCGTGAGGTTCGGTCCGTGACCCGACGCGGGAGGGCCACGCCGCGCGCCGCCCGGGCGCGCGCCTTCACCCTGCTCGAGATCATGATCGTGATCGGCGTGATCCTCACGCTGATGACGCTCGTGCTCGGCGTGGGGTCGGCGCTCCTGCGAAACGCCGAGAAGAGCCAGGTCGAGAGCGCCATGGCCATCATGGAGAGCGCCCTCAACGAGTACGAGGCGCAGATGGGGCGCCAGCTCACGTTCAACGGGGCGTGGAACGCCGGCGGGACCCAGCAGATCTTCCCGGTCGGCATCAATCCCGCAACCGGCGACACCCTGTTCGACGTCCGCGACGCGGGCGTCCCTCCCGCGCCTGCCAACGGCACGAACGCCCCCGTCATGTGGGCGGCCCGTGCCCGCGGCGCCGGCGTGTTCACGGTCAACCTGCTCAGGCAGGTCGACGCGGTCCGCCCGATCATGGCCGGGATCTCGCCCGGGTTGCTGCGTCCGGAGCCGAACACGCCCGACTACCCGGCGCGCAACATCGGCGGCACCGGCGCCACGCTCTACGTGCCGTCGGCGAAGCAGGGTGCCGGTCCGCGCGATTCCACGCGGTCGGAGTTCGCGGATGCGTGGGGCAACCGGATCGCGTTCGTGTTCCCCGGGCGCGCCTTCCGCTTCGGTTCCGACGCCGGGCTTCCCGACCCGGACGGCACCGTGCGCACGCCGTACGAGAACGTCTTCGGCGTGTGCACGAACCGGCGCATCTGCCTGGTCTCCGCGGGCGCGGACGGCCTCTTCGGCCTGCCCGGGGAGATCACGCCGGCCGCGCAGGACACCGTGACCGCACGCGCGATCTCCGCCGCCGACAACATCTACCTCTATCCGCTGGATCCGCCGCAGTGAGCGCGCCGCACCGCAACCTCCGCTGGCCGAGGCCTGCGTCCCCGCAGTCCTCGGCGTTCACGCTGCTGGAACTGCTGGTGGTGATGGGCATCCTGCTGATCCTCGCCACGCTGACGGCCATCAGCGTGGGCAAGGTGACCCGCGACGCCAAGCTCGCCAACGCCACCAACGTGCTGGTGGCCGCGCTGGGCAACGCGCGCGCGATCGCGATCCGCGACAACGCCTACGTGATGGTCACCTTCCGCATCGCGCCGGACCGCCGCGGCCGTGCCTTGCCTCGCGAGCCGCAGGCGGTGCAGGTGGTGACCGCGCGCTGGACCGGCGAGGTCGTCACGTCGACCACGCCGTTGCCGCCGGCGGCGACGCCCCCGCTGGTCCCTCCGGTCCGTGCGCTGCCGGACGACGTCTTCGCCGACCGCTTCATCGCGGTGCCCGGCGTGCCGACGCGCGAGCTGCCGACCGGCATCCTGGTCGCCGGGCCGGCGTTCGGCTTCGTCACCGACGCGGCCGTCGGCCGCAACGACGACCAGTGGCGCACGCAGCCGAGGTTCTCGGGTGCGCCGAACCTCGCGACGGCTCCGCCGACCTACGCGCCCGACCTGACGCGCACCGAGCTCGGCTGGGCCATCGGGGTGCTCTTCGGCCCGGACGGCCGCGTCCTGTCCCGGAATCCCGAGCAGGTGCTCGAGGTGGTGACCTCCGCCGGCGGCAACCAGAACGCGTACGTCAAGGCGTTCGTCGACACCAACGGCGACGGGCACCCGTACTGCGGGAACACCAACGTCTTCGGAAGCGGGCCGAACAACGTCGACTACTTCATCTACGACGAGCCGCTCGACGAGCCCTTGGTGGACTACGTCCCGTACCTGGCGGTCTTCAACGATGCCGAGGCGCGGGACCGCTTCGATGCCTCGGTGCCGGCCTGGCGCGGCACCGGCTCGGCAGCGATCGGCGGCAACGGCTCGCCGCCGCCGCGCATCCGCGACCAGTCGCTCTTCATCGACGAGCAGTCCGACCGCATCACCTTCAACCGCTTCACGGGCGTGCCCGGGATCGTGCCGAAATGATCCGCCGCGCCTTCTCGCTCATCGAGCTGCTGCTCTCGGTCTTCATCCTGGCGATCGGGATCATCTCGGTCTCGGCGCTGTTCCCGGCCGGCATCGCCCAGCAGCAGCAGACCACCGACGACCAGCTCGGGCCGGTGGTGGCCGAGCAGGCGCTCGGGCTCCTGCGCAGCCGCGTGCGGCCCGAGGACTTCGGGTCGTTCGAGGAGTTCGGGATCCTCTCGTTGCTGAGCGGCTCGACGCAGAGCGGCAGCTACGCCTACCGCCCGGCGCCGGGGGACTGGAGCTGGATCCGTCCCGGCGTGATCCGCACCGCGCAGCCCGACGTCCAGCTTCCCGCGGCCGAGCAGCCCGGCTCGATCGACCTCTTCAGCCGCGTGGCCCAGCGGACCAACGGGACGTCCGCCGAGTTCTGCGAGTTTCCGCAGGGCATCGAGGGCAACGCCATCACCCTCTACGGGGCGCCGTACAGCACGGCACGTTCTCTCGCCGCGCCGCTCGTGGTCGTCAGCCAGCGCGAGCGGTGGTGGCCCGACGTCACCTCGGGCGCGGCGGTGCAGGGCGCACCGCAGTACGCGTGGGAGTGCATGTTCCGTCGCTCCGGCGGACGGGTGCAGGTGGCGATCTTCGTGTTCCGCGTCGTGGGCGTCGGCGGCGCGGTGCGCGAGTGGCGCGCGTTCCGGCAGGGCCAGAACTCGACCTACGACCCGGCGGTCTCGACCGGCGCCACCTCGATGGTGCTCCCGCCGGTCCCGTACCGGCGCGTGCTGTCGTCGACGGGCACCACGGTGCAGACGGCCACGACCGGCGACGATTCGGTGACCCAGGTCGCTCCCGGCTGGGCGCAGCCCCTCACCCCGGCACTCGACATGGGACAGCCAGGACCGTTCACCACCGGTCTGCTCGGCCAGGGCGTCGCGGCGAACCCCGGTGCCCTCGGCCAGGGACTCCTCCCGGGCGACTTCCCGACCACCACGCTCCCTCCGGTCCAGCACCAGTGGCAGTTCCCCGGCCAGTGGATCGTCGACAACAACGGCAACGTCCACCGCGTCGCCGTGGGCCGCCGCAACCCGAGCGACGCCGTGCAGGTGCGCCTGTCGGCGCCCGTGCCGCGCGTGCCGGCGGCGCAGGTGCACGTCGACTACGAGGCGGCTGCGGTGACCAGCCGCGGGGTGCGCACGTTCCACTTCGTGCCGGCCATCATCGACGGAAACGGCACGCAGCTGGTGCCGGTCTACGCGACGGTGAGGGACCTCTGATGCGCCGCGCCTTCACCGTGATCGAGCTGCTGGTGGCCGTGGTGGTCCTGCTGGCGGTCATCATCGCCACCAGCAAGGTGTTCAACACCGCGAGCAAGGTGGCATCGACGGGCGAAGCCAACGCCGACGTGCTGCAGCAGTCATCGGTGCTCGAGGAGCAGATGCGGCGCGACCTGGAGCGGATCTGCCGCGACGGGTTCCTGGCGATCCAGTGCGTCGAGGTGCCAAACGACATCAACGTGGCCGCGGGCGGCCCGCTCCTCAACCCGCAGCTGCCGGCCTCGGAGCTGCTGCGCTGCGACCAGGTGGTCTTCTTCACCGCCGGCACCGAGATCTCCGCGCGCTGGGCGGGTCCCGGCGACCTCGTCACCTCCGGAGGCGGCCAGCAGGCGCGCGCCACGATGGTGCGCTACGCGCACGGCGTGCAGGTGCCGCGGCTCACCACCGACGTGCTCGCGAACCCGAACCTCTTCCCGCCCGTGATCTCGCGCGTGACGGGAGGATCCGGCGGCCTGTCGGCGCTGGTGCCTTGGACGTGGATCGCGGGCGTCAACCGCGCCCTGGAGTTCCGCTCGGGCACGAGCGGCCCCACCACGACGCCCGCGGGCGGGTTGCCGCCGATCGATCCCAACCAGCCCGAGGCACGGCAGTGGGTGCTTGCCCGAAAGACGGCGCTCCTTGCCGACGACGGCGGGTACTCGGTCTTCTATCCCGAGCCACGCGACTACGCGGTGGCGGAGACGCTCGGCCCGTCTGCGGCGCCCTCCGTCTTCGGCGACCTCTCGAACGGCCAGGCGTCGCCGTTTCCCGTCGGCAACAACTACCGCCGCTGGCACTGGCGCGAGGCGCGCGACCGGAATTGGATCGAGACCAGCGTGAACATGGTCCCGAGCCAGCTCCTCCAGTCCGGGTGGGTGGACATCGCGGCAAGCGACCTCGACAAGGTGCGCCGGCAGATCGCACCGACGCTGCGCCTGCAGGACCCGCTCGACATCGGGACGCTGGTCGGGTACGTGCAGTCGGTGTCGCTGCCGTGGTCGATCGGCTTCGGCGGCTCGCCGGGCGCGCCGCTCGGTTGGCCCACCGGTGCGGGCGCGCCGCCGTGGCCCGCCGGCGGGCAGATCGTGGGCATCGGCAACAACCAGCAGCTCGGCTCGGTGGCCGACTACACCTCGCAGCGCGACCGCGTCATGCGCGGCTCGTTCGCCACGCCGGCGAACGGCACGGTGCCGAACGTGGGGCTCCTGGGCTGGCCGCGCGCCGAGAAGGCCGTGACCAACACGGACCGCAAGACGGAGATGCTGGTCTCGCCGACGCTCCTCACCAACTGCAGCTCGTTCCGCGTCGACTGGACCTGGGAGCCGGGCACCGGCCGCCAGACGGACGCGGCGGGTGCGGTGCTGCGTGCGGTGACCGGCCTTGGGTTCAACGCGGGCGACGCGAACAACGTGTGGTCGATGCGCGGCTACGAGCCCTTCGCGGCCGCGCCGTGGCCCCAGATCGAGGTGAACCCGTCGGCGCGCGTCTCCGACCAGCCGTGGTTCGGCTTGCCCGATCCCGCGGCGGGCGTTCTTCTCGCGCAGGACGGTGCGGTCATGCCGTTCGTCCAGCACGACAGCGTCTTCGGCGAGGTGGCCAACCGCCACATGGCGCTCGTCGCGCAGACCATCGAGGGCATCGGCACCGGCGGCGCGAGCCCCGCCGTGACGACCCCGTTCCCCGGCCAGGACCGCATCCGCGTCTACACCGCGGTCTTCGGCTTCAACCAGGACGAGGCGTACGTCGTCACGCCGGACGGCACCGTCGTCCTGCGCGACGACTTCACGCCGTGGCCGACCCAGATCCGCGTCACCGCCGTCATCCACGACCCGAGGCTCGTGCTCGACCGCGGGCGCGAGGTGCAGTTCGTGCTCGACGTCCCGAAGCGGCGCAAGGACTGACGTGACCCCAGGCAGGACCCCGTGACCACCCCGACCACCGCCGCCCGACGACCCGCCGCCCGCCGCGCCAACACCCTGGTGCTGGTGACGGCGATCCTGGTGCTGCTCGTGATCCTGGCGACGGCGTTCCTCGTGCGCTCGCAGTCCGGGCGCGCGCAGGCCGCGGCCGAGCAGAAGGCGACCGGACGCGAGCACCGTGTCGAGGCGGTGGCCTCCGAGATCGCCCAGCACGTGGCCGATGCGCTGTTCGTGCGCCGGATCGACCCGTCGAGCCTGCCCTCGCAGGTGGCGGACAACCAGTCCACGGGCCTGGCGGGCCAGCCGATCTTCGGCGAGTTCCTCGCGCGCAGCGACTACCCGCGGCTGCCGCCCGAGCCGCTTGCCGTCCGCTACGGCGTGGACTACGTGGACACCGTGAACAACGTCTCGCTGGCCGCGGCGGCGGGCGGCGACGGGTTCATCGACGGCTACAACTACGCGCCGTTCGCGACGTTCCCCTTCACCAACTGGCCGGCGCGCTACCGGGGCATCCCGGGCGAGGGAAACCCGAACGGGAACCCGGGCTTCGGCGACACCCGGTGGCTTGCGAGCACCGAGCCGGTGCGTGCGCTGACGGTGGCGCAGGCGAACCAGCTGAACGTCGTGCCGGCGCCACCCGGTCCGCGGTTCGCCGAGTTCAACCCGCCGAACAACTGGAGCAACCTGGCGCTGCAGCCCTTGGACCCGTCGAACCCGAACGCGGGAGGCATCCCGATCCTGTCTCCCGAAGGCCTCGGCTTCAGCCACTGGCCGCACCTGAGCTGGATCGCCACCGCCGACAACGGCTTCCGGCTTTGCTGGGACATCTCGGATGTCGAGGCCAACTGGGACCATCTGACGGTCGCCAACCCGAGCCCCCAGCAGCGCGCCACGGCTGGCGAGCTGAACCTCGGCGTTCCGTATGAGCAGTGGCTGCCCTATGTGCCGCCGCGCGAGCCGGGACTGCTGGGGAAGGATGCGCGCGGTTACCTCGTCCTCGACCCGGGCGACTGGCTGAATCGGCGCAACCAGTGGTTCAATGTCGGCGTCACGGCGTTCAACGCGGCCAATCCGGCGCCGCACCAGGGGATCATCACGGGCGTTCCCAACGCCGGACGGCGCTTCGACGCGCTGCCGAACTTCCTGCAGCTCTCCGCGTTCGGCACGCCGGCGGACGAGTTCAAGGTCGTCATCGGGACCGAGCCGGGACTTCCCCCGGCCGCCTATCCGATCGGTTCCCCGACGCCTCGCAGCCTGATCGCGCGCACCCTCGCCGACGCCGACGGCGACGGCTGGACCGACTCCTTCTGGTTCGTCGCCCCGACCTCGAGCGACCGCAGCACGCGTCAGCTGGTGGCGGTGCGCATCATGGACAACAGCGCGCTGCTCAACGTGAACGTCGCCAGCCGGTTCGAGCGGACCAACACCATCGGCCAGACCCCGGCGGACCTGGCGCTCGTGACCCGGCGCGAGTCATATGACGACACGGCGGCCGTCGGACAGCAGGCCGCCTGGTACGATGCGCCGGTCGGGTTCCTGAACTCCCCGGACAACGATCCCGAGTGGCGGGTGAGCGGCACGCCCGTCTACCAGCCGGCGGCACCGGCAGTCATCCCGCCGCAGCGGCTGGTCTACGGCGTGGCGACCGGGGCGGGCGGGGCACCGTCCGGCGGCGTCGACGTGGGCTTCGCCCCCATCCGCTGGGAGGGCCGCCAAGTGCAGCCCGCGGGTGCTGCCGCGGCGCCGGTCTACCAGCCGAGCGTGGCCCGCCTCCTGGGACTGATCACCGAAGGCGCGCCTGGCGGACGCAGCATCCCGATCCCGCTCTTCGATG
>CAYTYU010000024.1:0-22790 GCA_964440815.1 uncultured Chitinophaga sp.
ACGGCCCCTTCGTCTATCGGTTAGGACAAAAGATTCTCAATCTTTAAAGAGGGGTTCGACTCCCCTAGGGGCTAAAAATGCCTGATCCGGCTACCGCCGGGTCAGGTATTTTTTATAAGCCCCTAGGGGAGTCGAACCGAAGAGCCGCCGCGAGCGGAAGCGAGCGCGAGGCGCATGTCTCGTGGTCCTTTTGGGGTGCGTCCCGCGCAGGTGCGCGGGGTGGGAAGGATAGGCGGCGGCGGCTGTGGCACGGGTACGCTTGCCCGCTTGCTCGCGCCCGACCACCGCGCCGCCTCGCCGCGGCATGACCCCTACGCGGCGCTGCGCCTGCCCGACTACCGTCGCTTCGCCGCGGGGTTCCTCTGCGGCAGCTCGGGCCTGGCCGTCATGAACACGGCGATCGCCTGGGAGGTCTGGGAGCGCACCCATGACCCGCTTGCCCTGGGAATCGCCGGGCTCTGCCGCGCCCTGCCGGTGGTGGCACTGGCCCTCTTCGCCGGGCATGTCGCCGACGCGCGCGACCGCAAGTCGATCGTGGTGTGGACGCAGGCGGGGTTCGCCGCATGCGCGCTCGCCTTCGCGGTGCTGTCGGCGGCCGAGGCGCCGGTGTGGGCGTTCTACGTGGCCATCTCGATGAGCGCGGTGGTGCGCGCCTTCAACGGCCCCGCGCGGCAGGGCCTGCTGCCGCTGCTGGCGCCGCCGTCGATCTTCCAGAACGTGGTCACGTACCAGAGCGGCATCTTCCAGGCATCGGCCGTGATGGGCCCGATCGCGGCGGGCGTCCTGATCGCGCACCTGCCGGCGACGTGGCCGGTCTACCTCGTGAGCGCGGTGGGGTGCACGGTCTTCGCCGCGTGCGTGTCGACCACGCGCCCCGGCCCGGCGCCGCGCAGCTCGGGCGGCATCACGGTGCGCGCCATGCTTGCCGGGCTATCGCACATGTGGACCGAGCGGCCGGTGTTCGGCGCGATCCTCCTCGACATGCTGGCGGTGGTCTTCGGCGGCGCGACCGCGCTGCTGCCGCAGTACGCCGACGAGGTGCTGGGCGGCGGCCCCGAGCTGATGGGCATCCTGCGCGCGTCGCCGTACGTGGGCGCGCTGGCGATGGCGGCCTGGCTTGCCTTCCGGCCCGACTTCAAGCGCGCTGGGCCGGCCCTCTTCTGGAGCGTGTGCGCGTTCGCCGCGGCGACCATCGTGTTCGGGCTGTCCACCGCCCCGTGGCTCTCGGTGCTGGCCCTCGGCGTCGCCGGCGCGGCCGACAACATCAGCGTCGTCATCCGCCACGTGCTGGTGCAGATGCGCACGCCCAACGCCCTGCGCGGCCGCGTGGGCGCGGTGAACACCATGTTCATCGAGTGCTCCAACGAGATCGGCGGCTTCGAGAGCGGGCTGGTGTCGAAGTTCTTCGGGCCGGTGGCCAGCGTGGTGAGCGGCGGCGTCGGCACGATCCTCGTGGCGGCACTCGTCGCGTGGAAGGTTCCCCAGCTTCGCCGGCTGCGCCGGATCGAGCCGCTGCGGGAACCCGAGCCGGGGTGAGCGGCGTACGATCCCTCGCCGCATGAGACTCCACGCGCCCGCCGTCCTCCGTACGCTCGCCCTCGCGGCCATGGCGGCCGCCGCCGCGGCGCCGCAGGGGTGCAAGCCGGCCGCGCCGCCGCCGCTTGCGCCGCAGGCCAAGGGCAGCGCGTACCTGCAGTCGCTGCCCATCCAGTGCGTGGACGGGATCGTGAAGTTCGGTTCCGTGAAGCCGTGCGGCGATCCGGTGGTGCGCACGGTCCGCATCCGCAACGCCTCGGATGCCATGCAGGAGATCCTTGCCTATGCGTCCAACTGCGGCTGCCTGTCGGCGAAGCTCCTGGGGGAACGCGCCATCGGACCGGGCGAGGAGCGCGACCTCGAGCTGACCGTGAACCCCGGCGGCATCGGCGAGCGCTCGGTGCGCGTCGAGTTCGCCACCAAGGCGGGGTTCGCCGGCGCGGTGCGCGCGGAGTTCTCGCAGAACGAGGGCGTGATCGCCGTCCCGATGCTCGGCGAGATGTCGGAGGGCGACAAGGCGCAGGTGTTCGAGCTGCAGGTCGTCTCCAACGATGGCGTTCCGATCCGCGTGATCGGCATCGATCCGCCGGTGGGGACGGTCGATGCGCCCGCGGACGCGCCGTCGAAGTCGGTGGCCGTGTCGATCAGCTCCGTGGAGGCGCTGGCCTTCGCCGGCACCGAGCCCGGTCGCAGCCACCTCGGCATGACGGAGCTCCCGGACGGTTCGCTGCGCTGCCTGCGCGTCACGATCACGACCGACCACCCGGCGTGCCCGGTGGCGCACTTCGACCTATCGATCCGTCGCTGACGGGCGCGGCCGCGCGATCTTCTTCGCGAAGCCGGCGAGCCACTTCATGGGTGCGCGCGGCGGGCGCTTGGCGCTGCGCCGGCGCGCGATCACCACGTGCACCGCGCCCATGAGGGCGACCACCGCGAGCGTGGCGCCGATGTAGAGGATCCACCGGTGCGCGGCGCTCTCGAACTGGCTGCCGATCTTGGCGACGCCGACGCCGATCCCGATCTGGAGCGGCGCGGTGATGAGGACGCCCGCCGCCTCGACGGCCAGGATCTTCCACCATGAGAGCTGCATCAGCCCGCTCATGGTGACCATCGGCGTCCGCGCGCCGGGGATGAACCGCGCGATGAGGAGCGCCACGGCGCCGCGGCGATCCATCTCGTACTTGAACTCGAGCAGCGTGCGCGGCCCGATCAGCCGCCGGAAGCCCTTCCAGCCCAGCAGCTTGCCGCCGAAGTGGCGGCAGATCCAGATCCACCCGGCGTCGCCGACGATGATCCCGAGCCACGCCGCCACCGAGGCCTGCACGAACCACGACCAGCTGCCGGTGGCCACGTACTGCTCGTAGGCGAAGATGCCCGCGGGCACGAGGATGAAGTCCTCGCTCAGGTGCAGGCCGATCCCCGAGATCACGAAGGCGACGAAGATCGCCGCCGGGCCGTACTCGACGAGGCGCGTGCCCCAGTCGCGCATGAAGCCCGGCTCGGCGGGCGCGGCCTGGGCAGCGGCATCGGCTGCGCCCGCCGCGGCCTGCTGCACGGCCGGGTCCTGCGCGGCCATCGCGACGGTGGCGGCGAGTGCGGAGACGATGGCGGCGCGCAGCAGCACGGGGAAGGGGGGATTGTAGGCGGCGCGCGTTCGGGTTCCGCGGGCGCAGGCGGAAGCGAAACGGCCCGCCCCTCGCGGGGCGGGCCGTGGGTCTCGCGGATGGTTGCGCGTGTCAGGCCTTGGCGTCGACCGGGATGCGCATCTTGTAGAAGCTGGCCCAGATGAAGACCAGGGAGACGAGGAGCAGCGCGCCGCCGATCCACATCTTGATGCCCTCGTTCTGGATCGTGAGCACGATCTCGACCGCGAGCAGGCCGAACAGCGTGGTGAACTTGATCACCGGGTTCAGGCTGACCGAGGAGGTGTCCTTGAACGGGTCGCCGACGGTGTCGCCCACGACGGTGGCCGCGTGGAGCTCGGTGCCCTTGGCGCGCATGTCCACCTCGACGATCTTCTTCGCGTTGTCCCAGGCGCCGCCGGCGTTGGCCATGAAGATCGCCTGGAAGAGGCCGAAGAACGCGATGCCGATCAGGTAGCCGATGAAGAACACCGGGCTGAAGAAGGGCAGGCCCAGCGACAGGCAGAAGACCGCGATGAAGATGTACCACATGCCCTTCTGGGCGTAGATGGTGCAGATCTTCACGACCTCCTTGCTGTCCTGGATGCTGGCCTCGGCCTTGTCGAGGTTGATGTTCTTCTTGATGAACACCACGGCGTTGTAGGCGCCGGTCACGACGGCCTGGGTGCTGGCGCCGGTGAACCAGTAGATGACCGCGCCGCCCATCAGGAGGCCGAGCAGGATCTCCGGGCGCACCACGCTGAGGATGCCCTCGATGGACTTGCCCTCGGGGACGATCGTCTTGTTCTTCGAAAGCGCCAGGATGATGCCGAAGATCATCGTGGTGGCCCCGACGACCGCGGTGCCGATGAGCACCGGCTTGGCGGTGGCCTTGAAGGTGTTGCCGGCGCCGTCGCCGCGCTCGAGCAGCAGCTTGGCATGCTCGAAGTCCGGGCTGATGCCGTGGTCGCGCTTGAGCTCGTCCTTGATGTTGGGCAGGCTCTCGATGCGGCTGAGCTCGTAGACGCTCTGCGCGTTGTCGGTCACGGGGCCGAAGCTGTCGACGGCGATGGTGACCGGTCCCATGCCCAGGAAGCCGAAGGCGATCAGGCCGAAGGCGAAGATCGGGCCGGCGAAGTCGCGGTACGCGTCGGGCATCAGGAGCGCCAGGTCCGGGTTCAGGCTCAGCTTCCATCCGATGGCCATCAGCACCAGGAGCAGGAAGCCCATCCAGAACGCGCTGAAGTTGCCGGCCACGAAGCCGGACAGGATGTTCAGGCTGGCGCCGCCCTGCGCGGAGGCGTTGACCACCTCGTTCACGTGCTTGGAGTTGGTGCTCGTGAAGATCTTGGTGAACTCGGGGATCAGCGCGCCGGCGATGGTGCCGAGGCTGATGATGGTCGCGAGGACCCACCACAGGTTCTCCAGCTTGTTGTCGCCGTAGTTGAGCTCGCCGAGCAGCGCGTGGCTGGCGAAGTAGGTGACGACGATCGAGACGATGCTCGTCAGCCACACCAGGCGGGTGAGCGGGGCCTCCTCGTCGAACTCGCGCTTGCCGCCGAACGACGCCTTCGACCACGCCTCGTTGACGTAGTAGCTGACGAGGCTGGTGACGATCATGAGCGCGCGCATCGTGAACATCCACACGATGAGCTGCATGCACATGGTCTGCGCGGAGGCGTCGCCGCCGCCGAGCGCGTAGGCCAGGAAGGCGATCAGGGCCACGCCCGTGACGCCGTAGGTCTCGAAGCCGTCGGCGGTGGGGCCGACCGAGTCGCCGGCATTGTCGCCGGTGCAGTCGGCGATGACGCCGGGGTTCTTCGGGTCGTCCTCGGGCAGCTTGAAGACGATCTTCATCAGGTCGCTGCCGATGTCGGCGATCTTGGTGAAGATGCCGCCGCAGATGCGCAGGACGGTGGCGCCGAGGCTCTCGCCGATGGCGAAGCCGATGAAGCTCGCGCCCACGAGGTTCGAGGGCAGGAACATCATGATGGCGATCATGAAGAACAGCTCGACGCTGACGAGCAGCATGCCGATCGACATGCCCGACTGCAGCGGGATCGACAGCGTCTTCAGGCCGTCGCCCTTGAGGCTGGCGAAGGCGGTTCGGCTGTTGGCCTGCGTGTTGATGCGGATGCCGAACCAGGCGACGCCGTAGCTGCCCAGGATGCCCAGGATCGAGCACATCAGCACGATGCCCACCGCGCCCCACTTGCCGACCTCCTGGTCGGGCGCGGCGTCGCCGGCGGCGTTGGCGTGGCCGTGGCCGCCGATCGGGTTCAGGAACCCGAAGTACACGACCATCGCCGCGGCGATCAGGAGCCAGAGGAACGCCAGGAACTTGCCCTGCTGCCCGAGGTAGCTCTTGCAGGTCTCCCAGATGATGTTGGAGACGTGGCGCATCGAGGGGTGGACCGGCAGGGCGTTGACCTGCCCGTACTGCACGAGGCCGAAGAGCGCGCCCACGATGGCGATCATCAGGCCGCCCCACATCAGGGTCGATGCCATCACCGGCTTGCCGAAGACGTCGAAGACGATCTTCTCGTCGATCGGGGGCAGCTGGAGGTCAGCCTCGCTGCCGAAGGCGGCGGGCGCCGCGGCGAGCGCGGTCAGCGTGACGGGGGCGATGAAGCGGGTCCAGTTCTGGGCCTTGGCCATGGGTTCGTCCTGTCGTGGGTCTCTTGGGGGCTCCGGGGCCCCGCGGGGAAGGGGGAGAGTGTAGCCGAATGGCCCGGGAGCTGAATGGACGGGTGAAGGACTCGGCTTGATGGAGAAGCCGAAGTTATTGGCCAAAATGTGACTCGAGCGCGGTCACAGCACCGCGAGGCGCAGTCCGTCGCCGTCGGGCTCGAACGGAAACGCCCGCGCCAGTGGGTTCGGCGGCCGCCGGGCGAGCCGTGCGGCCGCCGCGCGCGCCGCCGCCGGCGACCGGAACACGACATAGAGGAAGCCCCCGCCCCCCGCGCCGGCCGGGGACCAGGCCTCGACCCCGGGCCCAAGCGATGCCACCAGCCGGGCGAGGTCCTCGGACACCGACGCCGGGTCGACCGTGGCCTTGAGCCTGCGGTACTCGTCAAGCCGCCGGGCGAACGCGTCCGCGTCCCCCGTGCGGAGGGCGACGGCCATGGCCTCGGCGCCCTCGACGAGCTGCCCGCGCGCGGAAAGGACGGCCGGCTCGCCACGCAGGTAGCGCAGGACCACGGTCTCCAGGATGCCGCGGGCCATCCGGCGCTCTCCGCTGAAGACGAGGAGCGTGCGCGCGCGGAGCGACCCGGCCAGGCGGTCCGGCACCGCGATCGGGGCCACGGCAGGCACCTGGCGTCCGCCGGCGTGCGTCGCGCAGCGCTTGAAGCCGCCCCAGAGGCCGCCGACCTGGTCCTGCCAACCGCCGCGCGTGCGGATCATCTGCTCGAGGAGCGCGGCCGACGCGGCGATGCGGTCGCGCGACGCGGCGCGGCCGGCCACGCGCGCGAGTGCCGCGAGGAGCGTGGCGCCCAGGATGGAACTGGTGCCCAGGCCGCTGCCGCGCGGCACGGCGCTGAAGAGCGTGACCGCGAGGCCGCCGCCCGCGCGCTCGAGGTGTCGGCGGAGGCTGGCGCCCGGGTCGCGCGGCACGAGCCCCGAGAGGACGATCGCGGCCTTGGGCAGCGCGTCCCAGCGTGTGGGGTCGTCGTGGGCAAGCAGCTCGCGCACCGACGCGTAGCGCCCGGTGCGCCCGGCGTCGACCGAGTGCACCGACACCATGGGCTCGTCGGTGACGCGCACCATCGCCTGCACCGGCAGCGTCCCCCCGAGCTTGACGGCGACGTTCACCACGCACCCGCCGTGCTCGATGCAGAGCGGCGGCGTGTCGCTCCAGCCGCCGGCGAGGTCGACTCGCACCGGCGCGCTCGCCCAGACCGCCTGGTCGCGGCGCACGCCGAATCGGCGCACCACCGGCGCAAGCGAGAGGTCGGCGGCGATCGCGTCGCCGACTGCCGAGAGCGCGCGCGTGCGCTCGCGCGCGCGCGAAGCGGCATCGGCGGCGATCGCCTCGCACCCGGCTGCGACGCGCGCGCGGTCGAGCGGCGCGCGCGCCGTGCGCGGCAGGTGGTGGTTCACCAGGTCGTCGTGCGCCGTCCGCTCCGGGTCCGCCAGGCGCATCAGGTCGGCGAACGACACCTTCCGCGCGCGCTTCCACCCCGCGGGCGCATCGGAGCCGTCCATCA
The DNA here is from genome assembly GCA_964440815.1 of uncultured Chitinophaga sp. Taxonomy (GTDB): domain Bacteria; phylum Planctomycetota; class Phycisphaerae; order Phycisphaerales; family SM1A02; genus UBA966. The sequence goes on from CAYTYU010000024.1 coordinate 7,367, forward strand.
TCCAGCGCACGTGGAGCCAGTGGCCCTCGCGGTCCACGGGATGGATGCGTGCATGCCACAGCGTGTGCGGGTTGCGGCCCCAGATGGCGCGGACGGTCATGCCGGTGCGTGCGGGCAGCCCGGAGAGCGGCCGCCCGCAGAGCGTGCCGCCGTGCGCGGCGTCGGTCTTGCAGTCGTCGTCGATGCCGTGCGCCAGGGTGCAGATGCCGCCGCGGATGCGCACGTCGCTGACGCAGCAGCCGAGCGGCATGTCCGGGTCGTGGGTGATGCGCAGCTCGTGCGGCTTCAGGTCGGTGCGCGCGGCGCCGAGGCGCTCGGGGAAGATCCGCTCCGGCTCGCGGGATGCGAGGCGCTCGATCAACTCCCGCGTGGACCCCAGGTGCAGGAAGCTCCCGGCCGAGAGCGTCGCGGTGCACAGCCGCACGCGATGCGTTGCGTCGAAGAAGCGGGCGAGCGACGTGAGGCGCGCCCGGTCTGCGCCGGCGGCGAAGCGCGCGAGGTACGACGCGCGCGTGGCATCCGACGCCATTGCCTCGGCGACCTCCTGGTAGAGGTCGAGGGCGAGCTCGCCGCGGCGGATCGCGGCGAGCATCGGGCGCGCGCCGCGGAGGAGGGCCGCGCACGCGGCGGGCGGGAAGCAGAAGATGCCGCCGTCGACGATCGCCTGCCCGCGTGCGTCCAGTGCGCCGGCGGCGGCCAGCTGCGCGCGCGTCGGCTTCTGCATCGTGCGCCGCACGCATCCGCGGCGATCGACCACGAACACGCCGTGGCGGGCCGCCCGTGCGGGGCCCGCGGGGAACGCGACGACCGTGGCGTCGCGCCCGTCGAGCGCGATTCGTTCGCCCGTGAGCCGCAGCGCCGCGTCGCCGCTTGCCACCACCACGCCGCCGGCGGCGGGCAGCGCCAGCGTCGAGAGTTCCGCGAGCAGCAGGTCGAAGAGCGCCGGCACGTTCATCGGCCCCAGGCCCCTGCCGTGCCGCCCCAGCGGCACCCAGATCTTCCCGAATGCGCTCCACGACGGGAGCCGGCGCGAGTCGCCGCCCGAGTGCAGGATGAGGACACGGCGACCTCTCAGCGACCCGCGGCGCGCGAGGTCGGCCATGCAGAGGAGCGTGCTGCCGCCGCTTCCGACGCGCCGTCCGCCGGGGTCGGACACCACGCGCGTCTCCAGGCCCGCGGGCAGCGCGCCGAGGCGCCGCCGGAACTCGAGCATGCGTTCCGCGTAGCGGCGCTGCACGTCGTTGGCGACGGTGAGCACCAGCAGGTCGAAGCCGCGCGCGTCCTCGAGTCCCTGCGCGTGTCCGTCGGGCCGTATGCGTGCGCGCGCCATCGGCGGGCGAGTGTACGGATGGCGCGTGTAGCCTCGGCCGCATGCTCGGCAACCGCCTCGCGAAGCAGCTGCGTCACCTGCGCGGATGGGCGCGCGCGGGTGGCATCACGTGCTTCCGGCTGTACGAGCGCGACATCCCGGAGTTCCCGGCGATCGTCGACTGGTACGACGGCGACGTGGTGGCGTGGGTGTACCGCCGCACGCGCGACGAGACGCCCGAGCAGGTACGCGCCTTCGAGGACCGCTGCGAGGAGGAGATCCTCGACGGCCTGCAGGTGCCGGGGGCGAGGCTCCACATGAAGTACCGCGGGCGCATCGCCGACCGCACCGAGCAGTACGACCGCGTCGACGACCGCGGCGTGTCGAAGGTGGTGGAGGAGCAGGGGCTGCGGTTCGAGGTGAACCTGAGCGACTACCTCGACACCGGGCTCTTCCTCGACCACCGGAAGACCCGGTCGATCATCCGCCACTACGCGAAGGGGATGCGCGTCCTCAACCTCTTTGCCTACACGGGAAGCTTCACCGTGTACGCGCGCGCGGGCGGCGCCTTGGCCACCACGACGGTCGACATGTCGCGCACGTACCAGGACTGGACGCGGCGCAACCTGGAGCTGAACGGCTTCGTGCCCGACGAATCGCACCGGCTGGTCACCGCCGACTGCCTGCAGTTCCTGGAGGCTGGCCCCGCCGCCGGCGAGCGCTACGACTACGTGGTGCTCGACCCGCCTACATTCTCGAACTCGAAGCGCATGGAGGCCGGCAGCTTCGCCGTGGACCGCGACTGGCCGCGGCTCCTCTCGCTTGCCTCGCGGTTCCTGGCCGACGGCGGCTGGCTCTACTTCAGCACCAACTCCCGGCAGCTGCGCTTCGACGACGCGCTCGCGCCGCCCGGGTTCGAGGTGCGCGAGATCAGCGCGCGCACCGTGCCCGACGACTTCCGAAACCGCCGGATCCACCGCTGCTGGACGCTGCGCCGCGCGCCTACCGCTGCGTGACGGGCACCAGGAACTCCGGGTTCGACGGCAGGTCGGCGAACACGCCGCGGAAGCGGCCGTCGTGCCGGTCGTACTTGAGGATCTGCTTGCCCAGGCGGCTGCCCACGTAGACGAAGTCGCCGCGCTCGGCGATGGCGCTCGGGGCGTCGAGCCCGCCGCTGCCCGGGCGGACCAGCGAGTGCACGCGGCCCGTGGCGAGCTCGACCTGCCACACGCCGTTGTGCTTGTTGTCGGTGACCAGGAGGTGCCGCCCGTCGCGCGAGAAGACGAGCTGGATCGGGTGGCCGATGCCGGCGCTCGCATCGGCGACCACGCGCACCAGCCGGCCGGTGCGCGGGTCGTACGCGGCGATCCGCCCGCGGCCGCGGTCGCAGGCATAGAGCAGGCCATCGGGGCCGAACGCGAAGCCGCGCGCCTGGTTCAGGCCTTCGGGCGACTGCTGGTCGTTGGGCACCACGGTGCCGGGAAGCAGCGTGCCGAAGCCGGAGAGCCCGGACGGCACCTGCATCGGCGAGCCGCGGAACCAGCTGCCCATCCCCTCGTAGCGCGTGATGGTGTTGGTGTCCTGGTTCGAGGCGTAGAGCGCGCCCTCGGGGCCGACCGCCAGCTGGTATGGATGCACGAACGCGGGGTTCGACGTGCTGCGCCGCACCAGGACGCTCCGGAAGGGACGCACGCCGGTGGATGCGTCCGGCGCCCCGAAGAGGATCGCGCGCGAGGAGGCGCTCTTGGCGCTGATCACCGCGAGCTGCCCGTCGCCGAACACCACCATGCCGCGCAGCTCGTCGAGCGGCGCCTCGGCGGTGGGAAGCGCCCCGAGCACCGGGCCGAGCACGGCCCCCGTGCCGTCGAGGGCGAAGACCCGCGACAGCGCACCCTCCTCGCCGTGCATGGTGACGTACCAGTGCGGGGCCGAGAGCGGGAGCTCGTGGCCATGCTCGCGCGGCGCCCCGGTGAGCGCGCCGGAGGCGGTGCGGTCGGCGACGGGTGCGGGGGCGCCGATGCCATCGGGACGCACCTCGCCCGTGCCTGCTGCATCCGGGGCAGCCTCGCGGCGAGCCAGGATCGCAGGCAGCGCGACCATCGCGGCCAGCGCCACGGCGGCGACGATGGCTCCCGTCGGCGGCATTCGTCGCGTTGGAACTTGCAAGGTGGCCTCCGGGCGGGGACGATACGTGCAGAACACGGAGGTTCGCATGCGCCAGGGACTCGGCCGCGTCGGGATGACATCGATGGTGGGGCTCTTCGCCGTTGCCGTGCTTGCCGGTGCGGCGCTGTCCGCCTGCGGCGCGCACCAAGGCGACGCCGGTTGGGCGAAGGACGCGCGCGCCTCGGTGCGCGACGCCGCGAACTCCGTGGGCATCGGGCTCGGCACCCAGCCGCCGTCGCCCGCCGCGATGGGCAACGGCAAGCACGAGGGCATCAAGGACCTCGAGGACCTCGAGGAAGGCGGCCGCCGCGACGGCATGGGCCCGCAGCCCGGGCCCGACGACTGGCGGATCATCACGAACTCGTTCGCCCTCTTCCGCCACGCGCCGTACGTGGCGGACATGGTGCTTGGGCTCCTCGCCGCGGTCGGCATCGGGATCGCGCTGACCGCGTCGGGCCGCGGCGCGTCCGCCGACCCGGTCGCGCGCGCCGAGCAGCGCCGCGCCACGGTCACCTGCGCGCTCATCGGCTGCATCGCGGCGGAGCTGGTGCAGGCCGCCGAGCAGTTCTACCTCGGTGCCGAGATTGCCCTGGTGCTCTTCGGCATCGGCGGCCTGGTGCGCTTCCGCACCGTGTTCGACGACCCGCGGCAGACGGGCCTGGCGATCATCGCCGCCGTGCTCGGCCTGGCCTGCGGCATGAGCGAGTACTCGCTCGCCGCCATCGCGCTGGCGGTCGTGTACCTGGTGAACTGGTGGCTCACGCGCACCACCGTGCTGCGCATCCGCGTGCGCGGGCGCAAGGGCGCCGACCTTGGCGCGCTGCAGGAGTCGGTCTCGCGTGAGCTGGGGATGCGCGGCATCTCCATCCTGCGCATGACGCCCATCCCCGCCGACCGCGAGGTCGAGTTCTTCGCGCGCACCGACTCCGACCTCGACCTCGACGACCTCGTGGGCGCCCTGCACGGCGCCGCCCCGGGCGCGCGCGTCAGGGTGACGTCCTCCTGAGGCGCTCCGCGTGGGCGCATCCATCAGCGCGGTCGGCGTGTCGCGGGCCTTCGAGGACGGCTCGGTGGCGCTCGACGGCGTGAGCCTCGACGTGGCGCCCGGGTCGGTCGCGGTGCTGGTGGGACCGTCAGGGTGCGGCAAGACGACCCTGCTGCGCATGATCGCGGGGCTCGACCGCCCGACGCGCGGCACGGTGACGGTGGACGGCGGGGGTGCGGGCGAGGGCGGCCCTGCCGCGGTCGCGATCGCGTTCCAGGAACCGCGGCTCCTCCCGTGGCGCAGCACCGTGCGCAACGTGGCGCTGCCGCTCGAGCTGCGCGGCGTGCCGAGGCGCGAGCGGCTGGCGCGCGCCCGCGAGATGCTCGGGCTCGTGGGCCTGGCCGACGCGCACCGCAAGCTGCCGGGCCAGCTCTCGGGCGGCATGCGCATGCGCGCGGCGATCGCGCGCGCGCTCGTGACCCGGCCGCAGGTGCTCCTCCTCGACGAGCCGTTCGGCGCGCTCGACGAGATCACCCGCCACGTGCTGGACGACCTGGTGCTCTCGCTCCGCTCGGAGCTGTCGATGACCGTGGTGCTGGTGACGCACTCGATCGCCGAGGCCGCCTACCTCGGCGACCGGATCTTCGTGATGGCGCCGGCGCCGGGGCGCATCGTGCGGACGGTCGAGCCCGGCTTCTCGGCGCGCGGCCCGGCGCTGCGCGCGTCGGTGCCGTACGCCTCGCTGATGGCCGACCTGCTGCATTCGCTCGGGACGGCCATGTCGTCGTCGAGCGGGGGACGCGCCGCATGAGCGCGGTGCGTTCCTTCCTGCGCGGGGCGGTGCCGCCGGCCGTCATGGTGGTGCTCCTGGTGGCGGCGTGGCAGGCGTGCATCTGGGCGTTCCGGCCGAGCTCGTACCTGGTGCCCGCGCCGATGGACGTGGTGCGGGCGGCCGGCGAGATGCGCGTGCCGCTCGCGGGTGCGGCGTGGATGACCGGCACCAGCGCGGCGATCGGCTTCGCGATCGCGGCCGGCGTTGGCGTGCTCGCCGGAAGCGTGCTGGCCGCGGTGCCGTTCCTGATGCGCGGGCTGTACCCGATCGCGACGCTCCTGCAGATGGTGCCGCTGGTGGCGATCGCGCCGCTCCTCGTCATCTGGTGCGGCTACGGCCCGCGCACGGCGGTGGCGAGCGCGGCGATCGTGAGCGTGTTCCCGGTGCTCGCGGCCACGCTCGACGGCATGCGCGGCACCGACCGCGGGCTGGTCGAGCTCTTCGGCACGCTGCGCGCGGGGCGCGTGCAGCGCTGGTGGAAGCTCGAGCTGCCGTGGGCGATTCCCTCCATCGTGACCGGGCTTCGCGTGGCCGCGGGGCTCTCGGTCATCGGCGCGATCGTCGGCGAGTTCGTCGGCGCGTTCGCGGGCGACGAGTCGCCGGTCGGCATCCTGATCCTCTCGGCGATGCGCGAGAACCGCACCGACCTGGTGTTTGCCGCCGTGGCCGTGGCGGCGATCGTCGGGTTCGTGCTGTTCGGGCTCGTGAGCCTGGGTGGGTGGCTGCTGCTCAGGCGGTGGCATGCGTCGGCGGCATGATGCGCGCGGTGGAGTCCCGGGGCACGGCTATCCTCGGGCGCATGCATGCCCCGAACCGCCGCGTTTCCCCCGTGAAGATGGTCTCGCGTGCGCTGGCCGCATGCGCGTGCGCGTGGCTCGCCGCGTGCTCCGACTCGTCGCCGGCCGCCAAGCCCGGCGCGGCCGGGTCCGCCGGTGCCCCCGCCGCCACGAAGGTCCGCATCCAGCTCAACTGGGTCCCCGAGCCCGAGTTCGGCGGCATCTACGCCGCGGCGCAGGACGGGCTCTTCTCGAAGGAAGGCCTCGACGTCGAGATCATCAAGGGTTCCGCGGGCACGCCCGCCGCGCAGATGGCCGCGAGCGGGCAGGTGGAGTTCGCCGTCACCAGCGGCGACCAGATCCTGTCGCTGCGCGAGCAGGGAGGCAACCTGGTGGGCCTCTTCGCGATCTTCCACACGAGCCCCATGGGCATCATGGTGCCGGACGCGTCGCCCTTCCGCTCGCTCGAGGCGCTCTGGCACAGCGACGCGACGGTCGCGATGGAGGCGGGGCTGCCGTTCGTGCGCTACCTGAACCTCAAGTACCCGGGCGGCAAGGTGAAGCTCGTGCCGACGGGCACGGGCCTCGCCGCGTTCGAGCGCGGCGCGGTGGCCGGGCAGCAGGCGTTCATCTCCTCGGAGCCCGTGCAGATGGAGCTGAAGAAGGTGCCGGTGCGGTTCCTCTCGCTTGCCGAGGGCGGCTACGACCCGTACACGGTGACCGTGGCGACGAGTTCGTCGTACCTGGAGCGCGAGCGCGCCACGTGCGCCGCGTTCGTGCGCGCGCTGCGCGAAGGGTGGACGCGCTACCTCGCCGAACCTGCGAAGTACAACGCGGAGATCGCGCGGCTCAACCCGGCGATGGGCATCGAGGCAATGGCGATCGCGGCCGAAAAGCAGCACGACCTCGTCGCGCCCCCGAAGGGAAGCGCGGACGAGGTCGGCTGGATGCCGCGCGAGCGCTGGGAACGGCTCGCGGCCCAGCTCAAGGAGCTGGGGATGATCAAGGAGCCGCCGGCCTCGATCGACGCGGTCTTCTGGAACGCGCCGAAGTGAGGCCGGCGGCGCCCGCCGTCAGGGGCACGGGCCCCAGGCCGCGAGCAGCAGCCCGAGGTCGTTGCCGTCGGTGACGCCGTCGGCGTTCAGGTCCGTGGCACCGGCGTTGCCCCATCCTGCGAGCAGCAGCCCGAGGTCGTTGCCGTCGACGGAGAGGTCCCCGTTCAGGTCCGCGGCGCAGTCCTCGGGATCGACGATGTCGCGGGCATGCTCGTAGGCGGCCTCGTGCTCCTCCTCGGTGGCGCCGGCGTTGAGGACAAGCCAGATTGGCTCGCTCGCCGCGATCGCCGAGTCGGTGGAGTAGACCTCCAGCTGCACCAGGTAGACGCCGACCTCCGGCTCCGCGGCGCCGGGCGCCGGGAGGAGCTCCATCGACGGGTGGATGTGCCAGCCGCCGTCGGGCTGGACCGAGAGGTCGAAGCCCGGCGCGGGGCCGGCGCCGGACGTCGCGGCCAGCGACAGGTAGCTGAGGCGCAGCCGCTCGCCGGACATCGCGCCGTCCGGGGAGGTTCCCACGAACGACGTGCCGTCCCAGACCATGAGCGGCGCGGCGAAGCGCACGCCGACGCGGCTGCCGGCCGGGAAGGTGCCGGGCTCGGCGTCGTAGCCTGGGTCTGCGGAGAACCACGGCACGCCGTCGGCGCCGAACTCGCCCTCGAAGGCGCGCTGCGCGGGCCCGAAGCCCTTGGCGTCGACGAGGACCGAGCGGATGCGGCCTTCCTCGACGACCAGGCCGATGTCGCCGGCGTGGCCGTCCTCGGCGAGCGTGGCGGGAGCGATGAGCGCGGCGACGGTCGCCGCGACGATGGAAGCGTTTCGGATCATGGATGGTGTCCTGTGCGCGTGGTGCGCGAGTGTCGTTGAGCGATCGAATCGTTGTCAGCGCGGCGTCGGGTCGAGGCGGTTGTCCCCGGCCGATCGCCAGATGTCCTCGAACGGCATGGTCCGGACGTGCCCGTCCACGAACGCCCAGTTGGCGATGCTGCCGACCTGCGGCGTGCGCCGGTCGACCGCATTCACCTGCACCTGCGCCGCCGCCGTCCGCGCGGGATTCGGGCTCGTCGCCCATTGCTCCACGTGCGGGTGGTCGGCGGACGCATAGCTGCCGCGCTCGGCCATCAGCAGGAAGCACGCGACCCGTTCCGGATCGCGCACCTGCTGCAGGCGGTCGACGCCCGACCCGGGGCCGTCGAGGGCGACCGCGGGCGAGTACGAGCGCGAGAGCCAGTTGTTCATCCCGTAGCTGGTGCGCCGGAAGACCGGGCTGGACCCGGCCACCACCGGCTCGCCGTCGCCGCCGAGCTCGCTCGGCCAGTGGGGACTGGCATCAAGCGGGCTGCGGAAGGCGAGGGCGTTGCCGTCGAGGTACGGGCGCAGCGTCGTCACGAACGAACGCTGCGGCTGCCCGACCGATCCGTGCGGCAGCCCGACGTCTACGAAGCGCTCCTCGTTCAGGTTCATGTACGAGGCGTGCGCGGTCGACAGGCTGCGCATGATGGCCAGGTCGGCGGTCGCGAGCGACGTCCGTCGCGCGCTTGCGAGCGCCGGCAATGCCAGCGTCGCGAGGGCGGCGACGATGCCGACCACGACCATCAGCTCGACCAGGGTGAACGCGGGGCGCGAGGCCCTGCGTCCTCCGTGCATGTGCATGGGACGAAACTCGGCGGGCGCGACAGCGATGCCGGCCCGCAGGCGTGCGGGGATGCGTGTCCGCGCCGAAAGCGCGGACGGCACGTCATTCGTCAGGCGGCCGGGGGCGGGCGCGCGGCGAGCGCGCGCAGCGGCGCAGGCGCGGGCGGGCACGTGGGCGCGGCCGGGTCGGCCACGGCCACCAGGCCGAGGAAGGTCGGGACGGCAGGCGCCGGACCGGAAAGCGAGGCGAGCGTCAGCAGCAGCTCGCAGGTGGCGCAGTCCTGCTCGTCGTGGGCGGGGGCAGCCGGGGCCGCGTCGTGCCGGTGGCCATGGTGATGGTCGCCGTGATCGTGGGCGCACGCGGGAACTGCCGGACCCGCATCGCACGCCGCAACCGTCAGGTGGAGCGCGCGCAGGCCCGCGTTGCCCGAGACGAGCAGCGCGGTCGCGACGAGGGCGGCGAAGATGGCGCGGGGGCCGCGCATCGCGGCGAGTATAGGCGTCATCCCTACACTCGTCGCCCATGCACCGCGTTGCCCGCCCGCCGCTGAGCGTCTTCCCCACGACGCTCTGGGAGTATCCGAGCCAGCATTACGACTGGGTCGACGCCTCGGGCCGGCGGCACACGATGCAGGGCGACAAGGATTATGCGGGTGCGACCCCCTCGTGGGTGATCTGGCAGCTCCTGATGCGCTACACGCGCGAGACCGACCGCGTGGTCGACCCGTTCTGCGGCAGCGGCACCACCATCGACGTCTGCCGCAGCCTGGGCCGGCCGGTGAAGGGGTTCGACCTCGCGCCCAGCCGTCCGGACATCCTGAAGGCGGATGCGCGGAAGCTGCCGCTCGAGGACCAGAGCGTCGACTTCGTGTTCATGGACCCGCCGTACTCGACGCACATCGAGTACTCGGCCGAGCCCGACTGCATCGGCAAGCTCGATGCCGGCGGCGAGGACGGCGGCCGCGCCTACTACGCGGCCATGGAGGCGGCGATCGCCGAGGGCCACCGCGTCCTCAAGAACCGCCGATACCTGGCGCTCTACGTGAGCGACAGCTGGCGCAAGAAGAAGGGCGGGCCGTCCGGCAGCGGCGCGGGATCGTTCATGCCGATCGGGTTCGAGCTCTTCGCCATCATGCGCCGGCGGTTCGTGCCCGTCGACGTCGTGTGCGTGGTGCGGCAGAACCAGAAGCTCGACAAGGGCAACTGGCGCAAGACCGCCGTCGAGGAGAACTTCTTCCTGCGCGGCTTCAACTACCTCTTCATCATGAAGAAGGTGGACGACGTGGTGCAGGGCGCCGGCCGGCACGGCCACGCGCGATCAGGGGGCAGGGGCGACCGGCCGCGGAAGTGAGCCGCCCGCCAGCCCGTCGCGCATGCGGCGGTCGGGTGCCTCGCCGCCGGCGATCGCGGCCTCGCGAAGGAGCCGCCAGGCGTTCTCGTCGCGCAGCGAGCGCAGCATGCCGAGCGTCGGGTCGAGCGCGCAGGCGAGGTTGAGGTCGTCGAGCCCGTCGGGCACCAGCGTGGTTCCTCGCGAGTCCTGCCAGTCGCAGAGCCGCTCGGCCATGTCCTGGTCGACGATCCGCCACCGTTCGGCAGCGGCCGCGACGCGTGCGCCCGCGGCGTCCGCCCCGGCGGCGGCCGGGGCCGCGAGCGCCACGTCCTGCGCGTCGCGCCAGGCGTGGCCGTCCATGAAGAAGTCGGGGAACGTGGCCCGTGCCCAGCGCCGCATGTACTCGGCGCCGAGCGCGGCATCGATCCCGCGCACGGCGGCGATCGCGTCGCGCTGCGCGCGGCGGCGCGCGGCGGCGGATTCGTCGATGCGGCGCACCATCGCGCGCACCTCGGGGGTGTCTCGGTAGGTCTCGGGGCTTCCGAGCCGCACGCCCTCGCGCTGCTTTCGCAGTCCGAAGAGGAGGAGGTCACGGAGTGATTCGAGCCCCGCGCGCCGCGCGGCGTCTGCCCCGGCGCGCAGCGGCTCGAGGTGCGGCAGCAGCACGCCGAGCGCGGCCTGGCGGACCAGCTCGTCCTCTTCCTCGAGGGCCATCGACACGGGGTCGGCATCCGCCTGCCAGAGCGGGCCCAGCAGCCACGGCTGGCGGAAGCGCCGCCACGGCAGCGAGGCGCGGCGGGCCGCGCTCACCGCGCGCGCCATCGCGAAGCGGACGTCGCTCTCGGCCATGCCGATCACGATGGCGATCTCGCGGAAGGTCTCGTCGTCGGCTGCCAGGCGCTCGGTGTCCGCGTTCAGGAGGGCCTGCAGGTACTCGGCGATGGTGCGCTCGAAGGGGGCTGGGTCGGTGTCCGTACCCTGGTTGCGCGCCAGCTCGACGGCGCGCTGCTCGAGCGCGCGCAGGTCGTTGCGCTGGCGCGTCTCGAGTTCCGCGCGGCGTGCCTCGTGGCGTTCCCATACCTGCTCGACCATCGCGTCATCGTCCTTCGCGCCCAGCGCGCGGGCCGCGCGCCGGAAGGCGGCGTGGTCCATGCCCGGCGCAAGCAGCAGCTGCTCGGCGAAGGAGAGGTCGCTGTCGAAGTCGAAGTCGGGGACGACCTTCTCGGTGTCGAAGGTCGTGCTGGGCATCGATGCCACGATGCGGGCGGCGACGGCGGGGCCGAGGTGCTTCGCGAGCGCGGCGCGTGCTTCGTCGGCGGTGCCTTGCGAAGGGCTCATGGCCCACTGGTACAGGTCCTCGCGGTCGGCGTCGCCCGCGGATTCCGACGACCATGCTTCGCCGAGCTTGCGCCACGCCTCGTTCCATGCCTCGGTGGCCGCCGTGGTCTCGGGACGGTCGGCGGCAGGCTCGCCGCGCGATGCCGCGTCGAGCCGCGCGCCGATGTCCGCGATGATGACGGCCTGCAGTCGCACCAGCGCCGCGCGCGCCACACGAAGGGCGGCCGCCGTCCGGGGTGCGGAGCCGCTTCGCACTTCCGGGGTGGCCTCGAACACCAGGATGGCGAATCCGTTCCCGGCGCCGGCCGACGTGCGGCGCTCCATGTCGAGCTCTCGGAGCCGAGCCGCGGCTTCCGCGGGCAGGGCGGCGCAGATCGACTCCATTCCGGCGCGGTTGGCATCGTCGACGGCGATCATGGCGCGGGCACGGGCTCGGCCCGCTGCGAGCCTGGCGGCGTCCGCACGGGCACGCGCGTCGTCCCATGCCTTGCGCTGGTCGGGGCCCTCGCTCGAGAGGGTGGCGAGTTCATCGAGCCGTGCCTGGTCGAGCCCCTCCGCCGCCAGCGCCGCATGCACCTCGATCGGATGCTCGACCTGCGCGTCGGCCAGCTGCTCGGCGGCGCGGGCGAGCGTCCGCCGGTAGGCGGCGAGGGCGGGCTCGACGGCGGCGCGCTGCGCGGGGTCGAGCTCCATCCGGCGCACGACGGGATCGAGGTCGAGGATCGTGCCCGTCCGCCGGCTGCCGTCGGCAAGCCCCTCGACGACGCATGCAGCCCGGGCGACGGCGCGTCGGCTCGCCAGGCGATCCACGAACGCGGTGCGCGTGGGCATCGACTGCAGCAGGTCGGCGGCAAGCGCCTCGTCGAGCGCGCGGATACGCGCGAGCGCCGAGCGGTGGCGTCGCGCCAGCTGCTGCATGAACTTCGCGTCGCGCTCGAGCTCCTTCTGCTCGCGCGCACGGGCGTCGCGCACGAGTGGGGCGATCGACTCGCTGCGCACCTGGTCGAATGCCGCGAGGTAGGCGTCGTGCGCGCGGTCGACGGCGCGCCATTCGTCCGGTGTGAGGGGCTCGGGCTCGTCCGCGGCGGCGGCAGCGAGGTCGAGCGTCCGCACCGGCCCGGGCACCGCGTCGAATCGAGGTTGGCTCCATCCCGAGCAGGCCGCGAGGGCCAGGCTCAGGGCGGCCAGCACCATCCGTGCTGCGCGCCAGTCAGGTCGCACAGTCCGAGTGTAGGGGTGGATTATCGGGGATGCCGGAGCGGTTCCGGGGCGATTCCGCTTGGATGCGGGATCGGCGAAACGGAGGGTTCGTGGGTTCGCGGCTGCCGTTCGGCCGCCATCCCCCTTTCCGACAAGGACGACGTTCATGTCCATCGCCCGACGCAGCTGGCAGCCTTCCGATGACCACGGCACCTGGGGCCGGCGCTTCGCGGCGCTGGCTTCGACGGCGGGGATGGGCACGGCATTGGCCTTCGTCGCGTTCGGGTCGATGCGTGCCGGGCTCGGTACGCGCGAGGCAGGGGCGGAGTTCGGCGGATCGTGGCAGCAGGCGCTGGCGAGCACGCCGTCGGTGGACGACGGCGTGATCGACGTGCCGGCCGAGCGGCCCTCGCTGCAGGCGGCGCTCGATGCATGCCGCGACGGCATGACCGTGCGACTCGCGCGCGGCGTGCATGCAGGCGGGGCACGCGTGGTGGCGCGCGGCGTGACGATCGTCGGCGCGGGTCCCGGGGAAACGAGCATCCGAGGCGGAGGGAATGGGCCGGTGCTGACCGTGCTCGGCGACGGCAATGCGACCGTGTCGCTGCGCGGCCTGTCGATCACGGGCGGCACCGGGCGGATGGGGACGGGCCTGCGCGCCGAGGGCGTGCGCCTGCAGGCGGAGGACGTGCGCATCGCCGGCAACGAGGGCGGCGGTGCGTGGCTCACCGCGACGGACGTGCGCTTCTCGGCATGCGTGTTCGAGGGCAACCGCACCGCCGGAAGCGGCGGCGCGGTCCTCGGCGACGCAAGCGAGCTGTCGTTCGTCTCGTGCCGGTTCGAGGGCAACGAGGCGGCGTCGCTCGGCGGCGCGGTGCACGGCTCGGGCGGGAGCGCGTCGTTCCTGGCGTGCACGTTCGAGGGAAATGCCACGCGCTCCGGCGCATGGGGCGGCGCGGTGTTCGGCCGCGACGCGTCGGTGCGCGTGGACGGCAGCGACTTCGCGCGCAACCGCGCGATCGAGGCCGGCGGCGCCGTGTGCGTGCTCGGCGGCACGGCCGAGGTCTCGGGCTGCACGTTCGAGGCGAACACCAGCGAGACCGGGCGCGGCCTGTTCGCGCGCGGTGCGGGCCTGCGCATCGTGGGCAGCCGGCTGTGCGGGTCGGCCGAGACCGCCGTGGGCGGCGAGTGGTGGGGCGAGGGCAACACCTTCGACGCGGCGTGCTTCGGCGACTGCGACCAGGACGGCACGCCCGATGCCGAGGCGATCGCGCGCGGCTGGGTGACGGACCGCGACGGCAACGGGGTGCCGGATTCGTGCGACCCCGACTGCAACATGAACGGCATCGCCGACGGCTACGAGATCGCGATGGGCTTCTCCCAGGACCTGAACGGCAACGGCATGATCGACTTCTGCGAGATCCGCGCGGGCCTCGTGCGCGACGACAACCACGACTGGGTGCCGGACGAGGTGCAGGGCGTGGCGGTGGTGCGCGCGGGTGCGGGCGCAGGCGCAGGCGCGAGTCCGGCGCAGGCGGCGCACGAGGCGGCCGGCGCGATGGACGCATCGACCGACGAGGCCGGGGGCGGCGAATTCGCCTTCGGCACCGAGCCCTGGGCGATGCCCGCGGCCCCGGCGGTCGAGCCGCCCGCATCGTTCGATCCGGCGCGCTGGGGGCCGGGAATCAAGGCCCCGCCGATGGCTGCCGGGCGTCGTTGAACCCAGGCGGACGCACCGCCGTACATTCGGGGCATGAGAGGCATCCGTCGAGTAGTCGTTCTGGCGTGCTCCGGTTGGGCGTCCGCCGCCCAGGCTGCCGACATCCTCGTGACCGGGTTCGACGACTACGGCACGGGAAACCTCAATGGGCAGATCGTCTGGTACCAGCCGTTCCTGGTGACTTGGGCCACGTCGGCGCTCGTCAACACCGGGCAGATCGCCGGCAACGTGATCGGCAGCGGCGTGAACCCGGGCGTCGATCCCGTCGGCGGCACCGGGCGCATGGTGCGGCTGTGCACCGAGCGGGTTGCGGGCGGGCGAACCAAGGCCTACGTCGACCTGGCCAACAGCGGCAAGTGGGCGGCCGCGAGCGCGGGCGGCAACGGGATCCTCGAGTCGACCGTCAAGATGTTCGTGCCGGCGTCGCCTCCGTTCGCGTGTTCGTTCGGGCTGATGATCGCCAAGAGCTCGTTCGAGACCGGCGGCGGCTTCCTGGTGAACGCCTCCAACGGCTCGATCAGCGTGCTCAACGGCGGGTACGCGACGGCGAACCGCGTGGCCACCGGCGCGAGCGCGGTGCTCGGCCAGTGGAACGAGTTCCGCTATCGGTGGAACCCGGCGAACGGGCAGGCCACGCTCGCCCTGAACGGCCAGCAGGTGTTCGCGCACGCCACCGGCGTGTTCGGCGGCGTGTTCGCGACGAACCTGTTCGCGACCACCGATGCCGCCCCCGGTGCGCTGAACGCGTACGGCTTCTTCGACGACCTGGCGATCCGTGCGGTGCCCGACGCGCCGCCGCCACCGTCGTGCCCGGCCGACCTGAACGCGGACCGGTTCGTGAACGGCGACGACCTCGGGGTGCTGCTCGGCGCGTGGGGCGCGTGCGGCGGCAGCGCGTGCCCCGCGGACCTGAACACCGACGGCTTCGTCAACGGCGACGACCTCGGCGAGCTGCTCGGCGCCTGGGGCGCGTGCCCGCCCTGATCGCACGCGCACCCGCATCCCCAACGCACGCGGCAGGATTCGAACCTGCAACCCTCGGTTCCGAAGACCGATGCTCTATCCGTTGAGCTACGCGTGC
>CAYTYU010000025.1:0-278 GCA_964440815.1 uncultured Chitinophaga sp.
CGTCGCGCCTGATCTTCTTCCCACAAGGTGATCGTGGCCACGCCGTTGATGATGCCCAGACGATAGCTATCCCTCTCCCAGAGCAGATCCCGTTCCAGGATGGAGGCTATGTATCCGGTGAGGTAGGTATCGCTGGTCCGGTCCGCAACCGCTGCGGTGGGGGCCGGGAACAGCAGCAAGGGGCAGAGCGCAGCGGCGCTCAGGCGACCCGTGAGCCAGAACCGTAGGGTGGTACGCATTAGTCGGTCCATGCATGCTCCGGTGCGGCGAGACTGAAG
>CAYTYU010000025.1:288-5792 GCA_964440815.1 uncultured Chitinophaga sp.
TTCGATGTTCATCGTGTTGGATTCCTCAGATGCGGCCGGTTCTGAACCACGGGACACTTGTCTGTTCTCAATGACCGTACCCGTGGTGTTTGCGATAGATGCGCTTGGCGGGTTTTTTCCGATGATGCCGTTGCTGTCGTGCCCTGCCGTCTTCCGGCTTCTGTGTCTGCCGGGGGGGACCAGGGTTCGGAGCGTTGGGGCCGGGCTGGGCGATGCCGAGGGGGTCCGGCAGGAACAATGGATTCGGCAGCTGGGCGGGCAGCATGCAGGCTCCGGCTAGCAGAGCAGCGAGGACAAGATGGCTTCTGTTCATGCTTCACGTCCTTCACGTTGCAGTTCTCATCGGAATGGCATCGGATGGAGAAGGGCTTCATCCTTTGGGTTGAAACTGTTGATGGAGCAACAGGGGTGCCAAAATGCATTTGATGCAATAATATGTAGATAACTCATTTCACTTTTGCGACAGTTAGAATATGTCATGGTTGGCTTGATCAAAATGAAGTAGCATGTCTTTCAACTCGAAGGATCAATCCAGCCAATGCGAACCGATAGCCTGGACCACAAGGAGTTGCTGGAACTGGACTCGGAGGGAGGCGTGATCCGGTTTGCCGGCCAGCGCGCGATCCTGCTCGATGCGGTGGCCATGGGGCTATTGCGGAAGTATCTGGTGGAGAACTTTGGCCTCACGGCCGCTCGCACCGTGCTGACGCAATTCGGTTTCGCACACGGTTGGCGCATGGCCGAGGCGATGCAGGCCGAGTTCACCTGGGGAAGCCCTGAAGAGTGGCGTCTGGCGGGGACTCGCATCCACACCCTGGAGGGCCTCTTCCGGGTCGAGTCCGGGAGCAAGGATCCCCTTTCCAAGGAGGGGGTGATGCTGGCTGCTTCCTATGAGGCCGAGCAGCACCTCCTGCACTTCGGCCGTGCGGATGCGCCGATGTGCTGGACCATTTCCGGTCTCATCAGCGGCTACCTCAGTCGCGTCGCTGGCAAGGAGATCTTCGTCCTGGAAGATCGTTGCATGGGCAAGGGGGACGCGGGTTGCCACCTCTTCGGGCGCACCCGCGAGGAGTGGGGGGATGAACACGCCGAGGAACTGTGTTTCTTCAATTCGAACCGCCTTTCGGACTGCCTGGATGTCTCGCTGCACCGGGTCACGGAGACGCTGAAGGCAGCGGAGCGAAAACTCCGCGCGCGCCACTTAGCGCTGACCCGGGTGGCTCCCGAGGTCGAGGAACCGCTGGGAATCATCGCCAAGAGTCCCGAGATGCGGAAGCTCGTGGATCTGGCGCGCCGGGTGGCCAAGGTCGATTCCACGGTGCTGATCACCGGCGAAAGCGGCTCGGTCAACTGCGGCGCCATCACGGAAACACTCCTGGAGAGCGAACTCTTCGGCCATGTCCGGGGCTCCTTTTCCGGTGCGACCCATGACCGGCCGGGCCTCTTCGAAGCCGCCAATGGCGGGACGCTGCTGCTGGACGAGATCGGCGAGGTCTCACCGGGCATGCAGGTCAAGCTCCTGCGCGCGATCCAGGAACGGGAAATCCGACGGGTCGGGGAGAACAAGAGCCGACGAGTGGATGTGCGCATCCTGGCCGCCACCAATCGTGATCTTGCCCAAGGCGTGGCCGACGGGACCTTTCGGCAGGATCTCTACTACCGGGTCAAGGTCGTCGAACTGCATGTGCCATCGCTCCGCGAGCGCAGGGACGATATCCTGCCCCTGGCCCGGGTGCTGCTTGCAGGTTCCGCCTTGTGGATGAAGCGCAAGATCTCGGGCCTTGCTCCGGGCACAGCCGATCAGCTCCTGCGCTACCCGTGGCCCGGCAACGTGCGCGAGCTCGAGAACACCATGGAGCGGGCTGTGGCTCTCGCGCCGGGTAGCCGCGTGGAGCTTGAGGACCTGCCCGAGGAGATTCGCCTGACGACGTCCAAGCCTGCCCCCGCTCTAGGGACAGTGCGACCCCTTGCCGAGATCGAAAAGGAGCACATCCTCGCCGTGCTGGAGGTGCTCGGCGGGAACCAGACGCGTACCGCCGAACAGCTCCAGATCGGGGCCGCCACGCTCTACCGCAAGCTCAAAAGCTACGGCATGATCGGCAGGAGAGCCACGGTCCGGAAGGACGCCGAACAGGTAACCGACTCATCCTATTCTTCCTAGATCGTCTGGCTTGACGGCTTGAGCCGGGCCTGATCCGTCTCGAATTCTCTCCGCCGCAGACCATACACGACGTCATTCACCGGCTCTCCCCCCAGCCATCCCGTCTCGCGCAGCTCGCCCTCGCGCCTGAAGCCCAGGCGCTCCGCCACCCGCTGGCTGGCCCGGTTGGTGGTCACGCAGCGCAGCTCCACGCGGTTCAAGTCGAGGGTCTGGAACCCGAAGGCAAGGACTGTGCGCGCCGCCTGGGTGAGGATTCCCCGGCCCATGTGGGCCTCGTCCAGGAGATACGCGAGGGACGCCTGCCGGTCCTCCCACTCGAAGTGGTTGAGCCGCACGATGCCGCACAGCTCGCCCTGGTGGAAGACATGGAACTCGAACAACGCCCGGGCCCGCCATTGTTCGATGCAGAGGGTCAGGTGAGCCTGGATCTTGCCCATGGAATCAAGCTCCGTGACCTTGGGGAGGTAGCGCCCGATATGGCTCCGGTTGCGCTGGAGCATGGCCAGCAGGGCCTCCGCGTGCGCGCTTGCGGCACTCACCAGTTCCAGCCCAGGTGTGATACGCAGATGCAGGTCTTCCATGGCTTGAGTGTATCCGGTCACCTGGAGGCCGGATTTACGGCCCGTTTCTCAGGGGGAGGGGCGCTCCAGCCGATATACCGGGCACAGAGCAAAGGGCAGGCCCATGCGGATCAGCTCCGATTTCCAGGAGGATGAACGGCGCTTCCGGTTCATCGCCGAGCATTCTGCCGATGTGATCTGGACGCTGGATATCGCCAGTGGCCGGTTCACCTACGTCAGTCCTTCCGTGTCCCAGTTGCGGGGCCTGACGCCCCAGGAGGCCCAGGCCCAGGCCTTGGCTCAAGCCTGGACAGAGGAGTCTGCGGCCCGCCTCCAGGCGGTCCTGTCGGAGGGGCAGGCTGCAGGGGACGTGGGGCAGCGCCTCCTACCCACGGTGATTGAACTGGATCAACCCCACAAGGATGGGCACCTGGTCGCCACGGAGGTGGCCCTCACCTTGCACGGGCAAGGCTCTCTATCCGTGGCCCTGGGGGTGAGCCGGGATATCACCGAGCGCAAGCGCGCCGAGGAGGCCTTGCGTCTCAGGTTCCAGTCCCTGGAACAGCTTGCGAGCACGGATCTGTTGACCGGCGCCTGGAACCGGCGGCATTTCGAGGAGGCGGTCGCGGGGGAGATGCACCGGGCGAGGCGCTATGGGCATCCGGTGGCCCTGCTGATGCTCGACATCGACCACTTCAAACAGATCAACGATACCCATGGCCATCAGGAGGGCGACCGCGTGCTCCGGGAGATGGCGGACCGGGTGCGTTCGGTGATCCGTCTCTCGGATTCCCTGACCCGCTGGGGGGGCGAGGAATTCATTGTGCTCATGCCGGATACGGGGCTCTCCAGCGCCAGCACCCTGGCCGAACGCATCCGGGAAAGCCTCGGCGGGCAGCTCTTCGAGGGCGTCGGCCGAGTCACCGTCAGTATCGGGGTGGCGGAGTACCTCCCCGCAGCCTCCCGGGAGGCGTGGCTGGAGCGCGCCGACCAGGCGATGTACCGGGCCAAAGGCGCAGGGCGGAACCGGGTCATGGCGGACCCGGCCCGCAGCGATACCCTCCCAGGCATCGAAGCGCAGGAAGGCACCTTCCTGAAGCTGGTCTGGCACCGAGCCTACTGCTGTGGCCATTCCGTGATCGACACCCAGCATGAACGACTGTTCCAGCTCTCCAACGGCCTGCTAGATGCCGTTCTTTTGAACGGACCCGGAGAGTCGGTTGCGGGGCTTGTGTCAGGCCTCCTGGCGGAAGTCTCCAGGCATTTCCAGGATGAAGAGGGGATCCTCGCGGCACGGGGTTTCCCTGGGCTGCGGGACCATGCGGCCAAGCATGTGGAACTTCTGGCCAAGGCCGGGGAACAGGAGCGGGCGTTTCGCGCGGGAACCCTGGCCCTCGGTAGCCTCTTCCAGTTCCTGGCGCAGGATGTGGTCGCCCTGCACATGCTCAAGGCGGATCGGGAGTTCTTTTACCTGCTGGCCGAGCCATAGCCTGGAAAGGTCCGCTCCCCTCAGGACCTCGGTTGACAAGGTCCGTCCAGATGCCAAGGCTGGAAGACATGTCGAATCCTGTGCATGGCTGGATCAGGCTGTTCTGTCTTTCCTTGGGCGGGCTGCTGCTCTTCGGCAGCCACTTGCCTGCCGACGCCTCCGAGCTTCCCAGCCTGAAACCCTCCGCGGTCCAGGCCGATCCAGGCTGGTATCTCCGGGGGGGCATGCTCACGGGTTATTTCCTGGGGCCCAAGGCCCAGGCGGATTGGCCCCTCTGGATGCAGGCCCTGGTGGGGGGGCGCCAGGGTGTCGCCTCTGCGGAGCTTCGCCGGGCGGACCTCGCCAAGATCCCGGATGCCTTCCTGGTCCAGGGGATCCAGCGGCTGGAGGAGCGGCGGGTCTTCGAGCCCAGACTGTTGCGGCAGGCGACGGCCATCGGCTACACCGCCCGGGCGGCGGAGTGGCAGGAGGCCAAGTCGGTCTACCAGGTGGCCTATGTGAAGACCCTCGGTCTTCCCCTGCAGGACCCGCTGACGACCTCCCGGCTGTTGACGCAACTGGCCTACCGCAATGAGTTCGATCTGTTGCGTCAAGCCATGGCGGCGGCTCAGCTCCCCCCGGAAACCCTGGCCTCCTTCCTGCGCTTGGTGGACCTCCAGGCAGGGCGTACGGTTCCCACGGAAGCCTGGGTTCTGGATCCGACGCGTCCGGCCGTGGAGCGTCTGCCCGTGCTGAGAGCCCTGCGGCAGACGGCGGACGCCGGACGGTTGCTGGCTGCCTTTCGTGGCACGGACCAGCTGGATCTGGCCGTCTGGCATGCCCTGACCAAGGACTGGATCGCCCTGGACCACCCCTGGGTGACCGAGGCGCTCCTCCTGAGCAAGCGGCCTGAGGAAGACACCCTCTGGTTCCTGAACCGCCCCGAGGAGCGGGTGTCGGACCTCCTCTGGCTGCGCGCCATGGACGCCCTGGGCAGGGGCGACCAATCGTCGGCTCTGGCTCATGCCAAGACGATTCTCTCCCGCTACCCGCAGTCCATGTATGCCGGCCATGCCAGCTTCCTGCTGGCGCACCTGGCCCCCGCTTTCTCGCCCTTACCCCAGCCCGCCTTGAGGATTCCAGGGGATATCACCCTCTTCAATGCCAAGGTGATCCGGAGCCTCCTGCGCGTCCAGGAAAGCCCCTGGCCCGCCTCGGTCCAGGCCCTGGCCGCCGGGAACCGTTTCGACCTGATCCTCGCCAAGTCCGACCCAGAAAAGGAGGAGGTACTGTTTCTCCGGGCAGCGTTCCGAGC
>CAYTYU010000025.1:5843-8199 GCA_964440815.1 uncultured Chitinophaga sp.
GGCGGGGCTCCGCTACTACCGGACCGTCATCCGCGCGGCCCAGCTGGAGACCCTGCCCGAGGAGGTCCGGATGCTCTACATCCTGGCGGGCTATCATGCCGGAGAAGGGCGTGCCCGCCGCTGGCGGTTCGCCAGCGAACCGGCGCTGCAGGGCAAGGCCGCGCCCGTGCAGACGATGCTGCGTGTCCAGGCCATACCCATTGCCTCCACCCGCTTCTACATCCAAAGAGTGCTGGGGGATAGGGAAGTGTTCAATTTCCTGCTCGGCAAAGCCGAGCCCTTCAGCTGAGTATCCTCATGAGGGCCTCGATCTGCCCCGTGGTGCCGATCACCCCCAGGGTGTCGTTCCTGTGGATGATCGAGGACGCCTGGGGCTGCAGTTCGAAGGTCTCGCCCTCCCTGTGGATGGTGGATCTCCTGGGAACCGATCGTCAGGTGGGTGGTGATCACCATGTAGAGGGATTCCAGGCAAGGCTCATGCCCTTCATCGGCTTCTTCCTGGCTCGCTTTGAATTTACAGAGCAGGGTCGTGATAGGCTTGAAAGCAACATGCGAGTCATATGTTGTGAATACACAGGTTGTTGGAGATGGGCTTATCGCGTGAATGGATTGAACCCTGGGTCTACAGGGAGTAGGATGAGGGCCATTCCATCGAATCCATGACCATAGCTGTCATCAAAGAACATCCCGATTGCCAAGTATCTTCAGAAGAGGGGGATATAGCTACGAAGCCGCCCTCTGGGCGGACACGAGGGGACTAGAGCGCATGTCACTTTTCAATCCGACCTCCAGGAACCAAGCCCGGATTCAGCGCAATCGCTTTCCGCTTTTCCGTGAGGGTCCTTCGTGCAGGGCTGATCTTGATGGGTAGTCAGGAAGAGCATTAAGCGCAATGAAAGAGGGGGAGGGAACGATGAACAAGAGAATGATCCTGTTCTCCGGAGTTTTCATGCTGTGCGGGGGCGCTTCGATATGCGCCGTCGCTGGCCCCTCTACCAAGGGGCCTGCTCAGGTAAGTCCATCAACGATGACCCCAACGCAAATACCGGGACCAGCGCAAGCGTTCCGTCCCAAATCCGAGTTCTGGGACCTGGCGGTGGATCACTTTATCGTCAACGGCGTCCAGTTCCCTTTTTTGAATGACTTCCATCAAGCAAAGGTCATCAATCTACAGGTTGGGCAAAGCGTCCATTGCCAATGCTTCTATAAATTGAAAACAGTCAACCTGGGAACCATCACTCAGGCGGATGTCACGACCTGGGGTGCTGGGAATTCCTATCTGATTGCCGGGGGCTTGTTCTTCCCCGGGCCGCCCTCGCACCAGGAATACAAGACAGAAACCCGGCAAACGCCGAAGTTCGCCTTTGCCGATGTGCAGTCCTGGAAGAACCAGTACGGGTCAAGTGGCAAGAAGGAATGGAGCGAGACCATGACGTACAACTGGACGGCGGCCCAGGAACACGTCGGCAAGGCTCTGTACCTGCATTTCAGCCTGGATTCCTTCATGAAGATCAAAGAAACCGACGAGCAGAACAACGGCAACGCAAGTTCCTCAGGTGTGGTGGCCAAGTTTGTCGTTTCGCAATAAGCGACGCGACTCCCATGCGGCCGCCTCCGCGTTTGGGCGGCGTCATTCGATGGAGAAGGCCCACCTCACGGTGGGTTTTCTCGTCGAATGGATTGTGTTCGGAACCACCGCTTCTCTTACCGGTTGACCGAATTCACGCCTGCGAAGCCGTCCTCACAGTTGGTCGTACTGGATCGATCCAACCTCCACCCATCGTTCGGTACCATTCCGGATGATGTTCCCGTGGACGAAGACGTGAGGGTGCTGTTCGCCATCCCCTGGGTAGATGCCGATGATCCAGGGGTGGTCCAGGTCCAGGACGTAGCCCTCTGTTTCCTTCACTCGCTCCAGGACGATCTCCATGCGGACGTGGGTATAGTCCAGGGCCGACTTGACGGAAAAGACCTCAGCGCCGCGGGCGGAGTAGGTCCTGCCCTTGTTGCTCCGGATGAACATGGCCGGTTCCAGCAGGAGCTTGAAGTGCGAGGTGGGGTAGGTCTGCCGGAGGGCTTCCATCAGTTTGTCGACTTCGAGTGTCATCGTGTGCACCTCTCCATGGGGCCGGGATAGGTCGGAACCCTATCCCGAGTCAGTCTGTATGTAGGATGCCGGAAATCACCCCTGTTCATCTCCGGAGGGAAGAAGGACGCTGCGCTGCCCGCGAGCACGGATCAGGGGCCGAACCCGTAAAACCTGCCCGGCAAACAAAGAATGGCCCGCCTCGCGGCGGGCCATTCTTTGTTTGTTCCTGAAGGGAGCGCCTACTTCTTCTCTTCCAGGTTGGCCTGG
>CAYTYU010000025.1:8209-22300 GCA_964440815.1 uncultured Chitinophaga sp.
CCACGATGGCGATGGGCACGCGGTAGGGGCTGCAGCTGACGTAGCTTAGGCCGACGCCGTGGAAGAACTTCACGGAGCGGGGATCGCCGCCGTGCTCGCCGCAGACGCCCAGCTTGATGTCGGGGCGGGTCTTGCGGCCCTTCTCGCAGGCGATGCGGACCAGTTCGCCGATGCCCCCCTGGTCGAGGCTCTGGAAGGGGTCGTCCTCCAGGATCTTCTTGGAGACGTATTCGGGCAGGAAGGAGCCGGAGTCGTCGCGGGAGAAGCCGAAGCCCATCTGGGTGAGGTCGTTGGTCCCGAAGCTGAAGAACTCGGCCTCGGTGGCGACCTGGTCGGCGGTGACGGCGGCGCGGGGGATCTCGATCATGGTCCCGATGGGGCAGGAGAACTTGGTCTTCTGCTCTTTGTTGATCTGGGCCAACTCGTCCAGCATCTCAGCCTTGGTGTAGGACAGTTCCTTGACATGGCCCACCAGGGGCACCATCACTTCAGGGAGGGCCTTGATGCCCTTCTTCTCGACGTTGATGGCGGCTTCCACAATGGCGCGCATCTGCATGCGGATGAGCTCGGGATAGGTGATGCCCAAGCGGCAGCCGCGGTGGCCCATCATGGGATTGAACTCATGGAGCTTCTCGACGCGGTGCTTCACTTCTGCCGCGTCCACGCCCAGGACCTTGGCCATCTCGGCCTGGCCCTTCGCGTCGTGGGGCACGAATTCGTGGAGGGGGGGATCCAGCAGGCGGACGGTGACGGGCAGGCCGTTCATGGCCGTGAAGATGCCCTCGAAGTCGGCACGCTGGATGGGCAGCAGCTTGGCCAGGGCGGCCTTGCGACCTTCCAGATCCTTGGCCAGGATGAATTCACGGATGGCGATGATGCGCTCGCCCTCGAAGAACATGTGCTCGGTGCGGCAGAGGCCGATGCCCTCGGCGCCGAACGCCACGGCCTGGCGCACCTGCTCCGGGGTATCGGCGTTGGTGCGCACGCCCAGCCGGCGGTGCCGGTCGGCGAGCTTCATCACGAAGTCGAAGTCCTTGAAGACGCGGCTCTCCGACGGCTTCATGGAACCGGCCACCAGCACCTGCTTCAGCTCGCTGTCGGCGGTGCCCAGCTGGCCCTCGATCACCTCGCCCGTGGTGCCGTTGATCGAGAGCAAGTCGCCCTCGCGCATCGTGCGGCCGCCGCAGGTCATCGTGCCAGCGTGGTAGTCGATGGCGATCTCGCCGGCGCCGGCCACGCACACCTTGCCCATCTGGCGGGCGACGAGCGCCGCGTGGCTGGAGACGCCGCCGCGGGTGGTGAGGATGCCGTCGGCGGCGATCATGCCGCGCAGGTCCTCGGGGCTCGTCTCGATGCGCACCAGCACCACGTGCTTGCCCTGGCGGGCGAGCTGCTCGGCGCGCGAGGCGCTGAAGGCGATCTCGCCGCACGCCGCGCCCGGCCCGGCGGGCAGGCCCTTGGTCATGATGCGGCCGGCCTTGCGGGCGACCTCGTAGCCGGCGCGGTCGAAGACCGGCTGCAGCAGCTGGTTCATCGCCTCCGGGTCGGCGCTCCTCATGGCGTGCTCGGGGGTCATCAGCCCCTCCTTCACCATGTCGTGGGCGATGCGCACGTAGGCCAGCGCGGTGCGCTTGCCGTTTCGCGTCTGCAGCATCCACAGCTTGCGGCGCTCGATGGTGAACTCGAAGTCCTGCACGTCGCCGAAGCGCTTCTCCAGCGTCTTGCGCACCTTCTCCAGCTGGCCGAAGCTCTTCCCGAGCACCTTGTCCTTCGCCATCTGCGCGACGGGCAGCGGCGTGCGCACGCCGGCGACCACGTCCTCGCCCTGCGCGTTCACCAGGTACTCGCCGTAGAAGACGTTCTCGCCGCTCGCCGGGTCGCGCGTGAACGCGACGCCGGTGGCGCAGTCGTCGCCCATGTTGCCGTACACCATCGCCTGCACGTTGACGGCGGTGCCCCACTCGTGCGGGATCTTGTACTTGTTGCGGTAGACGATGGCGCGGTCGTTGTTCCAGCTGCCGAACACGGCGGCGATCGCGCCGTGGAGCTGGGTCATCGGGTCATCCGGGAACTGCTTGCCGGTCCAGCGCTTCACCAGGTCCTTGAAGCGGCGCACCAGCTCCTTCAGGTGCTCCTCGGTGAGCTGCGTGTCCTCGGTGACGCCCATCTCGCGCTTCAGGCCGTCCATCACCTCCTCGAACGGCTCGTGGTCGTGCTCGTGCTTCTTCTGCACGCCCATCACCACGTCGCCGTACATCTGCACGAAGCGGCGGTAGCAGTCCCAGGCGAAGCGCCCGTTGGAAGTGGCGCGCTTCAGGGCCTCGACGGTGACGTCGTTCAGGCCCAGGTTCAGGATGGTGTCCATCATGCCCGGCATCGAGTCGCGCGCGCCGGAGCGCACCGAGACGAGCAGCGGGTCGCGGCGGTCGCCGAACTTCCGGCCGACCTCCTTCTCGATCGAGCGCAGCCCGTCCTTCACCTGCTTGGCGAGCTTGTCGGGGAAGCGCCGGCCGTTGTCGTAGTACCAGGTGCACACCTCGGTGCTGATGGTGAAGCCCGGGGGCACGGGCAGGCCCATGCGCGCCATGGCCGCGAGGTTCGCGCCCTTGCCGCCGAGCAGCGACTTCTGCGTGCCGTCGCCGTCGGTCTTGCGGCCGAAGCGGAACACCATCTGCTTCGGTGCCGGCGAGCCCTTCGACTTGCCGCCCTTGGATGACTTCGCGCCCTTGACGTTGCCGTGCTTGCCCATGGATCAGTGGTCCTGGTGGAGGCCTCGGCGCGCGGTGCACCGGCGCCGACGCGGCGCCGCGAACCCTGCCTGGGAGGCCATGACCGCGCCGAAACGCGGGGGCGAAATGGTAGCGCACCCGTGCCACCTACGATCCGCAGCCCGCCGGATGCATCCGCTCGACTGGAACATCTCGCCGGAGGAGGCGCTCGCCCACTGGCCGGACGACGTGCCGCTCGCGGCACTCGTCACCTGCGCCGCCGATCCGGCTTGGGGGCGCTGGAGCATGCTCGCCGTCGCGGGCGAGACGATCGCGCTGCACGATGCGCCCGATGCGATCGCCGCGATCCGGCGCGCGGGCGAAGACGGCACGTGGTGCACGGCCATCTCCTACGAGCTCGGCGGCGCGTTCGAACCCACGGCGCTGCCGCGCGCGCGCCGGCCCGACGACGGCTGGCCGCTCGCCACGCTCGTCCGCTGCGACGCGCGGCTCGAGCATGACCACGTCACCGGGCGCTGGCATGCGACCGATGCTGCGCGGCCGCTGGCAGAGATGCTCTCTCGGCGCATCGCGCGCGGTGAACGTGCCGCGGCGGGTGCCACCGTCACGGCCCTCGAGCCCGACATCACGCGCGCCGACTTCGAGCGGATGGTGGGCGAGGCCGTCTCCCTCGTCCATGCGGGCGACATCTTCCAGGCGAACGTCGCGCAGCGATTCTCCGCGCGCTGGCAGGGGGCACGCCGCGCGGTGATGCGTGCGGCCTTCCGCGCCGCGCGGCCCCGCTACGGCGCATGGATCGAGGCGCCGGGACGTGCGCTCGCGAGCATGAGCCCCGAGCTCTTCCTGGAGGTCGACCGCGCCACCGGCCGCGCCGTCACGCGGCCCGTGAAGGGCACGCGCCCCGCGCACGAGGCGCCCGGCGCGCTCGCGGAGAGCGAGAAGGACGCCGCGGAGCTCCACATGATCGTCGACCTGATGCGAAACGACCTCGGCCGCGTGGCCGTGCCCGGATCGGTGCGCGTCGACCTTGCGCGCGCGATCGAGTCGCACGAGACCGTGCTGCACGGCGTGGCCGAGGTGAGCGCCACGCTCCGGCCGGGCACCGGGCCGGCCGAGCTGCTGCAGGCCGCGTTCCCGCCCGGATCCGTGACCGGCGCACCGAAGGTGCGCGCGATGCAGGTGATCGACGCGCTCGAACCGAGCCCGCGCGGCCCGTACTGCGGCGCCGTGGGGCTGATCGCCCCCGGGCGCATCGCGCTCAACGTGGCCATCCGCACCATCGCGCTCTCGGGCTCGTCACCCGCCGGCGGGACGCTCCGCTACTCCGCGGGCTGCGGCATCGTCGCCGACTCGGTGCCGCGCGCCGAATACGAGGAAAGCCTGCACAAGTCGGCCGTGCTCCTGCGCACGGCGCACGCCCTCAGTGCGACTGCCGCGACTCGAGCGAGCGCACCACCCACTCCACCTGCGACGCCACCGTCCGCTGGTGCCCGGGGTTGAAGGAGAAGTCGAAGCTCATGCCCGCGTAGGAGCACTGCGTGCTGTCGATGTGCACGTGCACCAGCTTCGCCGTGGTCACGATCGGCACCGGGCAGCCGTCGCCCAGCTCGAGCCGCAGCCAGAACAGCCGGTGCCGAGACAGGATGCCGGCCTGCGCCGGCTCGACGATCAGTCCCGCGCCGCCGCCGCCCATGTTGGCCACGTGCGCGGTGAACTTCGGCCCGACGTTCGGAAGCAGCGCCTCCTCGTCGGATGCGCCGTGCGCGCGGCCCTCGGCGAATGCCGCGAACGCCAGTTCGTTGGCACGCTCGGCGGCCACCACGCTCTTTGGGTCGAGGAGCGGCCACACGTCGACCGGCGGCAGCGCCAGGGCGCCCACCTCGTAGCGGGCGTGCCGGCGCAGGCAGCGCTCCACGCGCTCCGGCAGCGCCAGCCGCGCCGCGCCGCTGCGCGCCTCGGCCAGCTTTCCGGGGGCGATCTCCTCGACCACCGCGGTGCGGAACTCCCAGCGGTTCTGGCCGATCACGATGAACGCCATCAGGCGCGTGCCCGCATGGAGCGGCAGCGACCTTCCGAAGGCGCCCGGGTTCTCCACCACGATCCCGTCGTCGCGCACCGCGAGGATCCGCAGCCGCCAGACAAGGTCGTGCCCGCGGTCGCCGTCGCGCGCGATCGCCACCTCGAGCGCCCCGCCCTTCTGGCAGAGTTCCTCGAGGCTGCGCCTCCATTCGAGCGTTCGTGACCGTGCGACGGGCATCGTTCCTCCTCAGGCACCGGCGGCTGCAGCCGGTGCGGACGGTCGAGTGTAGCCACGTGCCAGCACCGCCCGCAGCCGCGCGAGCGATTGCTCGTCCCCGGTGCGCTCGGCCCCGCGCGGACGGCGGCCCCCGTAGCGGATGCGGTAGAGCCGCACCACCACGTCGGCGAACGCATCGCCGATCGCGGCATCCTCCCCGCGGAGCCATTCCGCATGCGCCATCGGCGTGCGCCAGCGCGGCTTCCCCAGGCCCGCGCGGTCGAGCAGGTCGAGCGCATCGAGGTAGAAGCGCGCGTCGCGGGCCAGGATCACGCGTCGTGCCGCCGAGAGGTCCTCCGCCGAGAGCTGCCGGCGCACGCGCGCCGCGCGCCGGGCCACGATCCAGACGATCGCCGTGACCACGATGCCGCCGCCGGCCACCGACACCGCCCACGCGAATCCGACCGCCCCGGGCATGAACCATGCGGTGAACGTGCGCTCGAGCGACTCGAGCAGCGCCGCGGCGCGGTCGCGTGCGCGCCGCGAGCCCTCGCCGATCCGCTCGGCCAGGTCCGCCTGCGCGCGGCTGTCGAAGCCCGCGAAGCGGCTGTTCCAGGCGAACTCGATCGGGTCGAGGATCCAGCGGAACCCGTCGAGCCACGTGCGGTTGGCCTGCTGGATCGCAAGCAGCTCCTCCATCGGCGATGGGTCGAAGGTCATCCACTGCCAGTCGCCCGTGCGCACCTCGACCCACGCGTGCGCGCCCGACTCGCGGAACACGTAGCGGTCGGAGAGGCCGTCGTACTCCGTGGAGAGGAACCCGGTCACCACGCGCGCGTCGATCCCCACCGATCGGCAGAGCGCCACCATCGCCGACGCGAACAGCTCGCAGTGCCCGAATCGGTAGCGCTCCAGGAAGAGGACGATCGGGTCCTCGTCGCCGATCCGGCGGAAGTCGGAGAGGTCGGTCGTGTAGCGGAATCGCGGGCTCGAGAGGAACGCCTCGAAGTAGGCGGCGATCCGGCGCGCGCGCACGCGCCGCAGCTCCGGGTCGGCCTGCATCTCCGCCTCGGTCGGCAGGTCGACGAGCTCGGACTCGCCGAGGATCCGGTCGGCGATCTCGCGCACCTTCGGCACCGGGAACGACGGCGTCCGGCCGGGACGCGGCGCGGAGGATGGCAGCACCGCCTCGACGAAGCGCGGCGACGGGAACGCCTGCATGCGGATGCGGTAGGAGCGCGGCCGGCCGCCGGAGCCCGTGCCGAGATCGGTGAGCTCGCCGGTGCGCGGGTCGAGCGCCACGGACCGCTCCTCGTCGCCGGCGATCGAGAGCGGCATCCACGCGGAGAAGATGCGGTCGCTCGCGAGGGACCGCATCTGCACGTCCTGGGTCCACACGTTGGAACGCTCCTCGCCGACGATCGGCGAGAACGGCTCGAATCCCGCGCCCGGCGCCATGCGGTAGGTGCGCCAGCGGCTGCGGTCGGCCGCCTCGCGCCAGCGCGCCTCGCCGGGGTCGTAGCGCTCGAGGACGGCACCGCGCATGCGCAGCGGCATCACGAGCTCCGCGGGCGCATCACGCGGGTCGAGGAGCCGCACCGTCATCGCCACGCGCGAGGACTGCGAGATGCGCCCCGCGCTCCAGAGCTGGATGCCCGCGCGGAACCCGGAGACGCGTGCGCCGGAACGCCCCGCGACCCCGATCTCGCGCGGGAACACCGCGAACGCCCCGACGCTGAGCGAGAGCCCGAGCAGGATGCCCACGGTCGCCAGCCGCCGGAGGCTCCGCGCCGCATGCGACCCCTGCGGGCTCTCCGCCGCCGGCGCAGGGCTTCCCGCGGGCGCCGCCTGGCGCCGCTCCGTGGCCGAGCGCTCGGTGCCAGCCACCACCTGGTAGAGCATCGCCGTCGGCACCAGCACCGCGACGCCGACGATCACCAGGAGCCCCACCAGGAAGTCGCTCGTCCCGAGCGCCGCGCTCACCAGGAGCACGATCGAGAGCGCGATGATGCCGCGCCAGTCGGCCGCAGACTTGCGTTCCCAGAGCTTGGCGAGCATCGCCACCGTCACCACGGTGCCCACCACGCGCGCGGCCTCCTCGGCCTCGGGCCGCGACAGGAAGTCGAACGCGCCCCACCCGATCGCCGCCAGGATCAGCGCACGCACCGACCACGGCGGGATCGACCGCGCACGCGGCCCGTCGGCGAGCGCCGTGCCGGCAACCGCCGCGATGCCCGCCACCACCAGGAACCATCCCATCCGCTCGCTGGCCGCGAAGGCCGCGATCGCGCACAGGCACGTGACGAGCACCATGCGACGGAACGCGACCGCGACGTTCACGGCCGGCCTCCCGCCGAGAGCACCCCGAGCTGCGCCGCCCCGACGTGCATCGCCGAGGGCGACACCGAGAGGTCCGCGCGATCGACGTGCACCACGACGGTCGCGGCGCGGTCGCGCACGGGCGGGATCCGGTCGTCCGCGCGGCGCGGCGCATCAAGATCGATCGCGGCCAGGGACGCCAGCTGGCGGTTCAGGTGCCGGATGCCCCCGCGCGCGCCGCCGGTCCCCGCATCGACCCCCAGCACGCTGAGCCGAGTCTCCATCGAGGCGCGCGATGCGTCCGCCAGCAGGCTCGCCGCCAGCACGATCGCGTCCTCTTCCAGGTCGCGCGGCGCGCGCCCCGCCGGGTCCACCCGCAGCGCATCGGTCGCGCGGCGCAGGTCGAGCACCACGTGGATCCGCGGCGGCGCATCCACCGTGCGCTCAGTGACCGCCAGCGTGCCGAGCGCCGCGCTCCGCCGCCATGCCACGTGCCGCATCGGGTCGCCGGGGCGGTACTCGCGCAGCCCCACGAAGTCCGTGCCCGGCCCCACGCGCAGGCTCGACGACGCGCCCGACCGCCCGGCACCGGCCAGTTCCGGCAGGACGTCCGCACGCAGGCGCACCGTGCGCGGCAGCACCAGGCACTCGCCACGCTCGTCGAAGCGGATGCTCTTTCGGATCAGGCCGAAGGGAAACGACGTCTCCAGCCGGAACGAGGGCAGCACCAGGCGCCCGCGACGCTCGGGCCAGAAGACCGCCTCGGCCACCACCGTCTCGCCCGGGCCGACGTGCTGCACGAAGGCGCGCGAACCGGGCGGCGCCTCCCGCTCGCGCGCATGCAGCGCGAACGCCGGCCACAGCCGCGACCGCTGCGTCACGGAGTACCCGACCACCAGCGGCTCGCCCGCGCGCGCCGTGCGCGGCAGGAGCCGCGACGCCGACAGCCGCATCAGCGTCGGACCGCTCAGGATCCCCGAGACCAGCACGCCCGCCAGCATCGCCGCGAACACCCACACCAGGAGGTTCCCCGGCCGGTTCGCCGCGGCGATCCCCAGCACGACGACGAGCAGCAGGTACAGGAGGCCCGGCGGATGGAGGTGGTAGCGCCTGCGCATCGCCGGTCGCCCCCTAGCGGAGCGTGCCGCCGATCCCCGCGTCGTAGGACCGCGCCTCGTCGATCAGGCGGCGGGAGTTCTCCGGCTCGCGGAACGGGCGGCTCTTGCCGCGCGCCATCGTCACGATCGCCAGCCGGTCCTTCGGCTCGCGCGGCAGCTGCACGTCCGTCTCGATGGTCTCGAAGCCGCTGCGGCGCACGCGGATCAGCCACTGCTCCTCCATCCATCCGGCGCCGAAGCCGTTCACCTCGAGGGTGAACCGGCCGGACGAGTCGCTCGTGGCGCGCGCAGCCACGGTGCGGTTCATGGTGTCGGGCTCGCGCACGAGCTCCACCGTCGCGCCGCCGATTCCCGACTTCCGCGCGTCCGCGTCGTCGGCGCGCCCGATGGACACGCCGCCGAAGCCGTCGACCACCTTGCCGTCGAGGCGGTAGCCGCAGCCCGCCAGGACGAGCGCACCCATGAGCGAGAGCACGGCGAGCGAATGCATGGCGGCGGAAGGAAGCTTCATGAAAGGATGCGCTTGACGAGGGGAATCACCATCCCGAACACGACGATCACGGCGATGATCACCCACGCTACGCCAAGGATGCCCCGCCGGATCCAGCGCCCGGCGCGGTCCCCGCCCAGCATCCGCGCCACCTCGGGCGGCACCTCGCCGACGTCGACCTCGTCCCAGTCGATGCTCTTGCCCGTCCAGCGCGCCTCGGCCAGCACCTGGCGCGCGCGGCTCAGGTCCTCGGGCAGCACGCGCACCGGCACGGTGTTGCCGCCGGTCCGCAGCGGGAAGCCGAAGATCGCCTGCCCGGTCGGGGGAATCACGCTTGCGATGCCGGCATCCTCGAGCACCGAGCGCACGCACTGCGCCTCGAACTCCGAACGCGCCTCGAACGCCGCGGGCATCGCCCCCGCGTCGATCTCGCGGCCCGGCCCCGCGTCGCGCGGGCCGTCCTCGCTCACGCCATCCCCCGCAGCCGGTCGATCGCCTCCAGGAGCGCCACGCTTCGATCGGGCCCGTACATCTCCTCCGGCAGCATCACGCGCCAGTCGGTGATCCGGTCGCGCGGGATGCGGATCGTGTCGCCGGCGTGCATCTCGTCGCCCGTCACCGGGTCCTCCGAGAGCGTCGCCTCCACCACGTCGTGGTCGAAGCGGTGCACCACGAACCACCCCTGCTCGCGGCGGTCCTGGTCGTCGACCGTGCCGACGGGCGCCTGCACGTGGAAGGCGGAGTCGGCGAGCGAGGAGATCGATTCGTCGTCCGCGCGCTTCACGCTCGCGAACGCCGTGGCGAAGGCGGGCCACGTGCGCTGCGCGCGCCGCTCGGTGGCGGCCGCGGCGTGCTCGCTCGCGTAGAGCACCGCGCGCCCGTCCTCCATGCGGTCGATGATGTCCTTGGGCCAGGCCCAGACGCTGCGGAACCGCCCGCGCTTCTCGGCGGCGCAGACCACCGCGCGCACGCCAATGAACGACGCATCGCCGTCCTTCTCGGCGTTCTCGCGGAACGCGCGGGCGCCGGGTGCCTCGGCCTCCATGAACTCCACGCACTCCTTCCACGGCACCAGCGCCACGCGCGACTCGGGGCCCACCTCCATCGGCTCGAAGGGCGGCGGCGGCGGCGACTCGAGCAGCAGGCTCGCCACGTGGTTGATCAGGATGGCCGCCGCCTGCGCATGGCGCGCCGGCACCTCGAGCATCTCCAGTTCCGGCACGCCGCAGCGGGCCAGGCCCGTGGTGAAGAGCATCATCGGCGCCTCGTCGTCCTCGCGCGCGGCGACGGCGGTGATGGTCCAGAGGTGCTCCTCGTTCGGCACCGCGTCGGCGGCCTGGAACTGCTCGTCGAGCTCGCGCCGCGTCCAGCGCCGCGCGGTCGAGACGTCCATCACGCCAGTCAGCTCGGGAAGCGCGCCGGTCAGGAGCGCCATCAGGTGGAAGTACTCGTCGGCCGCCTCGCCCACCTCCAGGTGCGTCTGCATGCCGATCACCCAGGGGCTTGCCGCCATCGCCGGATCGGGCAGCTGCTGCGGGTCGGCCTCGAGCGCCTTCTGCGCCCAGAACGCGACCGGCGACACCACGCCCGGGATGCGCACGATGAGCGTCCAGATCATGTCGTCGTCGTCGGGGTCGGCGCTTCCGGCGTCGATCTCGCGCCCCACCCAGGTGCCCAGCGCGCGGCGGATCTCGTCGGCGTCCGGCGCCTCCTTGTGCGGCCAGAAACCCACCCACGCGCTTGCCACCGACGTCGGCAGCTCCCACGCCTCCAGCCCGTCGGCGGCGCCGGGGCCGTCCCCTTCCGGCGCGTCGCCGGCGTCGTCCTCGGGAAGCTGCATCGCGGGCATCGTAGGGCCCTCCGGCGCCGCAAGTAACCTCGTCCGCCCATGGCTCCCGCCGAACACGAGACGCCGCATCGCTACACGGCCGCGCTCGCCAACCGCATCGAGGAGCGATGGCAGTCGACGCTTGCGCGCACCACGGACGGCTTCCGCCAGCCAAACCCCGGCGAGCCCGGCTTCGACGCGTCGAAGCCCAAGTTCTACGGCCTCGACATGTTCCCCTACCCCTCGGGCGCGGGGCTCCACGTCGGCCACCCCGAGGGCTACACCGCCACCGACATCGTCTGCCGCCACAAGAGGATGCAGGGCTTCAACGTCCTGCACCCGATGGGCTGGGACGCCTTCGGCCTGCCCGCCGAGCAGTACGCGATCCAGACCGGCGTGCACCCGGAAGTCACCACGAAGTCGGCGATCGACACCTTCCGCCGCCAGCTGAAGCGCTTCGGCTTCATGTACGACTGGTCGCGCGAGTTCGCCACCATCGACCCGGGCTACTACCGCTGGACGCAGTGGATCTGGCTGCAGGCGTACGGGTCATGGTTCGACCC
Source organism: uncultured Chitinophaga sp. (assembly GCA_964440815.1). Taxonomy (GTDB): domain Bacteria; phylum Planctomycetota; class Phycisphaerae; order Phycisphaerales; family SM1A02; genus UBA966. Next base: position 19,493 of record CAYTYU010000025.1, read on the forward strand.
GGCGGTGCGGAAGGCGCGGCCGATCGCCGAGCTGGAAGCGCGCCTCGCGCGCGAGGACGCCGAGGTCGAGACGGAGGGCGGCGCACTCAAGCGCTGGTCGTCGTGCACGCCGCGCGAGCGCCAGGCGCACCTCGACCGCTTCCGCCTGGCCTACCTGGGCACCCAGACCGTCAACTGGTGCCCGAAGCTTGGCACGGTGCTCGCCAACGAAGAGGTGATCGACGGCCGCAGCGAGCGCGGCGGGCATCCCGTGCTGCGCATGCCGCTCAAGCAGTGGATGTTCCGCATCACGGCCTACGCGGACCGGCTGCTCGAGGACCTGGCACTCGTCGACTGGCCCGAGATGACCCGCACGCTGCAGTCGGAGTGGATCGGCCGCAGCGAGGGTGCCGAGATCCGATTCGCGGTCGACGGCCACGCCGACCCGCTCACGGTCTTCACCACGCGCCCCGACACCATCTTCGGCGCCACCTACATGGTGGTCGCGCCCGAGCACCCGCTGGTGACGCAGGCCCTCGCGCGCGGCAACGCGGCGCTCGCGCAGTACGTCCAGTGGGCCCGCAACCGCTCGGACATCGACCGCCAGCAGTCCAAGGAGAAGACCGGCTGCGACACCGGGCTCTTCGCGGTGAACCCCTCCACCGGCAAGCGCATCCCCATCTGGACCGCCGACTACGTGCTGATGGGCTACGGCACCGGCGCCATCATGGCCGTGCCCGCGCACGACGAGCGCGACTTCGAGTTCGCCACGGCGGTCTCGCTCCCCATCGTGCAGGTGGTCGAGATCGCCGGCACGCCCTTCACCGGCGAGGCCGCGACCGCGGGCGACGGCCGCGCCGTCAACAGCGCGAACCCCGCCACGCTCTCGATCGACGGGATGACCACCGCCGACGCGAAGCAGGCCGTCATCGCCTGGCTTGAACGCGCGAAGATCGGCACCCGGCGCGTCAACTACCGCCTGCGCGACTGGCTCTTCAGCCGCCAGCGCTACTGGGGCGAACCGTTCCCCATCGTCTACGACGCGGACGGGAACCACCATCCCGTCTCGGAATCGGCGCTTCCCGTCGTGCTGCCGCCCCTTGAGGACTACTCACCCATCGAAAGCGACGTCCCGCAGCCGCCGCTTGCGAAGGCGCGCGCCTGGACGCACCTCACCGCGGGTGAGGCGGGCGTCGACCCGCGCACGCTGCCGCCGTCCACCCCCGTGGTGCGCGAGACCAACACCATGCCCGGCTGGGCGGGAAGCTGCTGGTACTACCTGCGCTACTGCTCGCCGCACGACGCGTCGCGCTTCGTCTCGCCCGAGGCCGAGCGCACCTGGATGGCCGGCCGCGGCGTCGACCTCTACGTGGGCGGCAGCGAGCACGCGGTGCTCCACTGCCTCTACGCGCGGTTCTGGCACAAGATGCTCTTTGACCTCGGGCACGTCTCGACGCCCGAGCCCTTCGGCACGCTCTTCCACCAGGGCATGATCACGAGCCACGCGTTCCAGCGCGCGGACAAGTCGCTCGTCCCCGTCGACCAGGTCGATGAGCGCGCCCCCGGTGAGTTCGTGGAACGCGCCACCGGGCAGAAGGTGACGCAGATCGTCGCCAAGATGTCAAAGAGCCTGCGCAACGTCATCAACCCCGACGACGTCATCGCCGAGTACGGCGCCGACACCTTCCGGCTCTACGAGATGTCCATGGGCCCGCTGGAAGCCTCCAAGCCCTGGAACACCCGCGACATCGTGGGCGTGTTCCGCTTCCTGCAGCGCGCCTGGCGCCTGGCGATCGACGAGCGCACCGGCGAGCCGCTCCTCGCCGCCGAGGCGGACCCGAAGGTCGAGCGCCTCCTGCACCGCACCATCGCCAAGGTCGGCGACGACATCGGGCGCCTCAGCTTCAACACCGCGATCGCGTCGCTCATCGAGCTCGTGAACGCGGCCACGCGCCCGACCGACCTTGCCGACCCGGCACAGGGCGGCATGACCCGCGACCAGCTCGACCGCTTCCTGCGCATCCTCTGGCCCTTCGCGCCGCACGCGGCCGACGAGATCGCCCTGCGCCTCGGGCTCTGCGGCGACCGCGGGCTGTGGGACGCGGCGTGGCCGGCCTTCGACCCCGCCCTGCTCGTCGACGACGAGGTGGAGATCGCCGTCCAGGTGCAGGGCAAGGTGCGCGCACGCATCATGGTGCCCGCGAAGGCGGACCCGAAGGCGGTCGAGCAGATCGCGCTTGGGCACCCGCAGGTGGTGCCGCACCTTGGGGGCAAGGCCCCGAAGAAGGTGATCGTGGTGCCGGGGCGGATGGTGAACGTGGTGGTGTGAGGGCGCGGCGCTCGGTGCTGGCCGTGCGGGGGTGGCCGCAGTCGCTCAGACATGCACGGCCCGCAGCGGGCCGTGAACTCGCTTGGTGCGGCCACCCCCGCACGGCCGTCGAGCGCGTGGGGAAACGACCGGCCCTCGGGCAGCCGAAGCTGCGAGAGGACGAAACTCGCCCCCGAGAGCGGCAGCTCACGGGGGCGAGGAGTGTGGGCACCGGCGCAAGGCGCCGGTGGCAATGTGCGTGTGGAAACCGGATCAGCTGCGACGCCGGCGCGAGCCGACGAGGCCGGCCGTACCCAAGAGTGCCACTGCGCCGGGGGCGGGGACCATCACGGTCATCTCGGCGGAGCCCAGCACGGAACCGAACTGGCCCTGCCGAACTTCGATCCGGAACGTGTAGTTACCGATGGTGTTCGGGTTGAATGCCAAGCCGTTCCAAGCGCCCGAGGGGCCGCCGGATTGGACGGAGTTGAGTCCCAGGAATCCGAACGAGGGCGACCAGC
>CAYTYU010000025.1:22310-22554 GCA_964440815.1 uncultured Chitinophaga sp.
GTTCCCGTGACTGCCCACCGGGACAGTCCAAGTTTTCTCCGCGGTGCTCGCTCCGACACTCCTACCGGTGCGGCACCATCACACGCCACCCTCATGAACGCAATCCACGTGCGAGAACCATCATGAACGAGCGCATGCTGGGCGATTTCGACGGCCGTCGCCTTGACGAGGGACAGCCCGCCGGAAAGAGAAACTCGCCCCCGAGAGCGGCAGCTCACGGGGGCGAGGAGTGTGGGCACCGGCG
>CAYTYU010000026.1:0-21635 GCA_964440815.1 uncultured Chitinophaga sp.
AGCGTCTCCGCGAGCGCGTCCTGCGACATCGCCCCGCGGCGCGACAGCTGCTCGACGCGCGCCTCGGCGAACGCGCGGTCATCGAGCCATCCGTCGGCCACCATCGCGGCGACTGCGTCGCGCGCCGCGCGCGGCTCGTGCCCGGCGCGCACCAGGCGCGCCTCGAGCCCCTTGGCGCTCCACGCCTTGCGCGCCAGGAACGCAAGCCCCGCCTCGCGCGCCAACGCCTCGGCGCACGCGCGGTCGACCCGCGCCGCGAGGGCCGGCGTCCACTTCATGCCTTCGGCAAGTCCCAGCGCCTCCGCGCGCGGACGCGGCATCCGAGCGACCGTCGTGCCCCCGACGCGCACCTCGACCGCCATCGGGTCGCCGTCGAGGGCGCGCACCGCGTCGATCGTCCGCGCCTTGGTGCCTCGCCGTGCCATTGTGCCTCAGGTGAGCTGGTCGAGGAAGCCGGAGAGTTCGGACAGCGCATGGCGGTCGCCCGCCGTGCGCGCACGCTCGATGCCCGCACGCAGCGCCGCGCACGCCTCGTCGATGCGGCCGAGCTCCTCGAGCGACCGGGCCTTGTGGAAGTACGCGTAGCAGTAGCCCGGGTCCACCGCGACGGTGCGGTCGTACCACGCGATCGCGTCGTCGTGGCGACCCGCGCGTGCGTGCTCCTGCGCGATGCCGTAGGGGAAGAACGGGTCGCCGGGCTCGGCGTCCGCCATCCGCATGAGCTGCGCGAGGCGGTCGCCCGCCGCGCCCGCCGGTGGGGTCGTGGCCATGGGATCCCGGACGCTATCACATGCGGATACCCTTCCCGCGATGCGAGGCGAATGGGCCGCTCGACTCCTTGCCGCTGCCGCGCTGGCCTGGTGTGCCGCGTGCACGCCGCAGTACGTCAAGGAAGACCGCACCGACCGCCGCCCCCGCGAGCTGCAGGTCGTGCAGCACTCGGGCGGCACCCACCACGTGACCGCGGTCGTCGGCCCGCGCTGGGTGCAGACCTTCGGGAACGAGCTGCTGGTGATCGACGTCACCACGGGCCGGGAGCTCGGCCGCGCGGAGGGCGTCCCGTTCGGCGAGGGCGGTGCGCTCACCGACCTCGTGGTCGAGGGTGACCATGCGTGGGCGGTCTCCGACCGGACCGCGCTGGTGGAGTTCGACATCTCCGAGAACGCCGATCCGCGGGTGAGCGCGACCGTCACCGCCGAGGAGCTGGGCATCGAGCCGCGGCTGGTCTCCCGTGCCGGCGGCGAGACGTGGGTCTCGGGCCCCGGCGGGGTGGTGCGCCTCTCCGACCGGAAGGTCTTCCTGAAGGACAAGCCGGCGGGCCGCGTGGTGCAGACGCCGGCGGGGCCGGCGTGCACGTCGGGCCGCCGCATCCTCATGCTCGAGGACGAGCGCTACCTGGGAGCGGCGACCCAGCTGGCCGAGCTTCCGTCCGGGATCGGGCCGCCCGGCGGCTACGTGTTCGTCCTGCAGGGAACGAACGGCGCATCGGTCGGCATGATGACCGGGGCGTTCGCCGAGACGTCGCATCGCGCGGTGCCCGCCCTGGTGCGGCGCGTGCGCGTGCTCGGTGACCGCATCTTCGCGGTGACCGACCGCATCATCCACACCTGGCGCATCCAGGGGCTCGAGCTCGTCGAGCCCGAGGAGATCCCGCTGCGCGGCGGGCGCGACATCGCCCGGATCCGCCCCAACCACTACGCGGTGGCCGGTTCGTTCGGCCGCGCCATGTACCGCCACCGCGCCGAGGAGCGACGCGACGGCGACACCTTCTACAACGTCGAGCGCTCCCCGGGCCTGCTCGAGGTCGCGATGACCGACGGCCGCCGGATCCTCGCCGGCGGGCGCGAGGGGTTCTGGCTCTGGCGGATCGGCGGAACCCCCGAGATCACCGACAAGACCACCGACCTCGTGAGCGTCAACGACCCCGAGTGCGCGGCTTCGTGGGGCACGGCCAAGCTCATCAAGGAGAAGGACGAGTCCGGCAACAAGGTGGCCAAGGCGGTCGAGTTCCGGCACGGCGGGACGGTCGAGCGCTGGGAGCCGCCGGCGGGCAGCCTGGTGAACGTCATCGAGCTGGTGGACGGTGACGTCTGGATCGGGCACGACCTCGGCGTCGACGTGGTGCGGCGCGTGGATGCGGTGCCTGCCGATGCGTCCGAACCCGCCGCTCCCGCACCCGCGGCGGGCACGACCGCCGCGTCCAAGGCGGATCCGGACGCCGCCGCCGCCAGGCCCGCGTCCCCCGGCCGCCTCGACACCGTACGCTCGTTCCGCTTCGAGGGACCGCCGCTCTTCATCTATCCCGAGCGCATCGGCGGCGGCGCCTCGATCGTCGCATTGCACGGCGGCTTCATCCTGGTGAAGCCGGTGGCGGTCGGCGACGCGCCGGTGTTCGAGGGTCGCGGCGAGATCCAGTGACGGCACGGCGCCCGTCGGCGCAGAACTCGCGGCAGATCGGGTCGTCCGCGCAGCGCGCGCCGCGAGCGCGGCATGCGGCGCGGCCGTGGAAGATCATCAGGTGGCTCAGGTCGCACCAGCGCTCGCGCGGGAAGAGCGCCATCAGGTCGCGCTCCACCTTCTGGGGGTCGTCGTGGCGGCTGAGGCCCATGCGCTTCGCCAGGCGGCCGACGTGCGTGTCCACCACGACGCCCGCCTGGATGCCGAAGCAGTTGCCGAGGACGACGTTCGCCGTCTTGCGCGCCACGCCTCGCAGCGCAAGCAGCGCGTCCATGTCGCGCGGCACCTCGCCGCCGTGGCGCTCGACGAGCGCACGCATCGATTCCTCGACCGCGCGCGCCTTGTTCCGCCACAGCCCGATGGTGCGGATGCAGGGCGCGATCTCGTCGGCCCCGGCCCCGGCGAGCGCCGCGGGCGTGGGGAAGCGCCTGAACAGGGCCGGGGTCGCGGCGTTGACGCTCTCGTCGGTGGCCTGCGCGCTCAAGATGGTGGCCACCAGCAGCTCGTGCGGCGTGCTCCAGTCGAGCCGGCACGCGGCATCCGGGTAGGCGCGGTCGAGGGCGGCAAGGAGCCGCGTCGCCCGCTCGCGCCGGCCCGGTCCCGGCTTCGGCAGCGCGAAGGGCAGGGCCGGCCACTCGGGCCTGGTCTCGGCGGGCGCCTTGGGCATCGCACGAGTCTAGGGAGGCTGCCGTGGTCGCCGGGCTGCGGCGCATCGCTCGCCGTCGCTACCTTCCACCCTCCATGCCCGTACGCACCCAGCATCCCGTCGCCGCCACGGTCGCGCCGCTCGGCGACCCGGCGTCGGCGTTTGCGTGGCTCTCGGCCGCAGGCATTCGCGGCGCCCAGCTGAGCGCCACGCAGCCCGGCATGCGTCCACGCGAGCTCGGCGAGAGCGCGCGGCGCGACCTGCGCGCGACGCTCGTGCGCCTGGGGCTCGTCGCCTCGGGAATCGACGCGTGGATCCCCACGGCGCACTTCGCTGACCCCGTCAACGTCGAACGTGCGATCGACGCCGTGGCCGCGGCGTGCGAACTGGCCGGCGAGCTCGGCCGCGTGCCGGTGTGCGTGACGCTGCCCGTCGCCGGCGCCGACGATGCGTCCGTCGCGCGTCGTCGCGAGACCGTCGCGGCCATCGCCGCCGCCGCCGATCGGCACGGCGTGACGATCGCAGACGCGGGCCCGTCGACCGACCTGCCGTTCCCGCCCTTCGGCCGGTGCATCGATCCCGCCGCGGTGCTCGCCGCGGGCGGCGACCCCGCCGCGGAGGCGACACGCGCCGGCACGCGCCTGGCCGCGGCGCGCATCGTGGACCTGACACGCGCGGGGATGCGCGGGCCCGTCGGCATCGCCGGCGAGTCGCGGCTCGATGCGCTCGCCTACCGGATCGCGCTCGAGGTGGCGGGGTTCCGCGGCCTGGCCGTGATCGATGCGCGCCAGTGGACCGATCCGCGGGGCGGAATCGCGGCCTGCGCGGCGGCCTGGGGCGTCCCGGCGGGCCCCTGAGCGAGCCCCTACACTGCGGTGTCCATGACCCGGCGCGGAGCTCCGGCCCTCTACGAATTGATGCGTCGCCCCGGCACGCCCGTCGACGCGGCACCACGCGCCGCGCCGCGTGCGGCGCCGAGCCCAGCGGCCGGTGCCTCGCGCACGGGCCGTGCGCCTGGGCTCCCCGACTCGTTCACGATTTCGCTCGGCCGGGCCGCGGCGATCGCGGCGGGCGTCGTGGTGCTGGTCGCCATCGCCTACGGAATCGGCGTGCAGCGTGGCCGCGCCACCGCGACTCGCGGAGGGTCGGAGCCGGCGACCATCGAGCCGGCCGCGCCGGCACCGGCCCGGTCGGGCGCCACGGGCGTTGCCGGAGGCGCCGCCAGCCGTCCGACGACGACCCCGGCCCGACCCGCGGCAACCGATAACAAGGGCGATCCCCGCATCAAGGGCGAGCGTTACTTCGTGCTCGCCCACCCCTCGAGCGACCGCGCCTCGGAGATGGTGGAGTTCTGCCGGGCCAACGGCCTTGATGCGTACCTCGTTCCCGACGATAATGCCCTGCTTCGCAAAGTGATCGTCTTGCCCGGCTACAAGGACGCCTCGCAGAAGTCGTCGCCGGAGATCAAGGCCCTCGAGGCGAAGATCCGCTCCGTTGGAGAGAAGTGGAAGAAGCTCGCCCGAGGCAACAAGGACTTCGGCGACGCCTACCCAGAACTCTTCCGCTGAGCGGCGCACGGCGCGCCGTGGCGCGCGCACCCCGCACGACAGACACCAGGACACGCAAGACATGAGCCTTCACCGCAGCCTCAAGACCACGTCCGGCGCCCTCAACCAGCACCGCAACGTGCTGACCCGAGCCGAGCGCATCGCGAAGCTGTCCGAGGAGGACCGCTTCGATGCGTCGAAGCAGTCGGCCCTTGGGCTCGTGAAGGTGCGCAGCATCAAGGTTGCCGCCGGCAAGAAGCCCAAGAAGGCCGAGGGCGAGGGCGCCGAGGGTGCCGCCGGCGCCAAGGCCCCGGCCGGCAAGGCTCCGGCCGCCGCTGCCAAGGCCCCGGCCGCGAAGGCCGCCCCGAAGAAGTGATCCCGATGGCATCCGCGACGACCTCCGGTGGCCTCCCGGCCGGCCTGTCCCATTCCCTGATCTCGCAGCGCGCGCGCTCCGTGGATGCCTCGGGCATCCGGCGGGTGTTCGACCTCGCCGCGAAGATGAAGGACCCGATCAACCTCTCGATCGGGCAGCCGGACTTCCCGGTGCCCACGTCGATGAAGGAGGCCGCCAAGGCGGCGATCGACGCCGACCGCAACGGCTACACGGTCACGCAGGGGATCCCCGAGCTGGTCGATGCCTGCTGGAAGCATCTCGCGACGGACGTCGGCTGGGACGGCCCCGGCGACCACCGGTCGCTGATCGTCACGAGCGGCACGAGCGGTGCGCTGCTCCTGGCGGCGATGGCGCTCCTCGACCCGGGCGACGAGATGGTCATCCCGGACCCGTACTTCGTCATGTACGCGCAGCTGGGGAAGATGACCGGCGGCGTGATGGTGCCGTGCGACACCTACCCCGACTTCCGCATGACGGCCGAGCGCATCGAGCGCTGCATCACGCCGCGCACCAAGGCCGTGCTGGTGTGCAGCCCGAGCAACCCCTGCGGCACCGTGCTGTCGGGCGACGAGTTCCGCGACATCGTCGACCTGTGCCGCCGCAAGGGCGTGCTCCTCATCAGCGACGAGATCTACGACGAGTTCTGCTTCTCCGACGCGCGCGAGGGCGGGCGCTGCCCGAGCCCGGCGCGCTTCACCGACGAGTGCCTGCTGATCCGCGGCTTCGGGAAGACCTACGGATGCACGGGCTGGCGGCTGGGATACGTGGCCGGCCCCCGCGCGGTGGTGCAGGAGATCGCCAAGTTCCAGCAGTACACCTACGTCTGCGCGCCGAGCATGGCGCAGTGGGGCGCGGTCGAGAGCTTCGGCTTCGACCTCCGTCCGATCGTGGACGACTACGAGCGCCGCCGGCAGCTGGTGGTCGACGCCTTCGCGGGCGTGACCAACGTGCCGCGCCCGTCGGGCGCGTTCTACGCGTTCGTCGAGGTGCCTCCGCGCCTCGGGATGACCGGGCAGCAGTTCATCGAGCGCGCCATCGAACGTCGCGTCCTGGTCATCCCAGGAAACGTGTTCTCCCTGCGCGACAGCCACTTCCGCCTGAGCTTCGCGACTCGGGCGGACCGTCTGGCCGAGGGACTCGGCATCCTGCGCGAGATGATGACCGCCTGACGGCGGTCACCGGCTCACTGCTTCTTGGTGCCCTGGTCGGCCTGCGCCGCGGCGGAGCCGCTGGTCGAGGACATGCGGTCCTTCAGTTCCTGCTGCGGGCTCTTGATCGAGCCGGCCGCCGGGGGCGCGTCGTTCTTCTGGACGGGCTTGGACGCCGGGGTGCCCGGGCCGCAGGCGGTCAGGGTGGCGAGGGCGGCGACGGAAGCGAAGGAGAGGATCGTCTTCATGGAAGCTCCGGTTCGAGATCGGCGGCCGCACGGCCGCCGCGGGGGAAGTGTCGCAGAATCCTTCGGCCCGCGTCAAGGGGCGGTTCCCTCGGCCGCGGCGCCGGCGGGGCCGGCCTGCCACGATCCGCCGCGGCCGCCGGGGGCGAGCCACCGCCACTGGGTGTGGTAGGTCTCGTCGTTGTCCGCCACGCCGACCTGCAGGCGCTCGACGGTGCGTCCGCGAAGGGGCAGGCGCAGCCACGCCGTCCATCCGCCGTCATCCCGGCGGCGCACCTCGGCGCGTCCGCCGCCGTCGAGCGTGGCGCCCGGCGTGAACGGCTCCCAGTGGAACGCCTCGTCGAGCAGCTGCCCCGCGGGGTCGCGCGACTCGATCGTGACCGAGACGGCGTCGGCGATCGGGTCGCGGCGGCGCGCGGCGTCGGGCACCTCCCATGCCGGCGCACCCGTGAGGTTCGCGTCGGGCACTTCCACCTCGGCGACGAGCGCGTCGCCCTCGATCCAGAGACGCACCGTGGGGTTCGCCTCGCGCGTGTCGTAGGGGGAGTAGTCCCACGCAAGCACCGGCATCGGGGACGCCTGGTCGCGCGAGCCCGGCAGCGCGACGCGACGCTCGATCGGCAGGCGCGTCGGCAGGTAGACGGGCACCGTACGGCCCTTCGAGTCGATGAACGTTGCGTAGACGTCAAGCTGCGGCGGCAGCATGGCGTCCGCCTTGGGCAGGACCGTCACCGGCACCTCGACCGTCGCCTCGCCCTTCGGGGGCACCGAGGCCTGAAGTGCCCCGCGCGCCGTGCGCACCACCGCGCGCGACTCGCGCGCCATCGTGTGCGCGTTGTCCGTGTCCGCCAGCGTGTGGCTCGTCCAGCCGTTGCTGCCCGCGCCCGGTGCGGCGCCGGCGAGCCCGCCGAGCCCGGACGTCCACCACGCGATCCGCCCGTCGCGGCCCTCGACCACGCCCGGCGGGTCGAGCGTCACCGTGATCGGCACGTCGGTCGGGTTGCGGACGGCAAGCGTCGCGCGTGCGGGCGTGGGGCGCGCGATCGACTTCGGGTCGGGCACGTTCCCCGAGGCGCGCACCGCGGGGTCGGGGTTGCGCAGTGCATGCACGCGGTCCTGGTCGACCCGCAGCACGAAGTCCTCGGGAAGCACGAGCCCCACCGGCTGGTGCCACACGCGCAGCGCGCCGTCCTCGGTGCAGTCCACGAAGGTGAGGTGCTGCAGCTGCCCGGCGAGCGGCGGCTGGTCGATCATCCCGCCGCACGTGCCGAGGATGTGGTACTGCACGCCGCCGACGTCCGGATCGCGCTGCATGGAATGGAAGTGGCCGGCGATCACCGCGTCGACGCCGGCCCGTTCGAGGAGCGGCTGGACCTGCGTGTCCCATCCGGATGACCGGGAGCGCCACATCGGGCGGTGCATCAGCAGGAAGATCGGCTTGCCGCGCGCTGCCGCGCGGGGAAGCTCCGCCTCGAGCCACGCGAGCTGCGCGGGTGCGAGGCGAATCGTGCGCCCGTCGAGCGCATCGTCGCTGAAGAGGACGATGGCCGTCGCCAGGTCGAGGTCCACCGCGTACCAGAGCGGCCCGAAGCGCGCGCGGTAGCGCTGCACGAACGCGTCGTCTCCCGCCGCGCGCGTGCCCGAGATCACGTCGTGGTTTCCCGCGGTTGGGTAGAAGCGCATGCCCCGCAGTGCGCCCACGACGCCGAGGTACTCGTCCACCTCCGCCTCGTAGCGCTCGGCCGAGCGCGTGTAGCCCTGCACCATGTCCCCGACCGTGAAGACGGCATCCGGCCTCGCGACGTTCAGGTCCGCGACCGCCGCCTCCAGGTAGGGGATGCCCCATGCGCGGCCGGTGGTCCGGTCCGGGAGGATCGCCACGCGCTGCACGCGTGGGCGCCCGGTGTCTGCGACCACCTGGCCTTCGACGCCGCGGCCCTCGGCGTCGCGCGTGAACGGGGCGAGGGCGGGCGTGGTGGCCGGTGGGTCGGCGCGGACGGCGACGAGGGCAGCCAGGGCAACGCAGGCGGCGGCAAGGTGCATCGGCGCATTGTCGCCGGGCGGGCACGGCCGCGCCGGGGGCTCAGGCGTCGGCGGGGCCCGGGAACGGGATCGCCGGCCCGCGCACCACCGTCTCGCAGGCCTGCGCCAGCTGCGCCGCGCAGCGCGCCGAGCCGAACCGCGCGGCCGTGCGCACCGAGGCCTCGGCGCCGATCCGTGCGGACACCTCGGTGCCGCGCAGCCCCGCCGAGAGCAGCGTGCCCCAGACGCGCGCGTCGCGCTCGGCTGCCACCAGCGCCGTGACGCCGTCGATCAGGTGGTCGGCCATCGGGTCCTCGAGCGCCACCACGCATCGGCCGATCGCCATCGCCTCCAGCACGATCGACCTCGTGCCGCCGACCGCCTCCGGGAGCGCCACCACGCCGCAGGCGAGGGCCAGCGGCCGGATCGACTCCAGGCTGGTGACGCCGTTCAGGACGCGCTGCACGCGCAGCTCGCGCGCGAGCGTCCAGAGCTTCGGGTCGTGCCCGGGCGGCAGCTCGATCGCCACCTGCAGGTCGGGCATCGTGGGCATGAGCGAGGCGATCGCGGAGAAGACCGCGCGGTACGCGCCGTCGTCGCGCGCCGGTCCGGCGATCGCGATGCCCTCCGCGGGCGGGGGCGGCGTGCGCCCTCCGTCCGGCGTCGCGACGCCGAGGGGGAGCACCGTGGTCAGGTCGTCGCCCACCACGCGCGCGGCACGGAGCGCCACCGGCCCCGTCGAGGTGCCCACGAGATCGAGCCGGTCGGCATGCCTTCGAAGCGGCGTCGCGTCCAGCTCGCGCGCGGTCGACACCATGGCGACGAGCCCGGCGTCGAGGTCGCGGGCAAGTTCCGCGGCGGCCTCGAAGGCACGGGGCCCGAAGCTCACGAAGGCGTCGGGCTTGTCCTCCTCGAGCTCCGAGCTGAGCGCGCCCAGCCTCGATGCGCGGAAGAGCGGCGACCCCGCGAAGTCGTAGGTGCTCACCGGGATGAGCCGCGCGAGCGGCGCGTCGTCGCGCGCGGTCGGCAGCACGCGGCGCACGCGCACGCCCTCGGCCACGAGCGCCACCGCCAGGCGCTGCAGTGCGGCGCCGTCCTGCACGAGGCGGTCGGGGTCGATCACGAGGGCGAGGTGCATCCGCTCCGCTCCAGCGGCTCGAGCGCCGCGGCCATCGCCTCTGGGATCCGCATCGGCCGGCGCGTCGAGAGGTCGACGAGCGCCCACCGCGTCGCGGCCGAGCAGACGATGCGCCCGTCCGGCCGCGCCACCACCGTGTCGCGCCAGCTGGTGGTGCGCCCCATCGAGCGCACCCACGTGAAGGCGACCAGCTCGTCGCCGGGGAACGCCTCGGACTCGTAGTCGACCTCGTGCCGCGCGACGAACCACATGTGCCCGGCCGCCGCCATCGACGCGCGCGTGAAGCCGGCGGCGTCCGCATGGAGCTCGGCGGCGCGGTCGAGCCAGCGCACGTACTCCACGTTGCTGACGTGCGCCACTGTCCGGCTGGTCTCGTCGTTCCCGGCACGCAGCCTGAGCGCGAAGGGCCGCGGGTGCGGCACCTCGATGCCCGCGGGGGGGCGGAGGCCCGGAGCCGGCTGCATGTCCGGGAGCCGCACGCTCACGCGGGGGCCTTCCCGGCGCCTGGGTCGATCGAGCGCAGGTATGACCAGCTGAAGATCCCGGTCGAGTGGCCGTCGCTGAAGCGGATGCGGATGGCGTAGTTGCCGACGAGCTCGGCGTCCACCGCGGTGAGCGGCCCGGTCGCGCGGCCGGCCGGCAGCACGGTGAGCGGGTTGCGCGCCATCTCCTCCCGGAGCGCCTTGGCGTCGGCGCTGGGGCTCGCGCGCCGGAGGTGCGCCACCGGGTAGAAGCTCGTCACCCCGTCGTCCCACGTGACCTCCAGGCCGCGCGCGCGGTCGAGGTCGAGGTGCACCGGGCGGGGCGTCGGCGCCGTCGCGTCCATCGCAGGCAGTCTAGGTCTGGCCCGGTCGCCGCCGGGACCTAGACTCGCGCGCCCATGCCCGACGCCAGCCATGCCGCCGACCGACTCCTCGACCGCATTGCGCGCGCGGGAGCGCCCATCTGCGTCGGGCTCGATCCCGTCGCCGAGAAGCTGCCGGCGTCGCTCCGGCCCGCGCCCGGCGATGCGGCCGCGGCCGAGGCGATCGAGCGTTTCTCGATCGGCGTCCTCGACGCCGTGCGCGGCATCGCGCCCGCGGTCAAGGTGCAGGCCGCCTGCTTCGAGCGCCACGGCCCGGTCGGTGCGGCGGCGATCGCGCGCGTCCTCTCGCACGCCGCGGACTCCGGCTTCGAGGTGATCCTCGACTTCAAGCGCGGCGACATCGGCGTCAGCGCCGACCACTACGCCGCCTCGGCGCGCGGGCCGTTTGCCGCGCGCTGGACCACGGTGAGCGCGTACCTGGGCACCGACTCGATCACGCCGTTCCTGGCGCCGGGCCACGGCGCGTTCGCGCTGGTGCGTACGTCGAACCCCTCGGGCGACGCGCTGCAGTCGCTTCGCCTCGCCGACGGCCGCACGGTGTCGGAGGCGGTGGCGGACCTGGTGGCCGCCGCAGGTGCATCGCATGTCGGCGCGAGCGGCTTCAGCGCCCTCGGGGCCGTGGTCGGCGCCACCAAGCGCGCCGATGCCGCGGCGCTGCGCGCGCGCATGCCGGCGCAGCTCTTCCTGGTGCCGGGCTACGGGGCGCAGGGCGGGGGCGTCGATGACGTGCTGCCATGCTTCCATGCCGACGGGCGCGGGGCGATCGTCACCGCGAGCCGCTCGGTGATCTACGCCTTCGATGCGGGTGAACGCGACTGGACCGGCGCGGTGCGCCTCGCGGCCGAGCGCTTCCGCGACGAGATCGCCGCGGGGCTCGGGGTACGGGCATGAAGGGCGGATGGGCGCTCGGCGCGTTCCTGGGGGCGCTGCTTGCGGCGCTGGTCGCGGTGCCGGTCATCGCGCGCCGGGACGTGCCCGTGCCGCCGCCCGATGCCGCGAAGGTGATCGTCATCACGCCGCACAACGAGCAGATCCGCCAGGAGTTCGGCGAGGCGTTCGCGCGCTGGCACCAGGCGCGCTTCGGCACGCCCGCCGGCGTCGTCTGGAACACCCCGGGCGGCACCAGCGAGATCCGGAAGATCCTGGAGGCAAGCACCGTCGCGGCGCTGCGCGACGGCGTGCCGGTCGGCGGCAACGCGGACCTCTTCTTCGGCGGCGGCACCTACGAGTTCGAGCAGCTGAAGAAGCCGATGTCCGTCGAGGTCGGCGGCGAGCGTCGCTCGGCGTCGGTGCTCGCGCCGGTCGAGCTCGATCCCGCGTTCCTGGCCTCGGTCTATGGCGACAACGACGTCGGCGGCCGGCCGATGCGCGATCCGGACGGCTGCTGGTTCGGCGCGGCGCTGAGCGCCTTCGGCATCGTGTGGAACCGCGAGTCGCTCGACCGCCTCGGCGTGCCGGCACCCACGGGCTGGGCCGCGCTTGCCGACCCGCGGCTCCAGGGCCAGGTGGCCATGGTGAACCCCGCGCAGAGCGGAAGCGTCGCCACCGCCATGGAGACCATCCTGCACCGCGAGGGGTGGCTGCGCGGATGGGCGATCCTCCGCCGCGCCGCGGCCAACGCGCGCAGCGTGTCGGCGAGCGCCACGCGCGCGCCCATCGAGGTCTCGCAGGGCGAGGCGGCGATCGCCCTCTGCATCGATTTCTACGGCCGCTACCAGCAGCAGGTGGTGGCCGACGGCGGCTCCCCCGGCCGCGTGGGCTACATGGACCCGGTCGGCATGACCGCGATCGACCCCGACCCGATCGCCATGCTCCGCGGCGCACCGCACCCCGAGACCGCGCGGCGCTTCATCGAGTTCGTCCTCTCGCCCGAGGGCCAGCGCCTCTGGCAGTACCCCGTCGGCGCGGAGGGCGGCCCGCGGATGCACGCGCTGCGCCGCATTCCCGCAAGCCGCGCCGTGCACGCGGCCGACCGCGCGCGGTTCATCGACCAGGTGGACCCGTGGGAGATCGCGCGGGCGATCCCGAACCCGGATCCGAACGTGCGGAGCTTCGTGGCGCCGCTCTTCGTGGCGATGGCGATCGACTGCCGGTCGCTCGCGCGCGAGGCCTGGGCCGCGGTGGCCGCGCACCCGGCGTACCCGCGCGACGGCTCGGTGCTTCGTGCCGACGAGGCGCGCGACCCGCAGCTTCGCCGCATGCTCGAGGCCTTCGACGCCATGCCCGCGGTGCCCGGGCCCGGCGGGGCAGCGCTCGTCCTCGACACTCCCGCGAACCTCGCCGCGGTGCGCGACGGCTGGCTGCGCGGCAAGTGGGCCGACGCCGGGCTCTGGAACCCGCTCGACTCGCCCGCGGACGTCCTGCGCCGCATGTTCGCCGAGCAGGTCGCCGCGCGGATGCGCGAGGTGATCGCGATCTCGCGGGAGACCGGCGGATGAACGCCCCCCGCGCCGCGGTCCTCTCGATCGGCGACGAGCTCGTCCTCGGCACCACGCTCGACACCAACGGTCGCACGGTGTCGGAGGCGCTGCGCGAGGCGGGCCTCGACGTCGTCGAGCACCGCACCGTGCGCGACGACCGCGCCGCGATCGCGGCCGCCATGCGCGACCTTGCCGCTTCATGCGACGTCCTCGTCTCGACGGGCGGCCTCGGTCCCACCGACGACGACCTCACGCGCGATGCGCTGAACGACCTCTGCGACGGCGGCGCGCCGATGGTCGAGGACCCGCAGTCGCGCGCCGACCTCGAGGCGTGGTTCGCCGGCCGCGGCCGCGCGATGGCGGCCATCAACCTGCGCCAGGCGATGCGCCCGCGCGGCGCGCGCGCGATCCGAAATCCCGGCGGCACCGCCCCCGGGCTCGCCGCCCGGATCGGCGCATGCCGGACGTGGTGCCTTCCCGGTCCGCCGCGCGAGATGGTGCCGATGCTCGAGGGCGACGTGCTGCCCGCCGTGCGGCCCGCGGGAGCGCCGGCGCTCGCCAAGTGCACCGTCGGCACCTACGGGCTGGGCGAGAGCTCGCTCGCCGAGCGCCTCGGCGCGCGCATGGCCCGCGACCGCGAGCCCGCGGTCGGCACGACGGCGAGCGGCTCGATCGTCTCGATCCAGGTGGTGGCGCGCGGCCCGGACGCGCCGCGACGTGCCGCCGAGGAGGCGGAGGCATGCGCCTCGATCGCCGCGCCCTACGCCTTCGGCACGGACGGTGCGTCGCTTGCCTCGGCGCTGCTCGACGAATGCCGTGCGCGCCGCCGCACCGTCACGGTCGCGGAGAGCTGCACCGGCGGACTGATCGGCGGCATGCTCACCGCGGTCTCCGGCTCGAGCGACTGCTTTCCCGGGGGATGGATCACCTATTCGAATGCGCTCAAGACCTCCGAGGTCGGCGTGGCGCCCGAGGTGCTCGCGCGCCACGGCGCGGTGAGCGCGGAGACCGTGGCGTCGATGGCCGCGGGCGCGTGCACGCGCGCCGGCGCCACGCTCGGCATCGCGGTGAGCGGCATCGCCGGTCCTGGCGGCGCGGTCGAGGGCAAGCCGGTCGGCACCGTCTGGATCGCCGTGCACGACGCCGCGACCGGAGAGACGCGCGTGCGCCGCTTCGAGTTCCCCGGCCCGCGCGACATCGTGCGCGACCGTGCCGCGAAGGCGGCGCTCCAGCTGGCGCGCTGGACGCTCCGCGGGGAGGACGCGCCCCTCATCTGGGAGCGTGCGTGAGCCGGACCGCTCCGCGGCCGATCGATCCGGACGTGCCGCCGTGCGCACCCGTGGTTGCGTGGGTCGCGCTCGGCTCCAACGTCGGCGACCGTGCAGCGCATCTCGCGTACGCGCTTGACGCGATCGTGCGCGTGCCCGGAGTGCAGCGCGTGCGCCGATCGTCGATCCACGAGACGGACCCCGTCGGGCCGCCGGGCCAGGGGCCGTACCTGAACGCCGTCGCGGAGATCGAGACGACGCTCGCCCCGCGCGTCTTGCTCGCGGCGCTCCTGGCCATCGAACGCGAGCGCGGCCGCGACCGCACGCAGGAGGTTCGCTTCGGCCCGCGCACGCTCGACCTCGACCTCCTGGCGTGGGGCGACGCCGTCCCGGGCGGCCCGGCGGCGATCGACGTCCCCGGCCTCACCGTGCCGCACCCGCGGATGCACGCGCGGGCGTTCGTGCTGGAACCGCTGGCGGAACTGGCCCCGTCGCTTGCCCGTGCGGCGGCCTCGGCGTGCGTACACTTTCCCGCCGAGCCCGACGCGCGGACGTGACCGCATGCGGGACTCGTTGCCAGGAGCTTCCATGCGCACCCACGTCACGGCCGCCGCCGGCCTCGTCCTCGCCCTCTCCGCCCCGGCATTCGCGCAGGACGGCGCCGACGCGCCCGCGAATGCCGTCGCTCCCGCCGCGCCGGCGGGCCTGCCCAAGTCCTCGGTGAAGAGCCCCGCCGAGGGCTGGACCGACGCCGAGAAGGGCGCGGACCAGGTGGCCAAGGGCACCGCGGCGCTCGACGCGGCGCAGAAGGCCTACCAGGCCGCGCCCGAGATGACCGATCGCGCCGCCATCACCGTGCGCATGCCCGACGGCGAGCAGAACGAGACCATCGAGATGGCCTTCGGCAAGGGCAACGACATGGACGTGCGCATGGGCAGCCTGCAGATCATGGCCGTCGGCGACAGCGTCTACTTCGTGCCCGACCAGCCGGCCGACAAGTACCTCACCAAGAAGATCGCCACCAACGCGCACGCCACCCTTGGCGAGCTGCTGCCCGGGTTCTCGCTGCCGGCGCCGGACCTGGCGCTGCGCCAGCCGCTGCCTGGCCGCCCGGTGGTCGAGGCCTTCGCCCTCGGCGGGATGGAAGGCATGGCCGTCAAGGGCTTCCGCGAGCGCGGCGGCATGCAGGAAGTGCTGATCGGCACCAACGGCGCCGACGGCGTGGTGAGCCTCGACCCGAAGTCGAGCATGGTGAAGGGCGTGTCCGTCGTGTTCACGCCGGAAGGCCTGCCCGCTGAGTTCAAGATCGGCTTCGACGTGGCGCTGAACCCGGTGCTCGGCGCCCCGAAGGCCCCGATCGCCTTCAACGCCGGCACCCGCACCGCGGCGTCCGGCGTCGAGGAGCTCTTCGCCGCGCCGCCCGAGGCCGAGGAGCCCGAGACCAAGGTCAAGGTCGGCGACGCCGCGCCCGTCTCGATGCTCGAGACGCTCGACGGCAAGACGATCGACCTCGCCGCCATGAAGGGCAAGGTCGTGGTCATCGACTTCTGGGCCACCTGGTGCGGCCCGTGCCGCAAGGGGCTGCCGCTCCTGCAGAAGTTCGCCGACGACATGAAGTCCAACGACAAGGTCGTCGTGCTCCCGGTCAACGTCTGGGAGCAGGAGAAGGGCGAGGCCCTGCGCAAGAAGGTCGGCGAGTGGTGGGAGAAGCAGAAGTACTCGATGCAGGTCGCCCTCGACCCCGAGGCGAAGCTGATCGAGCAGTACGGCTTCAAGGGCATCCCCGCCTGCATCGTGATCGGTCCCGACGGCAAGCTGGTCGCCTCGCACATGGGCTACAGCGCCAACATGGCGGAGACGCTGGCGGCCGACGTGAACAAGGCGCTCGGCACGAAGTGATCCCGCTCCCGCAGCTCGACGGTCGCCACAGCGAGGCGCGCGCCCGGATCGCCGGTGCGCTCGCCTCGCTTGGCTGTCGGGACGTGCGGGCCTCGCGCGCGGAGCGGCTGCTCTACGCCACCGACGCCAGCATCTACCAGGTCGACCCGATCCTCGCGGTGGTGCCGCAGGACGTGGACGAGGCGGTGCGCGTGGTGCAGTGGTGCGCCGGCAACGGCGTGCCCGTGCTGCCGCGCGGCGGCGGCACGAGCCTGAACGGGCAGACGGTGAACGCCGCGGTGGTGGTGGACCTCGGCGCCCACTGCCGCAAGGTGATCTCGGTCGACGCGGCGGGCCGGCGTGCGTGGGTCGAGCCGGGCGTGGTCATCGAGCGGCTCAACATGGAGCTGGCACCGCTCGGGCTGATGTTCGCGCCCGACCCGGCCACCTCGAGCCACAACGCGGTGGGCGGCGCCATCGGCAACAACTCGGCCGGCATGCGCAGCATCATGTTCGGGCGCACGGTGGAGAACCTGCACGCCCTCGACGTGGTGCTCGCCGACGGCACGGTCCAACGCCTGGCCGAGGGCGCGTGCGAGCGCGACCCTGCCCAGCGCCGGATCGCCGAGCGCATGCGCGACGTGGTCCTGCCGCTGCGCGAGGAGATCCGCGCGCGCTTCCCGCGGATCCTCCGCCACGTCGACGGCTACAACCTCGACCTCTTCCTCGACCAGCTCGAGCGCTCGACCCCCGGCACGTTCGACCGGGTGAACCTGGCGCACCTGGTGTGCGGCTCCGAGGGCACCCTCTGCACCATGGTCGGCGCCGAGCTGAAGCTGGTGCCGACGCCGAAGGCGAAGGGGCTCGCGATCATGGGCTTTGCCACGGTGGACGACGCGCTGGCGGCGCTCGCCGCAATGATCGCGACGGCCCCGGCCGCGGTCGAGCTGATCGACGAAGTCATCATCGACCTCGCCCGCGAGAACCGCGAGTACGCCTCCTATGTCGAGCTCATGCCGCGCCCGGCGGGCAGCCCGCTCGGGGCCGTCATGTACGTCGAGTACTTCGGCCAGTCGGCGCAGGAGGTCGACGCGAAGCTCGCCGACCTGCGCGCGCGGCTGCCTGCGCAGCCCATGGAGCAGTACGTCGACGCCCGCCGCATGGCCGAGGCGTGGAAGCTGCGCAAGGCGGGCGAGCCGCTCCTCCACGGCGTGCCGGGGGTCCGCAAGCCGCTCGGCTTCGTCGAGGACACCGCGGTCGACCCAGCCAAGCTGCCGGGCTTCATCCGGGAGTTCAAGGCGATCCTCGCGCGCCACGGAACGCGCGCCAGCTTCTACGCGCACGCGAGCGTCGGCTGCCTGCACATCCGCCCGATGCTCGCGCTCACCGACCCGGACGACCGGCGCCGCATGGTCGAGATCGGCCGCGAGGTGACCGACCTCGTCGTCCGCCACGGCGGCGCGCTCAGCGGCGAGCATGGCTCGGGCCGCTCGCGCACGGCGCTCCAGAAGCGATACTTCGGCGAGCCCATCTGCCGCGCGCTGGCGGCCATCAAGGCGATCTGGGACCCGCAGGGGATCATGAACCCGGGCATCAAGGTCGACGTCGACCGCGAGGACATGCCGGTCGAGGACCTGCGCATCGCCCCCGGCGGCCGTCCGGCGCCCGTGCCCGCGGTCGAGACGTTCTTCGACTACGAGCAGGAGGACGGATTCGGCCACGCCGTCGAGATGTGCAACGGCGCGGGCCTGTGCCGAAAGATGCAGGGCACCGTCACCATGTGCCCCTCCTACCAGGCCACGCTCGACGAGCGCCACTCGACGCGCGGCCGCGGCAACCACCTGCGCCTGGCCATCACCGGCCAGCTCGGGGACGTCGGCAGGCCCGACTGGAACAGCCCCGAGGTGCAGGAGACGCTCTCCCTCTGCCTCAGCTGCAAGGCCTGCAAGAGCGAGTGTCCGTCGAACGTCGACATCTCGAAGCTCAAGGCCGAGTACGCCGCGCAGGGCTTCGCGCGCGCGGGCCGCGTGCCGCTGCGCACGCGCGCCTTCGGACGCGTGCGCGGCACGAACCGGCTGCTGTCGCGGCTCTGGCCGCTGGCGAACCTGGCCAACCTCCTGGCCCCGGTGCGCGCGCTGCAGGCGTGGGTGCTCGGGATCGACCCGCGGCGCTCGATGCCGCCATATGCCGAATCGCTCGACCGTTGGTACGCGCGGCGCGGAAGCCGCGCCGCCGCCGGCGCCCCGGCGGTGGTTCTGTTCCCCGACTGCTTCACGATGTACAACGAGCCGCGCGTCGGTCAGGCCGCCATCGAGCTGCTGGAGGCGTTCGGATACCGCGTCGAGCTTCCGCAGCTCGGCTGCTGCGGCCGGTCGCTCATCTCGACCGGCATGCTTGCCGAGGCGTCGCGCGAGTGCCGCGCCACGGCCGAGGCGCTGATGGCTGCCGTCGACCGCACGGGCGCCGTGGCCGTGGTCGGGTGCGAGCCCAGCTGCATGAGCGCCATCCGCGACGACTGGCTCGAGCTTCGCATGGGCGTCGACCGCGCACGCCTGCGCACGCTTGCGGGCAAGAGCTTCCTGGTCGAGGAATTCCTGGAGCGCCGCTGGGACGCGCACCCGGTGCGGCCGGCGAAGCCCGCGTTCGCGCCCGGCAGGCTTGCGCTCCACGCCCACTGCCACCAGAAGGCGCTGTGGGGCGCGGAGTCGAGCGCGGCCATCCTTCGGCGCTACTTCGGCGCCGACCTCGAGGTGCTCGCGACCGGCTGCTGCGGCATGGCCGGCAGCTTCGGGTTCACGCAGGAGCGCTACGACCTCTCGATGCGCATCGGCGAGCTCGGCGTCCTGCCGGCGGTGCGTGCGCGTGCGGATGCCACGGTGTGCGCGCCCGGCACCAGCTGCCGCCACCAGATCCACGACGGTGCCGGGCGCGAGGCGCTGCACCCGGTCGAGGTGCTCGCGCGCATCCTCCGCTGACGGGCCGGTGCGGCGAGGTTCGCGTAGGATTCCCCGCCATGGACAGCGTTTCCAACGATCCCGTCGCGCTCGCCGAGGACGGCACGGGCCCGGTCGACATCCGCGGCTCCCGCGTGCTGGTGGTCGACGACAACCCCCAGAACACCGAGCTCGTCCAGGCCTACCTCGAGTCGCTGCCGGTCGAGATCGCCTCCGCCGTCGACGGCGTCGAGGCCATGCAGGTGGCTGAGCGCTTCCGCCCCGACCTCATCCTGCTCGACGTGATGATGCCCCGGATGTCGGGCTTCGAGGTCTGCCAGAAGATCAAGTCGAACCCCGCGCTCCGAGACACCGTGGTCATCATGGTCACGGCGCTGCACGAGGTGGGCGACTTCGAGCGCGCGGTCGAGTGCGGCTGCGACGACTTCCTCACCAAGCCGGTCAACAAGCTGGAGCTGGTGACCCGCGTGCGCAGCCTGCTGCGGGTGCGGGCGCTGAAGCGGATGCTCGAGGAACTGAAGCGCGCGCAGGGCTGACGGCGTTCCCGTCGCAGCCGCCGGCGTTCACGCCCCGAGGTCGATCACCTTCATCGACACCAGGTCCTGCACGTCGATCAGCCCGATGGGCTGTCCGTCGTGGCCGACCACCGGGATCTCGTCGAGCCGTCGCTCGCGAACCAGCTGCACGGCGTCGCGCACCAGCGCGTCGGCGGGCAGGGCGGTCGGACGCACGGTCATCACGTCGCGCACGGGGCGCCCGAGCAGCGCCGCGCCCAGCTCGTTCATGCGCCGCCGCAGGTCGCCGTCGGTGAAGATCCCCACCAGCCGCCCAGCGTCGTCGACGACGAGCAGGGCGCCCGCGCGCCGGCCATCGCCGGTGGTGCGGAGGGCATCGGCCACGGACACGCCCTCGCGCACGGTCGAGAGGTTCTCGCCGACGCGGAAGCGCAGCACCTCGGTCACGCCGCGCAGGCCCGCGCCCAGCGCGCCGCCTGGGTGCCGGCGGCGGAAGTCGTCGGCCTGGAAGTTCCTGCGGCGGCTGACGGCAAGCGCCAGCGCGTCGCCCATCGCGAGCATCGCAGTGGTGCTGGCCGTGGGCGCCAGGTTCATCGGGCACGCCTCGACCACGTCGCCGATCGCCAGGTGCGCGTCGCAGAGGCGCGCCAGGTGGGTCTGGTGGTTGCAGCTGATCCCGATCCGGGCGATGCCGTCGGTGCGCAGGATGGCGGCGAGGTTCACCACCTCCTCGGTGCCGCCGGAATAGCTCAGGAGGAGGGCCACGTCGCCCGGCCGCACCCGGCCCAGGTCGCCGTGCATCGCCTCGCTCGGGTGGGTGAAGTGGCTCGGGACCCCCAGGCTCGACAGGGTGGCGGCGATCTTCTGCCCGATCAGGCCGCTCTTTCCCATGCCGGACACCATCACGTGGCCCGTGCAGCGTTCGACCATGCCCACCGCCGCGCTCCAGCGCCCGGCGTCCTCGCCGGCCGCGCGCTCGGCGGCACGGCGCACGGCGTCGGCCTCGGCGAGCATCGCCTCGCGCAGGAACGCCGCCTCGTCGGGCGCGCCCCGGTCGGCGGCGGCACGGTCGGGCGTTGCCTTCGGCGCGGTCATGGCGTGAGTCTACCCCTCGCGCGCGGTACGCTCACTGTCCATGGCGCTCCAGGACGACTACCAGGTCAGGCTCGACGGCTTCCAGGGGCCGCTCGACCTCCTCCTCTTCCTGATCCGCCGCGCCGAGGTCGACGTCGCCGACATCCCGATCCACGAGATCACGGACCAGTACTTCTCGTTCCTCAAGCAGCTCGACTCGATCGACATCGACGTCGCCGGCGAGTTCCTGGTGATGGCCGCCACGCTGGTCGAGATCAAGAGCCGCACGCTCGCGCCGGCCGAGAAGCTCGCGCAGCGCGAGGGCGCCGGCGCGGGCGCCCTCGACGAGACCGACCCCCGGTTCGAGCTCGTCAAGCAGCTGATGGCCTACCAGCGCTACCGCAGCGCCGCCGACGAGCTCGCGCGCCTGCGCGCGCAGCACGCCCAGCGCTGGGCCGTCACCGGACGCGGCGCCCCGGCTGAGGAGGGCGACGGGCGCGACCTCGACCTCGAGGACGTCCACATCCTGGACCTGATCGACGCCTACGAGCGCATCGTCGCGGGGATCGACCTCTCGCGCGTCGGCGACCACCGCGTCGAGTACGACGACACGCCGATCTCGCTGCACCAGGCCGACCTCGTCGACCGCCTCGAGCGCGCGCCCGAGAAGCGCATGACGCTGCAGGACGTGTTCTCCGGGAAGACCCGTGGCGAGGCGATCGGCATGTTCCTGGCCATGCTCGAGCTCGCGCGCGAGCAGAAGGTCGGCATCCGCCAGGACAAGATCAACGGCACGATCGAGATCGAGCTCAACCTGACGTGATCGCCGCGAGGAAGGTCTCGCCGAGGTCGGCGAGCTTCTTCTCGCCCACGCCCTTGACCGACGACAGCTCCGCGAGCGTCGCCGGCTTGCGTGCGGCCATTTCCAGGAGCGTCGCGTCGCTGAAGATGACGTAGGGCGGCACGCCGCGCTGCGCGGCCAGCTCTCGCCGCAGCGCGCGCAGGCGCTCGAAGAGCGACGTGTCCACCTCGTGCGCGCCGTGCACCTCGCGCGCGGTGGC